>NZ_DATCSO010000126.1:0-7093 GCF_036568425.1 Salegentibacter sp. | reverse complement strand
TTTGAAACCCTATATTTGTCCGTTTTTAAAATCGACCTAATTAATTATAATTTAAGGAATAATGCAGAACAAAGGACTGATTAAGGTTTTTGCAATTTTATTTGGACTGGTATGTATTTACCAGCTTTCATTTACATTTATTACAAATAGAGTTGAAGATGAAGCTGAAGAATATGCCATTCAAAAAATTGGTGAAGATGTAGATAATTATTCAGTTTTAAGAGATGCTGAAGAAAAACGTTATCTGGACTCTATAGGAGGCGACGAAATTATTGCCGGCATTACTTATAATGATGCCAAAGAAAAAGAACTAAATAAAGGTTTAGACCTTAAAGGGGGAATTAATGTTATCCTTCAGATTTCAGTGAGAGACATTCTTCACGGTCTTGCGAATAATACTAATGATCCTGCTTTTAATCGTGCTCTAGATCAAGCCGATGCAGCTCAAAAAGACAGTCAGGAAGATTATATAGATCTGTTTTTCGAAGCTTTTAACGAAATCCCGGATGCCAGACTGGCCTCTCCTGATGCATTCTTTAATAAATCCCTTAGCGATGACATTAATGCTGAAATGTCAAATGCTGAAGTTGAAGAGGTGATAAGAAAAAAAGTAGACGAGTCTATTACCTCAGCATTTGAGGTGCTTCGTAAACGTATCGATAAATTTGGTGTTACACAGCCAAATATTCAGCGTTTAGGGAATTCAGGAAGAATTCTGGTAGAACTTCCAGGGGCTAAAGATATCAGCAGGGTACAAAATCTACTTCAAAGTACCGCTCAATTAGAATTCTGGCACGTATATAAAAGCAATGATTTCGGGAACTTCCTTGCACAGGCTAATAATCGTTTGATTGATTTGGTTGGAGATAAAAAGGAAACCCAACAGGAAGCCGATACTACAGCAACGGAGGATAGTGATATTGATGAACTTCTCGCTGAAGCCGAAGAAGATGATTCTTCTGATGCTCCTACCGGCAACAATCCATTATTTGACCTTATTAGAACTCCGGGCTCCCCGGGAGGACCGGTTTTAGCTTATTTTTCTACCAGAGATACAGCTAAAGCAATGGAATACCTTAATAAATCTCAGGTAAGATCTCTGCTACCCGCAGACCAGCGTTACGCTAAATTTGTTTGGGGGATTCCTGAAGGGGATGCAGATATTGTGGGACTTTATGCTTTAAAAGGGAATAGAAATATGACTCCGCCTTTAAGTGGAGACGTTATTACAGATGCTCAGCAAACATTCGACCAGGTAGGTAGGATAGCAGTGTCTATGCAAATGGATGGTAGAGGAGCCAAGATTTGGGAAGAAATGACGGGTTATGCTTCTAACAATCAAAGCCAGATCGCAATTGTACTTGATAATATTGTGTATTCTGCCCCCGGAGTATCAAGCGGACCTATCTCAGGAGGGAGAAGTGAGATTACAGGAGACTTTACTATTACAGAAGGACAGGATTTAGCTAACGTACTTAGAGCAGGTAAGCTTCCTGCCTCTGCAGATATAATTCAAAGTGAGATAGTAGGGCCAAGTTTAGGACAGGAAGCTATCGATAGTGGTATTTTGTCTTTTGCCATTGCTCTTATTTTTGTACTTCTTTGGATGATTTTCTACTACGGAAAGGCTGGTATTTATGCCGATATAGCCCTTGCCGTGAACATACTTTTTATCTTCGGAATTTTAGCAGGACTTGGGGCCGTTCTAACCTTACCGGGTATTGCCGGTATCGTTTTAACCATTGGGATTTCGGTAGATGCGAACGTACTTATCTTTGAAAGAATTAGAGAAGAACTTGCAAAGGGTAAAATGCAGAAAGATGCTATTAAAGATGGTTTTAATAATGCACTTTCATCTATTCTTGATGCAAACATTACCACTGGTCTTACAGGTTTTATTCTTTTGATTCTTGGAACCGGACCTATTAAAGGATTTGCCACTACCTTATTAATTGGTATTGCTACTTCTTTATTTACCGCGATCTTTATTACCCGCCTGTTTATAGATGGTTACGCAAAAAGCGGAAAAGAACTTCCATTCTCTACTTCAGCTACAAAGAATCTTTTCAAAAATGTAAAGATAGATTGGTTAGGAAAAAGAAAATTAGCCTATGTTATTTCGGGAATTTTAATCATTATAAGTTTAGGTTCATTACTTGTCCAGGGATTAAACCTGGGGGTTGACTTTGTTGGTGGTAGAACTTATACGGTACGTTTTGACCAGGATGTTTCTCCTACCGATGTTCAGGATGACCTGGTAGCAGTTTTTGAGAGTGCAGAGGCTAAAACATTTGGACCAAATAATCAGCTTAAAATCACTACCAATTACCGTGTAGAGGATGATGGGGCAGAAGTAGACCAGGAAATTCAGAGAACCATGTTTGATGCACTTCAGGAATATCTTCCTGCGGATCTTACTTACGAACAATTTGAGGCCGGCGGAACAGATCGTGAACTCGGAATCATGCAGTCTATGAAGGTTGGACCTACCATTGCCGATGATATTAAGAATGACTCTTTCTGGGCTATTTTGGGATCTCTGGTTGTTATTTTCCTTTATATCTTATTGAGGTTTAGAAAATGGCAGTTCAGTATTGGGTCTGTTGCTGCTGTAGCTCACGATGTTATTATAGTATTAGGTGTTTTCTCTCTGCTTTATAAGGTGATGCCTTTTAGTATGGAAATTAACCAGGCCTTTATCGCTGCGATACTAACCGTAATTGGGTACTCGCTTAACGATACCGTGGTTGTTTTTGACAGGATTAGGGAGTATGTTAATGAGCATACTTCATGGAACCTCGACATAACTATTAATAAAGCTCTGGATAGTACGATAAGTCGTACCTTAAATACCTCGCTAACCACCTTAATTGTATTGCTTGCTATCTTCATCTTTGGAGGGGAAAGTATACGTGGCTTTATGTTTGCCTTAATTGTAGGTGTAATTGTAGGTACTTACTCGTCACTCTTTATCGCCACGCCGGTTATGTTTGACAGTGTTACCGATAAAGCGAAGATTCAGAAGAAAAAGAAACTTGAAGAAGAGCCTGAAACTACAGTTTAAGTAAAGTTTAATACTCATAAAAAAAAGGCTTCCCGTAACAGGGGAGCCTTTTTTTGTTTCTGTGAGTTAGTTTTGTTTTGGTAGAGATGGAAAGAATTTAAAAATACAGAAACTTTAGGGCTTCTTTGTAGGTTTAATTCAGTTAATAGAACAGTAAACAAAAAAGGCTTTCCTTGAGTGTAAGGAAAGCCTTTTTGCTTGTTTAGAAATATGTTTAGTCTGTTCTTTTGAAGTAAATTTTATCTCCAACTTCAATACCCCATTTTTCAATTAGCCCCGCATTTATTTCCAGTACGAATTGTGTTGGTTCCCCTGAAGGTAAAGAGGTTTGGTCCATGGGTTCAGTATTTTCATAGAAACTCACCGCGGTGCTGTCTGAAGAATAATAGATGATATCCAATGGTATATAAGTATTTTTCATATAGAAGGCCCGCGGTGCTGCATCATCATAGATGAAAAGCATTCCCTGAAGCTCTTCCATGCTTTCCCGGTACATTAAGCCCGTCTCATGTTCATATTGGCTATCGGCAATTTCAATGTCTAATTTCTTTATGGTATCACCTCCAGCTTTGATTAGGCTTAGTTCCCCTTCTTTGGTGAATTCAATGCTTTCTTCAATTATCTCTTCTGGCTGAGAGTCGTCTTTACATGAAGAAAAAAGAATTACAGAGGCCAGGCTCAGACTTAAAAAAAGATTTCTACGGATCATAGGCTACGATTTTTCGTTGGGCGATACATAAAATAGAAACCTGCAATTATAAACGGTATACTTAGCCATTGGCCAGTATTTAAGAGCCAGGTTGCACGTTCTTCTACCTGAGCTTCCTTTATGAATTCTACAAAGAATCTTACCGTCCAAAGCAATACCAGGAATAAACCAAAGATGTATCCTACTTTAAAACGTTTATCGGTTTTCCAGTATAAATACCATAGCAAAATGAAGATAAAAAAATAACAAACCGATTCGTATAGCTGGGCAGGATGTCTGGGGAAATCTTCACCCAGTTTGGCAAAAATGACTCCATAGTCTGAATTGGTTGGTTTCCCAATTATTTCAGAATTGATGAAATTCCCTATCCTAATAAAAATACCACCACTGGCAACAGGAATAACAATCCGGTCAAGGATCCAGAGAACTGGTTTATCCAGTACCTTCTTTCGGTATAAATACATGGCAATAATGATCCCAATCGCGGCACCATGGCTTGCAAGTCCCCTGAAACCAGTGAATTCAAATTCGGGCTCAAACCTTACCGGTAAGAATATTTCCAGTATATGGTTCTGGAAGTAATCCCAGTCATAAAAGATTACATGTCCCAGCCGGGCCCCAATAAGCGTAGCAAGCACTGTGTAGATAAATAAAGAGTCCAGTTTCTCTATATCAATTCCTTCTCTGGTATAGATACTTTTCATAATATACCATCCCAAACCAAAAGCGATAAGGAACATTAAACTGTAATAATGAAGGGTGAAAAACCCAAGATCCAAACCTTCAGAAGGGTTCCAGGTAATTGCATTGAAGAGCATGAAGTAGATTTATTTATTAGTAAGGTAAAGATACATATTTGCAGGTTTCTGCAAATTGCTAGGTATTCTTTTTTGGGGGGACGGGATCATAGCCTTTTCCGCCCCAGGGATTGCAGCTTACAATCCTTTTAATGCTTAACCAGCCGCCTTTAAACACTCCAAACCTTTCTAAAGCCGTAAGAGAATACTGGGAGCAGGTAGGCGTGTAACGGCAGGTTGCAGGAGTAAGAGGGGAGATGAAATGTCGATAAAATTTCACCAATAGAATAAAAGGATATGCGAGTATCTTTATAAACATGTTTATTCTATACTGAAGGTCGTGCCTTCTTTTCCATCTTTTAGCTGAATGCCCATATCCTGTAACTGGTCTCTTATCTGGTCGCTTAAAGCAAAATTCTTATTTACCCGTGCTTCGGCTCTTAGTTTTATAAGCAGTTCTATGGTTGCTGAAAGCTGTTTTTGTGTACTTTCTTCATTTTCTGAAGTTTTCTCGAGAAGTCCTAATACATCAAACATGAAATTTTTCATGGTTTTCTGCAGGGCTTCTTTATCTTCCGAAGTGATTTTTGCTTTAGCTTCTTTAATACTATTGATGAATTTTACAGCATCAAAAAGCTTTGCTATAAGGATAGGGCTATTAAAATCGTCGTTCATGGCATCATAGCAGGACTGTTTCCAATCGCTAACCGATATAGATGAGGATTCTCCAACCGGAAGATTCTCGATCTGATGGTAAGCGTCCATAAGTCGGTTGAAGCCTTTTTCACTTGCCGAAAGGGCTTCATTAGAGAAATCCAGCACGCTGCGATAATGTGCCTGAAGCATAAAAAACCTTGTTACATTTGGAGAAAATGGCTTGTCCAAAATATTATTATTACCTGAAAAAATTTCTTCGGGAAGGATATTATTTCCTGTGCTTTTGGCCATTTTCTTACCATTAAGAGTAAGCATATTGGCATGCATCCAGTAATGAACAGGGTTCTTACCGGTAGAAGCTTCTCCCTGGGCAATTTCACATTCATGATGTGGAAATTTCAGATCCATTCCGCCTCCGTGTATATCGAATTCTTCTCCAAGGTATTTGGTACTCATAGCAGTGCATTCTAAATGCCAGCCAGGAAAACCATCGCTCCAGGGAGATGGCCAACGCATAATATGCTGCGGTTCGGCTTTTTTCCATAAAGCAAAATCCTGCGGATTCTTCTTATCGCTTTGGGCAGCAAGTTCACGGGTGTTTGCAATCATATCTTCAAGAGATCGCCCGCTTAATTTTCCATAATGATGACTTTCGTTGTATTTCATTACATCAAAATAAACCGACCCGTTAGCTTCATAAGCAAACCCTTTTTCCAGGATTTCCTTTATAATCTCAATTTGTTCCACAATATGGCCTGTAGCAGTTGGCTCGATACTTGGCGGTAAATTGTTGAATTTTTGAAGAATATTATGAAAATCTATAGTGTAGCGCTGTACTACTTCCATAGGTTCAATTTTTTCCAGTCTCGCCTTTTTGGCGATACGGTCCTCTCCGCTGTCGGCATCGTTTTCAAGGTGGCCGGCATCGGTAATATTTCTAACATACCTTATTTTATATCCAAGGTGCTTCAGGTACCTAAAGACCAGGTCGAAGGAAATAAAAGTACGGCAATTGCCTAAATGAACGTTGCTATAAACAGTAGGGCCGCAAACATACATGCCTACATGTCCTGGGTTTATGGGGGTGAATACTTCTTTCTCCCCACTCATTGAATTGTACAGTTTTAAGCTTTGTTCATCAAAAAGCGCCATAGGTAGTTGGTTATTTTAATTGGAAATAATTAATTATGAAAAAGAAGTGTCCAGTTTGATATAATCCAGGAATTCACGTTTCACCTCCTTGTTTTTAAATGCTCCACCAAACTCACTGGTTACGGTGCTACTTTCAATATCCCTGATTCCCCGACTATTTACACAAAGGTGCTTAGCATCAACCACACAAGCAACATCGGGTGTTCCTAAAGCTCTTTGGAGTTCCTGAACAATTTGCATCGTCATTCTTTCCTGGACTTGTGGTCGCTTTGCAAAATAATCTACAATTCTGTTCATTTTAGAGAGACCTATTACTCTGCCTTTCGAGATATAAGCCACGTGTGCCTTCCCAACGATAGGTAGTAAATGGTGTTCACAGGTAGAATAAACAGTAATGTTTTTTTCTACCAGCATCTCTCCGTATTTATATTTGTTCTCGAAAGTGGAGGCCTTTGGTTTGTTTGCAGGGTCAAGTCCTGAGAAAATTTCGTTCACGAACATTTTAGCAACCCGCTGAGGTGTTCCCTGTAGACTATCATCGTTAAGATCAAGTCCCAGAGTTTCCATAATTTTCTTTACGTCATCCTTGATTAAGGCAACTTTTTCAATATTACTAAGCTCAAAAGCATCCTCGCGTATTGGTGTGTCTGCACTGCTACCCGCATGGGCATCCCCCATTTCATCAATTTCCGTCAAAATTTTGTCTATTTTCAT
>NZ_DATCSO010000125.1:0-7204 GCF_036568425.1 Salegentibacter sp. | reverse complement strand
CATTGTTTTTATATATTGTTGCCTGCAGGCTTTTTTCACTCCAAAAGATTCCAACAATAGTATTCGTTTTGAATTTTCTTGATTACGAGTACGGAATAAATGACATGTCCTATAGTTCCGTCCGCAGCTGTCAGTACATTATTTAAAGAGATTTGATTAACCTTCTCATCAATATCCACGTAGTATCTATAAATCCATCCTTTTTCATTACTCACTTTGTGGGTGTCGGTAAAATCTGTTTCCCATATTTGTTTGACCCAAGATATCAAAGAATCGAGTGTTTGGCATTTAATGCTGTCGGTCAGGTTGAGATCAGATTTTTTAATATAAGAATTTTCGTTGGTCAGTCGGGTTCTGCAAAGTCTGGCAATTTCTATTAATTGTTCCTCCTCTAAAATTTCAAATTGAATTTTATAATTCTCCCATTTAAGATCGGGCGTCTCCACCCAATCCTTCTTTAAAAATATATTTTTAAGTTTATTGATCAAATTCATTTTTAGTAGAATTTCCGCTTGCAGGCAACACGTTATATCCACAGCAATATACACTTTTAACACAAATAAATTCGGGATAAACGTAGGTTTTCTTGCTTTTTATACGATTCCCTTAAGATTTTAAGGAAACTCCTTAGCCGAAATCTCAGTACGCTAATGATCTTTCAGTAAATAGCTGCCGGATCACGCCGTATCTCAAACCTGATAATACGTGATGTAAGACGCTAATTCCCGGGGTTTAATATGCGCTCGTATACCGCTAAATAGCCATCGATCATTTCTTTCCTGCTAAATTTAGAAAATGCCCATTCCCGGCAAAACTTTCTGCTTATCTTGGCTATGAGCCTAACTGCTTCAGCCGCTTCATCAACGCTATTAACCAGAAAACCGGTTTTTTCGTGCACTATCAATTCAGGCATAGAACCCAGGTTGAACGCAATAACCGGGGTTCCGCACATCATGGCTTCGGCTACGCTTAAACCAAAAGGTTCTTTAAAACTTATGGGGTGTAAAAGGGCATGAGCTCCCCCCATTAGCTCATCTCTTTCCCTCGGCCCCGAATTGCCCACAAATATAATATCCTCATCGTTAATCAACGGCTTTATCTTGCTGTCAAAATAGTCCTGGTCCTGAATTAAGCCCGAAATCTTCAGCTTTCGTCCCGATTTTTTGGCGATCTCAATGGCTTCAAGTGTTCCCTTCTCCGGATGAATTCTGCCGAAAAACAACAAATAATCCCCTGTTCTTTCCTTAAAGCTAAATTCTTTCTCATTAATGCCATTATATACCGTCGCCACATAATCCAGCGCCGGGTTGCGGTCTGAATTGCTGATGGAAACATAATAAGCGGTCTTGTTATACTTTTTATAGACCTCGAGGATCTTTTCTGAAGAAAACCCATGTATGGTGGTAAGCATAGGGGTTTTAATGAGTCTGGAATAGCTAAGCGGAAGAAAATCGAAGTGGTTGTGTATTAAATCAAATTTGCCTGCCTGTTCCATCAAATTGCTGATGTGAAGACATTCCCAAACCTTGGGATCCATCTCTGTATCCTCGCTCCAGGCATTTTCTGAAACAGCTTCCAGTTTACCTTTTGTAATAGAATTTCCGGTTGCAAACAAGGTGACGTCTATGTTTCGCGCTACAAGCCCTTCAGTAATATTTGAAGCAACCTGCTCCCAGGGCCCGTACTTTACCGGGGGAGTTCTCCAGGCAATAGGAGAGAGCAGTGCGATTTTCATATTTACAGCTTGTTGCGAATTGTTTGAATAATGATTAGCAAGTTACTCCATATTTTAAAATATATACGCACATTACTGTATCGGCTCCTCACAGGTAAATAATAGTGTTCTTGTTTTCCCTCTTCGGAAAAATTAGGTTTGAAACCTGGGTGAAACTCTAAATCTGTTCCAACTAATAATCCTGGATTAGAACTTCTGTTGGAATATGTAGTGTGGAATTTAGTTTCTTACCATTTCCAGTCTTAGTTTCCTTTTTTTATTTAAGATCTCACTCACTTTGCTTTTGAAACCAAAGATTTCTGCCAGGTCTTTTGTTTTAACTGCTTTAATTTTTACTGAAATTTCAGAATCAGGCCCGAATTAATAATCATACTACTGCATATAGCCTTGTTTGGGTCCAGCAGCTTGCTGGTTTCATCCTAATTGTGCTATCCTGAATTTAATTGCTTCAATAGGACCCGGCATTTCTATGGGAAATTGTTCGTTTTCGTAATTGTCAATTAAAATGGATAATATTTCCAATTCATCACCCTCATCGGTTCCTCTTTTTGCATCAAAAATTTTCTGTAGTCGTAAAAGAGCATTTTGATAATCGCCTTCGTTTCTAATTGGTTTTATTTTAAATTGTATTTGCATTTATTTTATCATACTCTGCATGAATGCCTATTAACCCAATCCAACCGATTTGATATTCCAAGTTGAATTTTACAATCAGTCTGTACGTGTTTCCTTTTATATTAAAGAAAATTATGTTGTCTTTCAAAGTAATACACTTTTATTCCAGGTTATTGTCAGATAAGCGTGGTTTGCTTTTATTTTTATCGGTTTTCGTGAGGGCTTCCAGCGTTACATCTAAGGGACTCCTTATTTGCATCAGGTCTTTTTGCGTAACATGCGTATAGATCATAGTTGTCTCCGGTCTGGAATGGCCCAACAAACTCTGGATATACCTAATGTCTATCCCGTTTTCAAGCATATGTGTTGCAAATGAATGCCGTAAACTATGCGGGGTAACCCGTTTTTTCAAGCCCGCCCGTCTGCACGCCTGCTTTAGGGCTACCCTAACGCTGGATCCTGAATACTGTCCGCCCTGGGCACCTTCTACAAAATAAACACTTGGGCGGTAGGTATTCAGGTAATTCATCAGTAAGGGAACAAAACTTTCAGCCATTGTCACATACCGGTCTTTGCGGCCCTTGGCTTTCTTTACTATTATTTGCCGCCTATCGATATCTATGTTATTTAATTTTAGGTTTAAAGCTTCTCCCACCCGTAGCCCCGAGGCATACAACAAGGCAAACAAAGCCCGGTGCTTAAGGTTTCGGGTAGCCCGAAGCAGGTCTATAACTTCTTCCTTAGATAAAACTGTGGGCAGGTTTCTGTCTTTCTTCGGAGCGCTAATCATTTCAGCTTCCAGGTCGGGTAATTGCTGTAAGCTGGCAAAATGCTTTAATGCGCTCACACATTGCCGGTGGGTGCTTATCGCATAACTTTTGTCTGCGATCTCCCGCTCAAAATATAACTCCAGGTCCCGGTTGGTTAATTCATCAACCGACTTTTCCAGGCTCAGTAAAAACTTTTCGATAAAACTTTTATAAGTGCGCATGGTACTTCTGCTGTAACGCTTTCCATTTAAATAAGAAAGATAAATGTTCAGCAATTCCTGCTTATGCTTGCTTAAGAGTTTAATCGCTTTAGTAGGCGTTTCTGCTTTTACTCCGGCCAGGGCCGAATAGTTTATGTACCTTCCTTTGCACTTCAATAACTCGAAAAGCTTGTTTTTGTTCTCCTGCGAGAAGGGCACATAGTAACAGCGGTTTGTTCGGCTCCAGCGTATCCCTGGAACCTTTCCTATTTCCTGGTTAAGGTCCATATCAAAAGGAAAAGACACCGCAATATGCAAAGCTCCCCGGTGTTTTAAAGGATATAATTTGATCTCTAACATTCAAAAAAGTTTATAAACCTCAACATAAACATTCTGTTTCCTTTTTTCACTGCGGAAAATCCCTGCTTTTTAGTGCCGAAAATTTTTGGCTGAATTTATCCGATTTTTTGTTCTGCGGAAATTTTTGTCGAAGGAAGATGAAACTGCTTTTTACATGAAGAATTCGGGTAATATGGTTGAAAATTCCTTTCCCGGGAAATTCACGGCAAAAACGGAAAATCCGTACCCTTGATAATAAGCTGATTAAAATGGATTTACAAACTAAAAAGCTTAAACTAATTCAGGAATTTTAAAAAGTTCAACGTGAGGATGTTATCCGGGAACTGGAAAAAATAATAAAGAAAGAGAATAAAAAAGGTAAACAGAAGAAATTAAAACAATTCTCTTTAGATGAGTTTAATTCCCGAATCGATCAATCTATGGATGATTCTAAAAATGACCGATTAATAGAACCAGACGAATTAAAAGCTAAAATTAATAATTGGAAGTGAAATTATATTGGACTAATTTGCTCACAGAAGAATAATTTATGAAGATTACCGGGAAAAAGCGGGTATTCAAATAGCGAAAAAACTCGTTGAAGGAATATAACACAACACTTAAACTAAAAAAGCAACCGAAAATTGGCCAAACTGAAGATTTATTAAAGAGCCGAAATGAAGAATTCAGATACCTGGTATATAAGAGTTATAAGATCATTTATTGGATAAATGATAAGGAAAACCGAATTGAAATAAATGATGGTTTGATACCCGGCAAAATCCTATAAAAATAAACCGAACAATATAGTGCCTCGTGCCAATCTGGCTTAATCCATTGCCATCCTCATAAACACCCAAAACCTTCTACGCGCTAAGATAATCGCGGTATTCTTCAAAGAAAGCTTCCAGCTGAAGCATATGCTCATTTAAGAATTTCATCACCTCAGGCCATTGCTGCCGCTTGTGAATATTCACCCCGTCCAGCTGTACATAAACCCTGGAGATCGTTTTCCCCTCGGGCAGTTCATAAGCTTCTTCAAAAATAGCTTCCGGTAGGTATTCATTTCTTATGATCTGCTTTAAACTAAGCAGTTTTTCAAAATAATAGGCGCGAACGAGTTCATCGGGGTCGATAACGTCCAGGGAAACCTGGGCAAATTTCCGGTTGAAAGTGAATTTAAGCTGAATCTCCTTCTGTTTGGTATCGTAAAGTATCCACTTTGTCCTGTAAACTATTCCGAAACTCGTCCAGAATTGCTGCCGTAACTTTTTGCTTTCTTCCCTGCTGAACATAATTAAATAAAATAGGCCAGTAAGATTCCGGTGATAATCACCAGCAATTTCGAGGCGTTGAACTTATGATTCCTCGAGGCTTCAAAAAGGATCGTAGTCGAAACGTGTAAAAAGATACCAATCACTATTGCATTAAGATATACCGAACTTTGTTCGATAAACGGCACATTCATCTTTAAAAAACTTCCCAGCGGAGTCATCAGCGCGAAGATCCCCAAAAACAGAAAAACCTTCCATTTAGCAAGTTTCGAATGGACCAGGAAAACCGACAAAATTGCGGCTACCGGGATCTTGTGGATCACTACCCCGTGCAATAAATGCCCTTTTTCGTCAAGCGGAACCCCTTCAAGCAAGGCGTGAATACTTAAGCTTATCAGTAACATTAAGGGGAAAGTGGTACTTTTATCGGTGGTATGCAAATGCCCGTGTTCCACCCCTTTGGAAATAAATTCCAGTAGGATCTGTAGCAGAAGGCCCAGCATGATATATATGCCAATCCCGTCAATCGCTACCGCATAAACCTCAGGGAGTAATTCAAAAACGGTTACCGAAAGGAGGTAAGCCCCACTAAAACTCAGCAATAATTTAAACCCGGTGGAAGTCCCCGGATTCAGAAAACGGGAAATAACATAGCCAATAAAAACCGAAACTAAGGGTAATAAGTAGATCATTAATTGCTGAATATGATAGATGTTTGTCGGCTTCTTTCCCGAAAATTACACGGCACCGGCTCCATTTTTTTCTCTTAACCTGGTTCTTAAATGTAAAAGGCGCAGCCCTTTCATTCCTTCCCCGTTCTTCGGTACATCCGCCAAAATTAATGTATTTTTGCCATCTCTAAAAAAGCGATATGGATAATTTTAAAATGATAGCCAAGACCATGTATGGTTTCGAGCCAATTCTGGCTAAAGAATTACTGAGTCTCGGCGCAATGGATATTAAAGAAGGCACCCGTAACGTGAGTTTTTACGGCGACCTGGGCTTTATGTATAAGGCGAACCTCTGCTTGCGTACCGCCATTAAGATCCTTAAACCTTATCGCAGTTTCAGGATCAATTCTGAAGAAGAACTCTATAAAAATATCTATGCCCTGCCCTGGGAAGAATTCATGGGCGTAGACGATAGCCTGGCTATCGATGCTACCGTTCACTCTGAAATTTTTACACACTCCCAATATATTTCACTTAAAACCAAAGATGCAATCGTAGACAGGTTTCGGGATAAATTCGGGAAACGCCCCGATGTAGACCTCGATTTCCCAACGCTGCGCCTCAATGTGCATATTGAAAAGAATTTTTGTAATGTTTCCTTTGATAGTTCCGGGCAATCCCTGCATAAACGCGGATATAAAACCGCAACCAATATCGCCCCTATAAACGAAGTGCTCGCCGCCGGAATGTTGCTGCATTCGGGTTGGGATGGTCAAAGCGATTTCCTGGACCCCATGTGCGGGAGCGGAACCATCCTTATCGAGGCGGCAATGATCGCCTGTAATATTCCGCCAAACCTGAATAGAAAGGAATTCGCCTTTGAAAAATGGAAAGATTGGGATGAAGCTCTATTTGAACAAATAGAAAATTCTGTGCTTAAAAAGGTGAGGGAATTCCACTTCAGCATTAAAGGTTATGATAAAGCACCTTCTGCCGTGCATAAGGCTATAGATAATATTGAAAACGCCAATCTTTCAGAATTTATAAAAGTGGAAAGACAGGATTTCTTCGAATCCAAAAAGGAAGGGGAGCGGCATCTGCATATGGTATTTAATCCCCCTTATGGCGAAAGGCTGGACATAGATATGCCGGTTTTCTACAAAGCCATAGGAGACACCCTGAAACAAGGCTACCCCGATACCGACGCCTGGTTTATCACTTCCAACCTGGAAGCTATTAAGCACGTAGGCTTGCGCCCCTCAAGAAAAATACAACTCTACAACGGCGCCCTGGAATCTAAACTTCTTAAATACCAGATCTATTCGGGAACCAAAAAACGGAAGCGTATGTAATTTTTGGTTTTTAGTACTAAGTTTTTACTTCGCACGTCATCCCGGACCTGATCCGGGATCCCATCCTGTTCGGGTATGAGTTGTCGGTAGAACAGTCATAAATCCAGTTAAAAAAAATATAATAATGTTTTTAGTAACCATAAAGTTTAATATTACTTATTAAGTATAAGTATCTCAGCTGAACCAGGATCTAAATCCTCACCATACGCCATTGTTTCGAATATTTTGCCTTCTTGCCTTCAAAATCA
>NZ_DATCSO010000124.1:0-79919 GCF_036568425.1 Salegentibacter sp. | reverse complement strand
GCTAACATGCTAATAGTATCGCTTATGGGGTCGTGTGCTTCATGTACTGCAATTCCAATAAAATCAGCAGCCAGAACGGCAATACAACTTAAAATACCAATAACGCCAGAAGTTTTGTAAACAAATTTCTTCAAAGATGATTTTTTATAGGGAAAACAGGAGGTTTGTTAAAAAGGTTAAGAGTAAAGTTAACAAATTATCTGAGATAGAATATATGTCTAATGAAGTTTAAGAATAGATGATAGCTGTTAAAATTCTTTTACATATGAGATAGTATAAAAACCTTTATAAAAGGAAACGCGACTTCAATAAATCAGGATAAATTGCCGAAATCACTACGCAGCTTTCGCCAAAGGCTTTCTTCCAGTCACCTCTTGTTTTAATTTAAAAACAGTATTTTTTTCGTAAGCCATAAAATAATAGATCACAAAAAATAGAAAATACATTATCATTGTTTTCTGCCTGATTATTATTCCCAAATTAGACATCACAAAAGTCATTGCGAAAGAACTAAGCAAAAACAATAACAGGCTCATCTTTACCTTAATTGGAGCAATTTTAATAAAGCTGAAGAAATTTCTTTTAAACAGCTTCACTACCAACAACAGGTAGATAAGATTTTCCGCAGAAACTATGACCCCAAAGAATCCAGGTGCGTCAAAGAATAAAGGCCTGAACCAAAATGTAAAAAACTTCTCCAAAAGTGAGTATTCGTTCATTGCTATCCCTGAACTAGCTTGCCCTAAACTATCAGCCCTTTTATCGGTAAATGCCATAAAATCACTGATGAGGTTCTGGGAACCTCCTAGGTTTACCACGCCAAGGATTTGATCTCTAAAGATCAAAAGTACCCCGGTAATCAGGCCGGTATAGACCAGTTTCTTTTTCCATTCAATTTGTTTTTTACCGAATAGAATTCCCAACACCGCCACAATTGAAACCAGCAGGAAAATATGCGGCCTAATACAAAAGACCAGGAGAGAACCTAAAAAGAGTCCTTGCCAACGTTTTTCATAATTTGTTACGGCATAGGCAAACATCATTAACCCTAGAAAAATTGGTGCTCCTTTTCCTAATGAGGCGGTCCAGAAGTGCATATTTGGAAGAAAAAGTAGTAAAGGGAGTAGGTTAATCTTTTTAAACACCTTGATGGTATGAGGAATATTTTCTCTAAAAATTAGGTAAGCATACACAAAACCCAGGTAACCAATCCAGGTGAAAAGCAACATCATCATTTCGTAGCTGAAACCGAGGTAGTTTATAAACGGATAGGAAATAAAGTCTATGAAACCGGTACCGGTTGTGGTAAAATCCATCCAATCTTTTCCTGCTCTTTGCGGAACCTGGAAATACCTGTGTGAGTCTGATGGGTTAAAAGAAGCATAGGTATAATATATAGCCCCAAAGATGAGATGGTAAAAAAACAGACTGTTCATTAGCCTGAAGGAGAAAAAGCTATGTCTCTTCTTAAAAAGCTTAAACACCTCCTGGTTAAGCAGGTATAAAAATGGTATAAGAAATATAACTTGTGCAATATCAAAAAGCAGGTTTATATCTATTTCGTTCAACATCTCTTCAATTTGGGTTTAACCCCTTAACCCAACTATCTTACCATTTTTTAATCTTTTTATTTAAAAATTGAATAACCTCCTTATTTATAGTTTGTTGCGTGGTATTTTAGTGGTTTTTGTACGCCTATGGTAATGAAAAATATTTTTTCTGAAAGGTGAAAAACGGTGTGGAATTCTACAGTTTATTGTAGAACTCTTTAACGGCTTGAATATAACAGATGCTTAACAGTAGTTTTGAGAGCGATTCCTTAATTTCAGGTAAGTATAATTTAAAAAGAATTATTATGGAAAAATTGAAATTAAATTTCGTTTACAGTTTCCTGTTCGCTTTAATATTTGTGAGCACAACAATTGCTCAAACTGAAGATCAGGAACGATTGATAGATGATGCGGAAAGAGCGAAAACAGCCTTTATAACCGATAATCCTGAGGTTGAGGAACTATTTGATCTCTCGGTCGGGTATGCGATCTTTCCCAATGTAGGAAAAGGCGCATACATTCTTGGTGGAGCAGCCGGAAATGGAGTGGTGTACCAGGATGGAAATCTTATTGGTTTTGCTGAATTGAGACAGTTGGATATTGGATTTCAGTTAGGAGGTCAGGCTTTCAGGCAGGCTATTCTCTTTCAAACGCAGTCTGAACTTGATAAATTCAAAGAAGGAAATTATAAACTTTCTGGAAATGCTTCGGTAGTAATTATTGAAGAGGGAAAAGCTAAAAGTGTAAAGTTTCAAAACGGAAGAGCTATACTCACCATGCCAAAAGCAGGAGCCATGATAGAGATTTCAGTGGGAGGCCAGAAATTTGATTATAAAGACCTCGATTAAGAAATTTAACTAAAAAAAACCGGAATGTACCACATTCCGGTTTTTTATGGCTTAAAAATTAAATCCAAGGCTAAACATAAATCTGTTACCATCGTCCCCCAGGTAATAGCCTAGATTAGCGGTTAAGGCATTAAACCCGTTTATAAAGATGGAACCTCCATAATTGTCGTGCCAGTCATCAGACTCCGGTTCATCGCTCCAAACTCTTCCGTAGTCATAACCAGCAGTAACCCCAAATCTAAGCGGAACAAAATTAGTCCGTAGCCTGGAAAGTCCTACCCGAATATCGGTACTGTGGAAAAAAGCAGCTTCCCCGTTAAAACGTTCGTTGCGATAGGCTCTAAGACTATGTTTGCCGCCCAGTGTAGCACCGTGATAAAATTCATAATTGTCACCAAAGATCATTTCCCCACTTACTTTAGTAGCTAAGGTGGCGATTCCGCTGGAATGCAGCGGATAATTTATACCTAAAGAAGGTTTAAGATAACCGAATTTATTACTGTGCTCATCAATATTCGCCTTGTATCCGGTGGTTAAATTAAAATCCAATCCGCGACTTGGAAAAGCAGGATTGTCCTGATTATGATAGCGATAATATAATTCGGCTCCACCGTAGAGTTGTTGCTCAAAAAGTTTGTTGGTTTCCTCAAAAACCTGCCCTACATATTCATTCTCACTATGGGCCACCTCCATGGATTCCAGAGTTCCCTTTAGGTAAAAACTACTTCCACGGTTGTTTTCTCTTATCAATGAAGGAGCAAAACTAATTTGCTGGATCCTTACCCGGTTGAAGTCCATATCGACAAGATCTTCATCGTAAAAACTATCATTACCTGTTCCGAAGTAATTTAAGGTATAATTAGGGCTGGTGTATTTCGCTTCAAGTCCCAGGTTCCAATTAGGGAAAATATGTGCAAATTCCCCGGTATATTCCGCAGAAAATCCATCGGTAGCAAAGAAATAATTTAGCAAAAGACTATGTTGTGCCGTAAAGGGATTTCTTGCCAGGCCATAGGAGGTGTAAGTGTTTTTTGCACCCACTTTAAAACCTGCATCGGGATCAAAACCTATACTGGGAAAAAACACATTGGTTGAATATTTGCGTTTTGCAGGGTCATAGTTATTTATGTCATAATTGTCGGTAAGCATTTTGGAACCGGTCTTTACAAAACTGTTCTTTTTGCTTTTGTAATCATATATCTTTGTTTGACGCGAATTATCAAATTTATAAGTATCATTGTTTTTACCGCCAACAATTTTTAATTTAATCAAATCATTTCCTTCTCCTTTAATACTGAATTCATCTTCACCTTCCAGGCCATAGACCCAGATCTCTTTGGTTTCTGATGAAGAATAGATACGCTGAAACTCTGAACCGTCACCACCTTCTACCAGAATTTCAGTTATACCATTAGGTTTTCGGGTTATAATAAATGCATCGTCCTCTTCAGTACCTGTAACAATATCATTTTGGGTAAGGAAATCATAATAGCGTTTAGCGATCCCCATGAGATTACCGCGTCTGGCTTTAAGTGCCTTTTTAATATTTTCTATGCTTTCATCCTGGGTGTCTTTGGGGAGTGCTGCAAAAGCGGCCTCAATTTTTTCATCGCTTAGGTTTTCCTGAATATATTTCACTTGTTCCTTCCATTCAGGCCATTTAGCATTTCTTATAAATGCTTTGTCCAAAGGATATGCTGCTTTGTTAAACCATTTTATATCCTTGAGGTCTGGGTTAAAACTCTGAAAGGCTCTGGTTTCAGGAAAACCAAATTTCAATAACTTCACCATAAGGCCATCATATTTTGAAAAGGCCTGATCACGATCTCGTGGTATAGGTTTATACATTTTAACCTGATCATTTTCTTTAAATTCCGCCCAGCGCCACTGGTCTTCGTGCCGGTCCCAGTCTCCAATTAGCATATCGGTAAGCCGGGCGCGTATGTAAGTGGGTTCGTGTACGTATATGTTCTTTGTTTCTCTCAACTCAAGCAAGAGATCAGAAGTGCTAAGTATATCATCAGCATTTCCAAAATCTTCAAACTCCTTATTGTGGTCCCCAACGTGCTCTTCCAACATATAAAGCTTATCTCCATAATCTTCGTTATAGATATTCAGGTTTTCTTGTTTCGGAACATAATAAAGTTTTGGATTGGCGTGATACAATTCGAGATCTTCCATGATATCATTAACTGCAAAGGGCGCATAGGGGTGGGCCGTGGTGTAAAAATCCTGTACGATTCTTTGTGCCACGGTATTTTGCATATAATCGTAGATATAATGCCCTGGAATATTTGCCTGAATAAACCTGAGAGCACTTTTTCTTATTTCCCTTAGTGTAAATTCATTTTCATTTTCGTCGCGCAACCTTAGGGAACGCGATTGTCGACCTCCACCTTCATTGATGGCTACAGGGTTTCCGGGCAGGGTGTCTAAAAATAATACCGGCACTTCTATTTGCCTGGCATAAATGCTACGGTAATGTTCACCCCACAATTTTTTATAGGGATAAGATTTATTTACCTCTTCTTCGGTATAAACCGAAGCTTTATATGTAGATTCAAAATCCTTTTTGGAATGATATGAGACTTCGTCTTCACTCATTCTTTCCCGCTTAATAGTCTGGCTGTGCAGAAATTGGGGTCCGGAAGTGGTAGATTCGTAAAAATCTACCTTTGAACTACCATCTTTAAAGATATTTAACTTAACGAAACCGGGTTTTTTAGAGGCGAAATCCTTATCTCCTTCCGGTTTGGATCTTTGGAGCTTGCCAATCGCCCCGCTTATAATCTGGGGAGTTTTGTCATCTTTTATATATTGCAGGTTTCGGTCGTTCCCTGAAACAAAGATCACATCTTCAAATTGTCTGGAAAGGGTCTCCAGCCTGTTTCGAAGTTCTTTTCTTAATGGATTTTGGTAAGATTGCTCGGTAAAGCCAGCAATTTTATTGATAAATCCATGGCGGGTGTTAGACATCACAGGGTGGTGAATACTTACAATTATAGTTTTGCCCTGTTCATCTTTTAATTCATCTTTAAATTCAATGAAAAACTGCTCCCTGGTTTTAATCTCACATTTGTCATTAATGTAGGGATGATTATCCCACTCTTCCAGGAACCATTGAGAATCTACCATCACCAGGCGAACATCATCGTTTAGATCCTCTCCTTCAATAGGACACCCATCATTAGGCCAGAATTCTGCTTCGCTGTTATCCTGAAGAAAAGACTCCATATCGTCCAGGTTTTGATGCCCCTCTTTGTTCCATTCGTTTACGCCTGGGGTGTAAATGATATTGCCGTTGAAACCTTCCAGGGGCTTCATAAGCCTTTCCTTTAAAAACTCTTCTGTTTCTTTCCGGGCTTTCTTTTTTGGAGGGTAGCCTCCTTTTGGAGTAATGTTCCCCACAACTACAACCGAAGCCTCCTGATCAGTTTGTGAAGACTCATTTATTTGCTGTAGAATTAATTTTGAAGAAAAGGAATCATCGAGCCCTGTATTTGCGGTAAAATAAATAGAATGGGAAATTTCCTTGCTGCCCTGGTTTTCCTGGGCAGAAGTATTGATATGAATTAGGGACATCATCAGGAATAACAAGGCCTTGTGTGAGGTCTTGTTTCTGATAAAAGATATGTATTTCATAGATTGGGAGCTTGGGTTAATCTGAATCAGTTTTAACATTTTTCAAGTTTCAGAAAAAAATTTCTGCAATCCATAAATTTTAACTGATTATAACATTTTGAGATATTAATCTTTAAATTTTGATTTAAGAAAGAAACTTTAGATAATTCGGAAAACTTAGCCTTATTAAATGAGTGAAATACAATTCGTTAACACGAAGAAGCCTTCCAGAAAATATTAGCAAATTAATCGATAATTCTTATCTTCACCCACCCTAAATAAAAAAGCTCATGCATAGTAAATCTTACCTGATTTTAACCACAATTGTTTCAGCCCTTGGAGGTTTATTGTTCGGTTATGACACCGGAGTAATAAATGGTTCTCAATATTATTTTAGCCAGTATTTTGATCTTGACGCGGTCATGAAAGGCTGGGTTGTTGGTAGTGCCCTTTTAGGATGTTTTGTAGGGGCAATTATTTCCGGTCCCATAAGTAATTTTATGGGAAGAAAGTATTCTCTTATCCTTTCCAGTATACTCTTTTCTTTATCGGCTTGGGGCTCGGGCCTTCCCGATTTCCTTCCGCAGTCGGTGTCGCTATTGGTAGTGTTTAGGCTTATAGGTGGGCTTGGAATAGGTCTTGCCTCTATGAATGCACCAACTTATATCGCAGAGATCGCTCCAGCAAAAATAAGAGGTACTCTGGTAAGTTACTATCAATTGGCAATTGTGATCGGGTTTTTCGTTGTCTTTCTTGCCACCTATTTTATTGGAAGCACTGCCACCGAAGCCGAAAATATTGAAAACGGTTGGCGTTATATGCTCTGGTCTGAGCTTATTCCTAGTCTGTCATTTCTAATCCTTTTGTTTTTTGTGCCTAAGAGCCCGAGGTGGCTTGCCTTGAAGGGCTTGAAAAGTCAGGCGTTAGAAGTGCTTACAAAAATTCATGGAAAAGAAGTCGCCAATATTGAAATACAGGAGATCGAGAAATCTCTGCTTAAAGAAGAAGGCAACAAGAAAGTGAACATTTTTGCAAAAGGTGTATTTTCTATTATAGTAATAGGGACTGTACTTTCTGCTCTACAGCAATTTACAGGAATTAATGCCGTGCTTTATTATGGTGCCGATATTTTTGAGAAAGCCCTTGGCTTCGGAAAAGAAGATGTGCTGGCCCAACAAATTCTATTGGCGGGGGTAAACCTTGTCTTTACCTTTGTGGCAATGGCTACCGTAGACCGCTTTGGAAGAAAGCCTTTACTTTATATTGGTTCTGTAGGGATGATGATTGGTTTTCTCCTCCTTGGAGTTTCACTAATGACAGGGAATGTTGGTCTTGTTTCCCTAATTGGGGTGCTATTGTTTGTAGCAGCATTTGCAATGTCTATGGGCCCGGTTGTATGGGTAATTCTTTCAGAAATGTTCCCTAATAAGATCAGGTCTATTGGGATGTCTATTGCCGTAGCCGCACAGTGGGCAGCCAACTATGTAGTGTCACAGTCCTTTCCAATTGTTGCTGAAAGTGAATTAAACAATAGTGATTTTTGGAGTGGATCTTTACCTTACTTTATCTTCTCAATTTTTATCCTGGCAATCATATTCTTTACGATGAAATATATCCCGGAAACTAAAGGTAAATCATTGGAAGAGCTGGAAGACATGTGGGAAATACCTGAGGAACTGAAAAAAACTTAAAAGGTTTAATTTTATAATCAAAAAGCACTGCTCTTCCCGGCGGTGCTTTTTAGTTTAGATTCCTTTTCTCTATGAAGAAACGCTTTAAAAGTGCTGAAGCTTCTTCTTCCAGAACCCCTTGTGTTACCTGGGTTTTAGGATGAAGTTTTACTCCATTTTTGCGGTAACCGCGCTGTTGGTCTTCCGCCCCGAATACCAGTTTAGATATTTGACTCCAGTAGAGAGCTCCTGCGCACATCTGGCAGGGTTCCAAAGTGACATACATCGTACAATCCATAAGATATTTTCCGCCTAAAAAATTGGCTGCTGCAGTGATGGCCTGCATTTCGGCATGAGCAGTCACATCGTTCAGGGTTTCGGTTAGATTGTGGCCGCGGGCAATTATCCTGTCGTTTATTACGACCACGACCCCTACAGGTATTTCACCTTTTGTATAAGCCGTTTCAGCCTCTTCTAAAGCTTTCCGCATAAAATATTCATCGTCGAAAGGACTAAGCATTATTCCTGTATTTTTTCGAAAGATAAAAAGATTCGGTCGTTTGTATTTAAAATGCTTACCATAATTACAAATTCATAACTTAACTTTGCGCGCATGGCAACACCCTTGTTAAATACAATAAACAGCCCTAAAGACCTAAGGAAGCTTCCTAAGGAAGAGCTTTCCCGTTTGGCAACAGAACTTCGCAGATTCATTATAGACATTGTTGCCACTAAAGAAGGTCACCTCGGAGCCAGCCTTGGAGTTGTAGAGCTCACTATTGTTCTGCATTATATATTTAATACTCCCGATGATCTACTGGTTTGGGATGTAGGTCATCAGGCTTACGGTCACAAAATTCTTACCGGACGTAAGAATCAGTTCCACACGAATCGTCAGTTGGATGGCATCAGTGGATTTCCGAAGCGCTCAGAAAGCATTTACGATACTTTTGGAACGGGACATTCTTCAACCTCGATATCGGCAGCATTGGGGATGGCTATTGCTTCAAAACTTGAAGGGAATAAAGAAAAACAACATATCGCTGTAATAGGAGATGCGTCTATAGCTAGTGGGATGGCCTTTGAAGGCCTCAATCATGCCGGAGTGACTGATGCTAATTTGTTGGTTATCCTCAATGACAATGCGATAGGGATCGACCCTAGTGTTGGAGCTCTGAAGCAATATCTTACCAAAGCCAGGGTAGGATATAAACCCAAACAAGACAATATAATTGAAGCGCTGAATTTCCGGTATTTCGGTCCTGTAGATGGTCATGATATTCCCGGCCTGATAAAAATTCTAAGGAAGCTTCAGGAAATAGAGGGTCCAAAATTTCTTCACGTGGTTACCACAAAAGGAAAGGGTTTAAAAAAGGCTGAGGAAGACCAGGTAAAATACCACGCGCCGGGTAAATTTAAACCTGAAACCGGAGAGCTACTGTCTAAGGCTACTGAAAATTTACCCTTAAAATACCAGGATGTCTTTGGCTTGAGTTTACTAGAACTCGCTAAAAAAAATAAAAAAATTATTGGTATCACCCCGGCAATGCCAACGGGTAGTTCCCTTAAATATATGATGCAGGCTTTTCCAGAACGGGCTTTTGATGTTGGAATTGCCGAACAACATGCCGTTACTCTTGCAGCCGGAATGGCTACCAGGGGATTTAAGGTTTTTTGCGCAATCTATTCCACCTTTCTTCAAAGAGCTTATGATCAGGTTATTCATGATGTGGCTATACAGAATCTCCCGGTAATCTTTTGTCTTGATCGGGCGGGACTTGTAGGTGAGGATGGTGCAACTCATCACGGGGTTTTTGATATCGCTTATCTGCGCAGTATTCCCAACCTGATTATCGCAGCTCCATCTAATGAAATTGATCTTAGAAACCTGCTTTACACCAGCCAGTTAAAACTTGATTCCCCCCTTGTTATTCGATATCCGCGTGGTAGGGGACAATTAACAGCCTGGCAGCAAGCTTTTGAAGAAGTAGAGATTGGGAAAGGGAGCTGCGCACAAGAGGGCAGTGACCTTGCTGTTTTAAGTATTGGGAATATGTTTCAGAATGCAAAGCTGGCTATAGAAGGCTTAAAAGCGGAGCAAAAAGATAAAGTCGGCCATTTTGATATGCTATTTGTCAAACCTTTGGATGAGACATTAATGCATAAGATATGTAAGAAATACAAGAGTATCATTACCGTGGAAGACGGGGTTGTAAAAGGTGGTTTTGGAAGTGCAGTTCTTGAATTTGCTGCTGAAAATGATTACCGGGTAAAGATCAGGTGTTTAGGTGTTCCTGATGAATTTATTGAACAAGGAAGTGTAGATGAATTACAAGAAAAATGCGGAATAAACGTTGAAAATATACGTGAGGTGATTTCATCTCAGCTCTGATTTTTTTATTTTTACGCATCCGAATAATCCGAATAATCCGAAGAATCCAAATTATCCAATGAAAATCCTACTTCTGAGCTTTTTAGCGTGTCTTTTTGCGCTAAATGCTTCTGCCTTTAGCTTTTACCAAAACGTTCAAGATACCATAAAACCATCTGATTCAATAAAAATTGTAAAACCTGCGCCGGTTCAGGATACCCTTTCCGTTGTGCTGGATACTATAGCACTGGAGCCTCCGCTGATTGTGTTCTGGACCGAAAAAAATGCAGTAGGCCTTAACCTTAACGAAGTCGCGTTTGTCAACTGGAATGCCGGGGGGAATAATTCTATAGCCGCTCTTCTTCATGGAAATTTTGAACGGAACTACAAGAAGAAATTGCTTTCCTGGAAGAATAGTATTTCATTTAAATATGGATTAAACGCCCAGGAAGGTCGGGAGGTGCGAAAGACTGATGATGAATTCCGACTGAATTCTTCTTTTGGTTACAGAAAGGATTCCATCTCCAATTGGTATTATTCGGCTAAGTTCACATTTAATACTCAAATTGCAAATGGGTATAAATATCCTGAAACCGATAAACCTATTTCTAAATTTATGGCTCCAGGATATCTCTTTGTGGGTGTTGGTAGTCAATATTCCAGCCATGATGAATCTCTGGATGTTTATATTTCTCCCTTAACTCAGAAATCTACTTTCGTACTTGATCAACGGCTGGCTAATGAAGGGATGTTTGGAGTCCAGCGAGCCCAGTATGATGAGCTTGGAAATTTAATTGAGGAAGGAGAAAGGGTGAGAACAGAAATTGGGTTTTTAGTAACCAGTAATTTTAGCAAAGAAATCTTTACTAATGTAAAACTGGATAACCGGATAAGTCTCTATTCAGATTATCTCAATAAATTTGGAAATATTGATGTAGACTGGGAAATAAATGCAGACCTAAAGGTGAATCATTTTATTAGAGCAAATATAGGAACGCAATTGAGGTATGATGACGATGTTAAATATAAGGAAGATACCAACGGCGATGGTAACCTGGAAACTTTTGGACCCCGGTTACAGTTCAAGCAATTGCTAGGAGTTGGTTTTACCTATGAGTTTTAATGTTATAAGCTTAAACCCTTATACCTTTCAAAAGAGGCCACGGTTAAACCATCGGTAAGGGATGCGGTATAGGAACATATTTCCATCAGGATTTTATATACCGAAGTTTCATCCTGCAAATGCTGGAGTTTAGGCACCGATTTTAATACGAGCTTATTGAAATTCGAGCTCCGCTCCTCTTGTGTCGGTAAGAAAGCCCTGGTATAAGTATCCAGGAGATATGAGAGCATCTTATAACCGGCAATTTCTTTATTGATCACTTCTTCGCTCTGGTAAATGCGCTCAATGCTTATTTTAATGATGTCTTTAATTTGGGCTTCATAACCGCTTTTATCAAATAAAGCTTGATGAAAATTTCCCTCTAAAATAGCCTCTTCATTTTGTAAAAAGGTCTCTACGGCTTCAGAGATAAGAGTGTTTATGGCTAGAGCTCGTAAATAGGCAAGCCTGTCTGAAGTGTTTTGAAGTGTATTGTATTTCTGGGTGTTGATATTGTTTTTAACTAGTTTTATAAGGTATTCCAGGGCATAATCTTCATCTATGAGTCCTAGATTAATGCCGTCTTCAAAATCGATAATAGTATAGCAAATATCATCTGCCGCTTCTACCAGAAAAGCCAGTGGATGTCTCGTATACCCAAGGTTTTCATTCTTCCCTGTTTGAATAAGGCCTAACTCCAGGGCTACCTCCTGAAAACTTTCACGTTGCAATTGGAAAAAACCAAATTTTTTATCGGCAATATGAGAGGTAGGTTTATGCGGTAGGGATTCTTTAGGATACTTGGTGAAAGCTCCCAGGGTTGCATAAGAAAGTCGCAGGCCACCCGGAATTCCCGGTCTGGTTTCAGTTAGAATTTTAAAACCATTGGCATTTCCTTCAAAATTTACCAGGTCGCGATATTCTTTCTCTGAGAGTTGTTCCTTAAAGCGCTTGCCCTTACCATGACTAAAATATTCACCTATGGCCTTTTCTCCTGAGTGTCCAAATGGAGGATTTCCAATATCATGAGCTAAGGCTGCTGCTGCCACGATAGCACCAAAATCATTCATGCGGTAGCCGTGAATTGTTTCCAGGTGCGGGTGCTTTTCCAGGATCTTCTGTCCTGCTAGTCGCCCAAGAGAACGACCAACCACCGAAACTTCCAGGCTGTGAGTAAGCCGGGTATGAACAAAATCGGTTTTGGAAAGGGGGATAACCTGGGTTTTGTCCTGTAAACTCCTAAAAGCAGAAGAGAAGATTATACGGTCATAATCTACCTCGAAGCCCAGCCGGGTTTCATTTTGTTCTTTTCTAAGGCGTTTGTTGGTGTCTCCAAAACGTTTTAAGGAGAGAAGTTGTTCCCAGTTCATCATTTCTTCTGTATTTAGATCACGAAGGTTGTGTAGTGTGGTCAAAAATAATAATTCCAAGGTTTCCCCATGATAAATCAGCTCTTAATTTCGATTGTTTTAAAGGGGATTTAAATTTGGGATTATGCGGTAATTAAAACCTGAGCTAAAGGTTTACTAATAAAAACTCAAAAAACGCCACGTTGGGGGTCGTGGCGTTTTTGAGGCTTTACAAATCAGTTTTAGAACTGATTTTATCGGAATCGTTATCGATTTTTCTTCCTGCCTGTTGAAATTTACCTACGCGTTGTTCGGCCAGGCTTGGACGTTTATCAGATTGTGTTTCTTTTGAATTTTTTGGGCAACCTAATTTTTCAAGAAGGTCATCGCTAAGCAGTTTCAGGTATTGCTCCAGGTCTTCAACAGGCATTCCTATAAGATTTACCGGCAGACTTTCCAGTAAGAAATTGCCAATTAAATTTTCTGTTTCTTTAACGATCTCTCTAATCTTTTCAGAAGAAATATTTTTTTTGATCTTTTCTGAATAGAGGCTTATCGCAAGATCACGGTGATAGGCTTTATCACGTGAAATGAGTTCGCAATAATAATTAAGCCCAGCCAGGTCTTTACGTTTTTTAAGCCATAAAAGAGAAGAAAGGGCTGCAGGAAAGAAAATTGCATTCAATGCCGCCGAAGCAACCAAAGCTTCGGCCAGGGAACCTGAATTTGTCCAATTTTTGATTCGGTTTTCAACGATTTTAAGCTGCGGATTAATTTCAGAAAAAAGGCGTTCTTCAGTTTTAGGACGATTAAGGAATGCCCGGGTGAACATGGAAAAGCTTTCCAGGTACACATTTTCTGAAACTGCCTGGAAATCAAAACAGAAATTTGCTTCCGGAATATTCCCGTTAAGTTTTCGGGTAATATTTTGGGTTGATAAGTTTTGTGATCCGGCCAGGAATGCCATTAGGTTTCTAAGAAAATGAACTTCGTTAGTATTTAACTTTTGTTCTTTTATTTCCTGTTTATGGTCGTTAATATCGGTATGGTTGGTCCAGAAACGGGACTCCATTTTTTTATACCAATCCCAAATATCGTTATGTTTAACAGGGAAAATGATGAAACGATTTTTATCGTCTTTCAGCGTGGTTTCCTGTAGAGGTTTTAACATATTTTTTGGCGCAAACCTTTTTGGTTCCGAGGTTCACAACAAATATGGTGAAATGTTTTGAAAATCAGAAAACTGATGGATAAACATTGTCAACAAAGTTTTCAACACAATAATGTAAAAAACAGTTTGAAATACTTCATATAGCAGTGGATTTAATTTAATTATATTAAAAATGTTGAAAAGTAAACAATGAAACAAATGTTAAAAATACATGAATAATTGCTAACTAGTGGTCACATTTTTTGGTCGCACTAATTATTTATAAGGCACTTTTAAATTCTCACCAAAGACCTGGAACTGGTTTTACCTGGTAGCACCAAGAGCTTCATACTCCGCTTTATTTATTGTAAAAGATTTCTTCTCTAACCCGGTACATCTCATAGTTGCATTCCGGTTGGAGTCTTTTTTGTCTATCATTTTCATTTCCATCATTAAGGCAGCACCATCTTCCAGCCAATCGGCATTCCAGCCTTTCGGGATATTGCTTTTTTCGTCGCTATACATATTGGTGAAACTAATGGGTGCCTCCTGGGTGACGTAGAAGGTAATTGTGTGTTCTTCAGTTTCGGTTTCGTAACCCTGGCAATCATAGCCCAGGATATTTTTCGTCCCTATCTTTTTTAATTCAGCATTTTCATAAGGATTGGTTTCATCTTGGTTGACGAGATCTGTAATTTTGCTGGCGCTTATAAAATTATTTTCGCCAGAAGAGAAATACATAATACTGAGTTTTTTGTCCATATCCAGGACCATAAACATGCCTTCGGCTTGAGGCATGCGCAGCCCAAAATAAGGAGCATCTTCTTTTAAAAGATAGGTCATATCTGCATTTCCCTCTTTAGTTTCCATAGTTAACTGGTATTCCCAGTTAAAATCATAAGATTGTGGAACTTCACTGATGTCTACCCGGTTAGCCCCCATTGGAATCGGACTATTCTTTAAGTCGGTTTCCCACATTTTATTAAGAGACTTTTCGGCTTCGGCTGCTGCCTTGTTGGCAATATTTTCTGTTACTTTTTCTTCGACTTTTTGCTCTACTTTCTTCTTCAGTTTCTTTAAAAACTGTGCTTCTGCCGAAAATCCAAATAACAGCACGCTTAGGATTGAAATGATTAAATTTTTCATCGCTTTAAATTTTTAATTAGAATAATTATTTCTGGATATCTCCTAGATCAAGTGGGGCTGTTGTAATTTTCCAGCATTGAGGCATGCTGATTTTTAACCGGAAGGGCGGTTTTTGAGGAGGATGAAGTTAAGAAAATAATTCAGAATAAGAAAATATGTAACTGAAATATAGTGCTTTACCCCTTATTTTTCTTTCTGAATTTGCTTTACAGTTTCTTCTAGTTCGCTGTACCAGTCTTCTCCAAATTTCCTGATCAAAGCATCTTTGGTGAATTTATAAACCGGTACCTGAAGTTCTTTCCCCAAACTACAGGCATCATCACAAATATGCCAGTGATGATAATTTACAGCAGAAAAACTGGAATAATCCTGAACTCTTACCGGATAAAGATGACAGGAAACAGGTTTTTTAAAATCAATAAGGCCTTCATTATGGGCTTTCTCTATACCACATAGGGCAGTGCCTTTATCGTCGAAGGTAACATAAGCACAATCGGCTCCATCGATAAGTGGGGTTTCGAGTTCACCATTTTCGGTGGTAATAAAGGTGCCCTGGGCTTCAATAGCTGCTATGCCTTCTGGTCTAAGAAAAGGTTTCACCTTTGGATAGATCTCTTCCATAACTTCCCGTTCCTCAGGTTCTACCGGGGCGCCGGCCTCTCCATCTACACAACAGGCTCCTTTGCAGGCCGAAAGATTACAAACAAAATCTTTATTGATAATCTCTTCCGAAACTATGGTCTTCTTTATCTGAAACATGCGACAAAGATAATTGTTGCGATCAGTTTTTGAAATAATCCGCAATAAATTTATTTATCAATTTGCAAATGAATTTTGCCACCTGGTGGGGTTTTTTACCTTCCTCTAAAAAGCAAAAAAGAAGGGGTGTTTTCTTTCAATTTAAAGCAAGATTTATATTAGAGAAACTTTATAAAGAATTAATAAACAAAACCTTGGCACCTTGTTTTTAAAAATTACTTTTGCAAAAAATTTTTCAAAATTGGAGTTATGTTGGAGTTATTGAATTTTAAGCAGATATTCACCGCGGGTATGATACTTTTTGCGGTAATTGATATAATTGGGAATATCCCGATTATTATAGATCTTCGGAAGAAAGTTGGTCATATTCAAAGCGAAAAGGCTTCTATTGTTGCCGGAATCTTAATGATAGTCTTTTTGTTCCTGGGAAAAGAGATACTTAATTTAATTGGTATCGATGTAAATTCTTTTGCCGTTGCTGGTGCTTTTATACTCTTTTTCCTGGCTTTAGAAATGATTCTGGGAATAAGTCTTTATAAAGACGATGAACCCGAAACGGCCTCTATTGTGCCTCTTGCGTTTCCCTTAATTGCCGGTGCAGGTACGATGACTACGCTCGTTTCTCTTCAGGCAGAATATGAAACTATAAATATTATTGTGGCTATCCTAATCAATCTAATTGTTGTTTATTCAGTACTAAAAGCTTCAGCCAGGATCGAAAGAATCTTAGGGAGTCAGGGGATTAGTGTGATAAGAAAAGTTTTTGGTGTTATCTTGCTGGCTATTGCTGTTAAATTGTTCGCTACTAACATTCAGAGTTTATTTATATGAAAATTTTAATCTACAGTATTATTTTACTTGCGATCATCCTTATTGGGTATAGTTCTAGCATACTCGATTTTAATAACTTATTTGTGGGAGATAGTGCTAAAGCTGCGATTGCAATTATTGCTAGTTTATGTGTAATTGTTTTGATGATTATCCTTTTGCTCTCCCGTAAAATATATAAAAAACAGAATACCTAAACAATGGAATTCGATGTGCTGATTATTGGTGGTGGGGCTGCAGGAATGTCTTGTGCTTTAATCCTCGGGTCTGCCCTGGAAAAAGATTTTGCAAAATATAAGAAGGTGGGCATTGTTATGCACCAAAAAACCTCACACCTGCAAACAGCGCTTTTTAATAATGTTTTGGGTGTTCCTGCCGGTACATCCGGAGAGAAGATTCTCAAAGAGGGGTCAATACATTTGGCAGAGAACTATCCGAAGGTAGTACAAATCCAGAAGGAAAAAGTAAAAGAAATTGTTTCCCGAAAGGAAGGCTTCAGGGTAATAACCAATAAGGACATTTATTCAGCTAAAAAAGTAGTAGTTGCCGTGGGTTATATTAACTCACTTACTATAAAAGGTCTTGAGGAATATATTATTCCGCATAAAAAAACAAAAGCTTCTAAAAAGCGTATTCAGCTTAAAAATGAAGATCATCTGGTAAAAGCAAACTTATATGTTGCAGGAACGATTTCGGGCTGCCGAAGTCAGTTTGCCATTGCCTGCGGAAGTGGGGCCAGTGTAGCTACCGATATCCTAACCGATTGGAACAGGGAGCATACTATGGTTCACGATAAGTTAGTTTGACAGAAAAAAGCCGATGAGCATTAGAGGTACAGAAGTGAACATAAGGATGATAAATGCCCGGTGTAATTTTTTGAAAAGTAGTGCCGTTCTAAGTTTTTTGGTAAAAACTATATCGGGATGATTGGAAATCTGGTGTTTGATGCATTTATCTGAAACATTGGAACTGGTAACGAGTATTTCTTTCTGAAGAAACAATAATGCGCTGTTATCCAACAACCTGAAGCTTACAGCAATTATGAAGAAAAACAGGGGGGATACGATAAGAAAAATTACGAAATTTTCATAGAGTTCGTTCACTGATGCAATTTATTGTTTTTTTTCAGACAATTCAATTACTTTTTCAATTATTTTATCTCCATTGTTTATCAATTTTTCAAAGGCGTCGGTACCGTAAAGTTGTGCAGCCATTGTGGCTTTAAGGTACTTTTTCAGGACATCTTTATACCGGTATACCCTTACATTGATATTTTCGCTTCTTCCAAACTGAAGGAAATCCCGAATCATTTCGTCGCTAATTTCTATTTCTTCATTAAAATCCTCTCTGGCAAGAGAATTATAAAATTTTCGGTTCTTTTCCAATTCATCAAAGATAAAACGACTCATCATACCGCTTTTATGCATCAGGATAATATTTTCCATCTCGGCATTGGTGTCCCGTCCAACGAATACATCGGGGATAATTCCGCCGCCGCCATACACAACCTTACCTTCAGGGGTTTCATATCTCAACGAATCGTCTACATCTATACTATCTATACTTTTAAATTCCCCATTTTCGTACCGATGAACATAGTCTTTAAAATAGGATTCATTACCGTTATCATATGGTTTCTGTATAGAGCGTCCCGTAGGGGTATAATATCTTGCGATGGTTAGCCTAACCGCACTACCATCTCCAAGTTCCATTTCCCGTTGTACAAGTCCTTTCCCGTAAGATCGTCTTCCTATAATAGTTCCAACGTCATTATCCTGAAGGGCTCCTGCAACCACTTCGCTGGCAGAGGCAGAATTCTCATTTATGATGACATAAACGGGGGAGTTTTCAAAAGCCCCTTCACGCCGGGCGTAGGTTTCTTCTATACTGCCACTTTTATTTTTAGTGTAAAGAATAAGTTTGTCGTCTGCCAGAAACTCATCTGCAATATTGATAGCTTCTGAAAGGTAACCTCCAGGGTTGTCACGAAGATCCAGAGCAATTTCGGTGGCACCTTGTTGCTTAAGCCTTTCAATACTTTTTTTAAATTCTTTAAAAGTGGTTTCTGCAAAACGGTTTATTTTGATATAGCCCAGCTTATCGGTAAGCATATAAGCCGCATTTACACTCTTAATGGGGACTCTTCCACGTCGTATCTTAAATGTGAGGAGGTCTTCAATACCTTGACGAAGGACTTTTAAAGTTACCTTGGAATTTTCTTCACCTTTTAAGAACCGGGTAAGGGAATCGTTGCTAAAATTTTTGTTGAAGAGCTGTGCATCATCGGCATAGAGAATTCGGTCTCCACCCCTGATGCCTAATTTTTCGCTGGGTCCGCCCTCCAGTGCCTGGATTACTACCACAGTATCGTTCACATTATAAAAACTCACGCCAATCCCTACAAAATCCCCCTGCATATTTTCGGTTACATTGGCATACTCGGTTTGAGGAATATAGACCGAATGTGGGTCCAGGTTTTCCAGAATCTTGTTTACGGTTATATCAACTATGCTGTCGGTATTCACATCGTCTACATATTCATAATCTATGTAATCTATAAGTTTGTTGAGCTTCTCTTTTTTGGGATTGGCAGAGAACAAGCCTTCTGAAGAAGAGGTAAAGTTGAGCTGTGTCCCCAAAAATATTCCCAGGGCACAGGCCAGTGCCAGTAACATTGGCGTATATATTTTATAATTTTCTTTCAATCTTCCAGGTCGTTTATTTGTTCAAGTTCAACCCCTGCTTTGCTTAAAAAATCAAGTCCTGAGTTGTCTTTGTAATCAATATGATACACAAGGCGGGTAATTCCCGACTGGTGAATAAGCTTACTGCATTCTTTACACGGAGACATCGTTATGTACAAAGTGGCACCCTGGCAGGATTGGGTTGAACCTGCTACTTTCAAGATAGCGTTGGCTTCAGCGTGTAAAACGTACCATTTGGTGTATCCTTCGTCATCTTCACAATAGTTTTCAAAACCACTAGGAGTTCCGTTATAGCCATCAGAGATTATCATCCTATCTTTAACAATAAGTGCGCCAACCTGTTTGCGATTGCAGTGTGAAAGTTTACTCCATTCCCGGGCTATTCTTAAATAGGCTTTATCAAATTTAAGTTGTTTTTTCTTATTCATAGTATATAGGCTAATAACCCATTGGATTAGAAAATATTATTTGCGTGATTGACGGGCTAATTTATTAAATAGCCAGAAAATTTTCCTGGAGTATGGGCAAAATAATTCCTATCACTATAGAAGAGACAACCAGAACCCAGTCACGCTTCGATACCTGGAATACATTTTGGGCAATAAAAGCGAGAATCATAACTCCAAGCACTACAGTGATTTGTGCAGTTTCTATTCCCAGTGCAAACTCTATGAGAGGTAGAAAATAGCTGTCAATATTGGAAGCTACCATTTTAAAATAGCTGGAAAAGCCCAACCCATGTATCAATCCGAAGAAAATCGTGGTGAAGTACAAAAGGTTTGGGTTTTTATTGCGCTCTTTTCGGCCTGCATTGAGGATGTTGTAAAGCGCTGTTACAAGTATAGTTATAGGGATTAAAAGCTCTACCCATGCCGGGTCTACTTTTACGATTCCATAAACCGACAGAAAAAGTGCCAGAGTGTGACCCAGGGTAAAAAGAGTAACCAACCAAACGATCTTTTTCCAGCTGGTAAAGCTATATGCGGCTACCAGAACTATTAGAAAAAGGATATGATCGTAGGCTTGCCAGTCCAGAACGTGTTCCAGACCAAGCCTGAAGTACAACCAAAATTGGGACATATTAGTAGGGTTATGAAGTGTCCGAAAGTACAATATATTGGTAAAATGACAAAAAGAGTGAGGATGATAATATTCTGAAAATAAGAGATGTTAATCAAAGTCCTGTTGATATACCCTGGTGAAAAGGAGGAAGAGGAGCTTTTAAATCTGTTAGTTTAAGTATCTTTATTATAATCAAAATTAGATATGGAAGCTACCAGTTTTGATTTCTGGATGTTCGCCGCAGGCCTTGGGATATTTCTGTTCGGGATGCATCATCTTGAGCAAGGACTAAAAGGTTTAACCGGTAATGCATTTAGAAAATTACTTCAGCGCTTTACCAATAAAAGCTGGAAAGGTATAATAACCGGTACCATAGTTACTGCTATTTTACAGAGTAGCTCTATGGTTACTCTTTTGGTGTTGGCCTTCCTGGGAGGAGGGATGATAGGCTTGAAGAATTCCCTTGGGGTAGTATTGGGTGCAAACCTCGGGACTACATTCACAGCATGGATGGTGGCAGCTCTTGGTTTTAGAATGAATATTGCCGATTTCTCTTTCCCTTTTCTGGCTGTGGGAATTTTAAGCTACCTCTTTTTAAACTCCAGGCCGGTTCTTAAAAGCCTGGGTGGCTTTTTGGTTGGCTTCGGGTTGCTTTTTCTTGGGCTGGACTACATGAAGGATTCTATAGAAAGTATCGCAACTCAGGTAGATATGGCTGCAATTGCGGTGTATGGTCTATGGGCGTTTCTTTTGGCCGGAATCGTAATTACTGCTTTATTACAATCGAGCTCAGCTTTAATAGTGATTATCTTAAGCACACTAAATGCCCAACTTATTGACATTTACCAGGCCGTCGCGCTAATAATTGGTGCTAATATTGGTACTACAGCTACCATGATTATCGGCTCCCTGGGAGGGACAGCCGATAAAAAAAGACTGGCACTTGCTCATCTAATCTTTAACCTGGTTGCAGGGATTTCTATATTTTTCTTTATAGAAGAACTGGTGAATTTCACCTATTCTGTCTTTGGATTAAATGACCCGCTGATGGAATTGGTTTTGCTGAATACCTTTATCAACCTTTTTGGTATTATTTTGTTTTACCCATTGCTTAAGCCATTCACAAAATTTCTGAAAAGCCTTTTTGCCAAAGCCGTTCCTCAGGGAGAAACCTTATTCGTTAAAAATATTCCTCCTGAAGTGCCAGACGTAGCCATAAAAGCCCTTGATAAGGAGCTGAATCAAATTTTCCTGTATACCGAAGAGTTTATTTTGGATTGTTTTCAGCTGGGAGCAAAAGATAAAAACAAAGAATCGCAATGGAAAAGAATTTTTAGCAGCGCTACAAGCCTTACCAGGAAATATGAGAAAATAAAGCGTTTGGAGGATGAACTTGCAATTTACTACGCCCAACTCCAGGAGAAAAACCTTAGCATCGAGGAAGCCCGGCAGCTTACAGCGAGTATGATGGGTTTGCGTTCTATGATCTATGGCGCCAAAGATATTAAGGATGTGATGCACAATATCAGGTTTATTCTTGATAGTGAGGACCAACTGGGGGCAGAAATTCTAAAAAGATTAAGTAAGCATATGAGTATTCGATTAAAGGAAATTCATGAATTCATAATTGCGGGGGAGGTGGATCCTGAAATACAAGCAAGCCTTCCTGGCGAATGGTTAAAGGAAAACGAAGAATTTTATAATACAACCATAAACTATCTTTACGAGCATTTAACTTATCGGAAGAAAAATGCCGTGCCTGTCTCCACCTTAACTAATGTAATCAAGCAAAGTCATTCTGCGCTGGATAATTTATGTAGTTCCATTATTTACTGGAAATTAGAAAAGGGTACAACCCTGGATAACACTGAAACAGGAAAGGAAAAGCCGGCTATTGAAAACCAGGCTGGTTCTTAACCAGACATCCTGGCCACTATATAAACAGCAAGAAGAATACCTCCCACAAGAAACAGAAATTTCAACAGGTTTATTAATCGATCGTCTCTCATTTATGCTAAAGATTTAGAATTCTCTAATAACATAAAGTAGGCATGGGATGAGAATTAAATATACAAAAAATCATATTTTAAGACATCAGAATTCAAAAGTAAAAGTGCAACCTTTAGAAATGGGAAACCTAATATTGAGAAGTTTATTTTAACCTGAAAAACAATATGCTTATTAGTGAAATCCAGGTTGCCGAAACAGTAATTAGTTTGCTTAATTCTTATGGCTATAAAAAGCTTTGTTGAGGGCGTTGGCCTCGTTTAGATAATGTTTTAAATTTACAGCGAATTCGGAAAGACAAAACTACCAATGCAAGAAACGATTTTTGAAATTTCTAAAATGGATTGCCCTTCAGAGGAAAACCTCATTCGAATGAAGCTTGATGGAATTTCCGGGGTTAAGAACCTGGATTTTGATATTCCCAACCGAAAACTAAGCGTCTTTCACAAAGGTCAACCTGACCAGATCGAAAAATCACTTCAGGAATTAAATTTAGGTACGAAAAAGTTATCCTCGGTGCCAACCGAACAAACGAATTTTGAAGAAAATTCAACTCAGAAAAAATTGCTTTGGACGGTACTCGCTATAAATTTTGCTTTTTTTATCATTGAAATGACTACCGGTTTAATTTCGGAGTCCATGGGATTGGTTGCCGACAGCCTGGATATGCTGGCCGATTCCTTTGTGTACGGGATAAGTCTTTTTGCCGTAGGCGGAACCCTGGCAAGAAAAAAGAGCATTGCAAATCTTGCTGGTTATTTTCAGATAATTCTGGCCGTGATAGGGTTTGCTGAAGTTTTGAGACGCTTTTTTATGGTAGAAGAACTCCCCGATTTTAATACTATGATTATAGTATCTGTATTTGCTCTTTTGGCAAATGCCTTTTCTTTGTATTTACTCCAGCGCTCCAAGAGCAAAGAGGAAGCCCATATGAAAGCAAGTATGATCTTCACTTCCAATGATGTGATTATTAACCTGGGAGTGATTGCGGCAGGACTACTGGTAAACTGGTTAAATTCCAGTAAACCCGACCTGATTATTGGTACCATTGTTTTTATATTGGTTATTCAGGGCGCCATCAGGATACTTAAGCTTGGGAAATAGTTGATATAGGTTAGAATTACCTCCTTTAGTTTACAACCGGGAAAATTTAGGATGCCTGAAGTAAAGTATCTGAAATTATTTCCCAAATATTTGTCAACAAGCCATAAAAAAGCCTGTAAAGAGTTGATTTACAACACTAATACAGGCTTTTAAAGTACTCGAGGCGGGAATCGAACCCGCACGACCGAAGTCACTGGATTTTGAATCCAGCGCGTCTACCAATTCCGCCACTCGAGCGTACTGGAGCGCAAAAGTATAAAAAATTTCCTTTTTAGAAACCAGATTTTTTATTTTTTAAAGGAGTTATACATTTTTCAACAAGTTGTATAAAATAATTCATAAGCAGTTGCCTGTTAGCGCTTCTAAACAGATATAATTTTTAAATTTGCGGCGCACAGTTTTAATAACACTTAACAACACAACACCATGTCTAATTTCTACCCCGAGGCAAAGATTTTTAATTGCACCCAAAGCAGGGAGCTTGCCGAAAAAATTGCTGCTTCTTATGGGTCTAAGCTCGGAAATGTAATTACATCCACTTACAGCGACGGCGAATTTCAGCCTTCTTTCGAAGAATCGGTTCGCGGTTCGCGGGTTTTTATCATCGGGTCCACCCACCCGGGTTCAGACCACCTTATGGAAATGCTTTTGATGCTTGATGCCGCCAAACGCGCTTCAGCCAGGCATATCACAGCGGTGATTCCATATTTTGGATGGGCAAGACAAGACCGTAAAGACAAACCACGGGTGCCTATTGCTGCAAAAATGGTTGCCAGTATTCTTGAAACCGCAGGAGCTACAAGAATCATCACCATGGACCTTCATGCCGACCAAATCCAGGGATTTTTTGAAAAACCTGTAGATCACCTTTTTGCCTCTACGGTATTTCTCCCTCATGTAAGAGCACTCAATTTGAATAATTTAACGATCGCTTCTCCCGATATGGGAGGTTCAAAAAGGGCATATGCCTATTCCAAAGCCCTGGAAAGCGATGTGGTAATTTGTTACAAACAAAGAGCTAAAGCAAATAAAATTTCCCACATGGAATTGATAGGAAATGTAGAAGGAAAAAATGTGATTTTGGTAGACGATATGGTAGATACCGCTGGAACTCTAACCAAAGCCGCCGATGTGATGATGGAGAGAGGTGCAATAAGCGTGCGTGCTATCTGTACTCACCCTGTACTTTCTGGCGAAGCCTATGAGCGTATAGAAAATTCTAAATTGCAGGAATTAATAGTCACCGATTCTATTCCTCTTAAAAAGAAAAGTAAAAAGATTAAAGTAGTAACCTGTGCCGATCTGGTGGCAGATGTGATGAAGCGGGTTCATGAAAATGAGTCTATTAGCTCGAAATTTATTATGTAGTTCCATATTTGTCGAAAGAATAAAGGTATTCCCAAATAATTCATTTTTAAGTTTTTAATAGCCGCAAAAAAGTTTACTTTTGCAGCCTAAAATTTTTCAACAATGAAATCAATTACGATCAACGGATCTAAAAGAGAAAGCGTAGGAAAGAAAGCCACAAAGGCCCTGCGTAATGCTGGACAGGTTCCTTGCGTATTATACGGGGGAGATGCCAAGCCGTTGCATTTTGCAACAGAAGAAATTTCGTTTAACAAACTTGTGTACACCCCAGATGTACATACCGTGGAAATTAAGTTTGAAGATGGTGATAAATTTAACGCTATTCTTCAGGACATTCAATTCCACCCGGTTACCGATGCTATTTTGCACGTAGACTTCTACCAGATTAGTGAGGATAAACCAATCACTATGGAAATTCCTATCCATACCGAAGGTATTGCTAGAGGGGTTAAAAATGGTGGGGTTTTACGTTACAACCTGCGTCGATTGAAAGTAAGAGGTTTGGCTAATGAATTGCCAGATTATATTACTGCAAACGTAACTAAGCTTAAAATTGGCCAGAAACTTTACGTTACTGAAGTTGCCGATGAGAGCTATGAAATTCAGCATCCGGATAACACAGTAATTTGTCAGGTAAGAACATCTCGTAACATCGTCGCTATCGAGGATGAAGACGAAGATGAAGTACCAGCTGATGAAGTGCCGGCAACTGAAACTGAAGATACAGCTGCAGTGAAAGAAGGAGAAGACAATTAATCTTCACCTCTTTTGCAAAAACATAAAAGCATCCCAAACGGGATGCTTTTTTTATTAAAGGATTGCCCGTGCTTTTTGGAGACTTCGTTGTAAAGAATTTTAATAATTTTATCTTTACCAAAACAAAATTATGCTTTCTTTCTTCGGAAGAATACTAAATACCAAAAAGCCCCAGGAAGAAGAAACCAACCCCATGAAGAAATTTTTGATCGTAGGCCTTGGGAATATAGGCGCGAAATATGAAAAAACCCGTCATAATATAGGATTCAAAATTCTTGATTTTCTGGCAGAAAAAGAAGAGATCAGTTTTAGTACAGATAAACTTGGGGATATTGCCCGTTTTAAATATAAAGGGCGAACCTTTGTGTTGTTGAAACCCTCAACCTATATGAATCTTAGCGGGAAAGCCGTTAATTACTGGCTTCAAAAGGAAAAAGTTCCACTGGAAAATCTGCTGGTGATTACCGATGATCTTAATCTTCCTTTTGGAACCATAAGGTTGAAGACCAAAGGCAGCGATGGTGGACATAATGGTTTGAAGGATATTCAGAATACTCTGAATACCACCAAATATAACAGGTTTAGGTTTGGGATAAGCGATGAATTTTCTAAAGGTCAACAGGTAAATTACGTATTGGGAGAATGGGGCGAAGACGAACTTAAAAAACTTCCGGAAAGACTAGAGAAATCCCGGGAGCTCATAAAATCGTTCGGAACTGCCGGAGTGAACAATACAATGAATACTTTTAACGGAAAATAATTAGGCTGTGAAAATACATAATGGAGCTAACGCTTTTAGCAGCGAGCGACAAACGGTGGTTACCATCGGCACCTTTGATGGGGTGCACGCCGGACACCGGAAAATAATAGAACGTTTAGTTAATGCCGCCGAAGCCGGGAATCTGGAATCGGTGATCCTTACCTTTTTCCCGCATCCACGAATGGTCTTGCAGCAAGAGTCTGATATTAAACTTATCCATACCATTCAGGAACGAACACAGATGCTTTCTGAAACAGGTATAGGCCATCTCGTAGTGCACCCTTTTACCCACCAGTTTTCAAGACTTACCGCACTTGAATTTGTTCGGGATATTCTGGTAAATAAGCTTAAAGCCCGCCGCGTGATCATTGGTTATGATCATCGTTTTGGACGAAACCGTACCGCCGATATCATAAGCCTGAAAGAGTTTGGTGAACAGTTTGGGTTTGAAGTGGAAGAAATCACTAAAGAAGAAGTAGACCAGGTAGCGGTGAGTTCTACCAAAATAAGAAAAGCTTTACAGGAAGGCCGTGTAGAACGCGCTAATAGTTATTTGCAACAGCCCTTTTCTCTGTCTGGGACCATAGTTAAAGGGCGCGGTCTCGGAAAAGATTTTAAGTATCCCACCGCAAATCTTCATATTGCTGAAGAATATAAACTTATTCCCAAAAATGGGGTTTATGTGGTAAGGGCTGAAATTGATGGGAGAATGTTTTATGGAATGATGAATATAGGGACTAATCCCACTGTGGGTGGAGAAGAAAGAACAATTGAAACTTACTTTTTTAACCTTGATCAAGATCTTTACGGAAAAAGCCTTAGAATTGAAATGCTTATAAGAATCAGGGATGAGAAGAAATTTGACTCCGTAAATGCCCTTAAGAATGCAATGAAACAGGATGAGGCTTTCTCTAAGCAATACATCAAAGACAACTATGCTGAATAGGTGGCTTTTTAAGCAGGTAGATAATTCGGCTCTCATAGTTTTTAGAGTTTTTTTTGGTCTGCTTATCACCCTCGAAGCCTGGGGCTCTATCTGGACTGGTTGGGTAAATCGCACCCTTATTGAGCCAGAATTCACTTTTAATTTTATAGGTTTTGAATTTCTCCAGCCTCTCCCAGGGGACGCTATGCTTTGGTATTACGGGCTGATGGGAGTTTTGGGGATCTTTATAATGCTCGGTTTTAAATACCGGCTTAGTATGTTTAGCTTCGGACTTATGTGGGCATCGGTGTACCTGATGCAGAAATCTTCCTACAACAACCATTACTATTTGTTGATGCTGCTTTGTATGATTTTCGTTTTTCTCCCTATGCATCGCTATTTTTCCATTGATGCCTTGCGGAATAAAAACCTCAGAAGTATCTCTATGCCGCGCTGGGTTTGGGTGGTGATCGTACTTCAACTATGGATCGTTTTTGCTTACGCTTCAATAGCAAAAATGTATCCCGATTGGCTGGATGGAACTCTCCCGGCAATTTTAATGAAAAGCAAGGAGGACTACTGGCTTGTAGGGGAGTTTCTTCAGCAAGGATGGGTGCGTTATGCCATTGCTTATTTCGGCCTGTTATTCGATTTACTTATTATTCCGGCTTTACTCTGGAAAAAAACAAGAGTGCCTGCTTTCCTGGCTGCGATATTCTTTCACCTGTTTAATAGCTTTATTTTTCATATAGGAATATTTCCGTATCTCTCGCTGGCTTTTAGTCTTTTCTTTTTTCCTTCAGAAAAGATCAATAAGTGGTTTCTCTTCCGCAGAAAACCATATTATGAGGGCGATGAGGTTATCGTGCCTAAATACAGAAACCTAATCATCTTTCTTATTTCCGGTTGGTTTATAATACAAATTTCTTTGCCTTTGCGTCACTGGTTCTTTAAGGATAATGTGCTTTGGACAGAAGAAGGTCACCGATTGAGCTGGCGCATGATGCTGCGCTCAAAAGGTGGAAGGAGTACCTTTAAGGTGGTAGAAAAAGGTGCAACCGATACTATATACGTTAATAAATCTGATTATCTCTCACGAAAACAAATGCACGCCATCAACTCCAAACCCGACATGATGTGGCAATTTGCACAACGTTTAAAAGAGGAATATGCCAATCGAGGAAAAGAGATTGAGGTCTATATAGATTCCCGGGTGAGGGTGAATGGCCGTCCCTCCCAACAGTTTATTGACCCAAAAGTTGATATGGCCGCGGAAAAATGGCAACATTTTAAACATAAAGACTGGATTTTACCTTCTAAATTAGACTAAAACTTTTCGGGGCTTTTGTTACATTTGCTGGTTCAAACCGGTAGAAAGAAAGCTATGTTACAAGTCAATAATATCAGGGAAAATAAAGATCAATATATTAAATCACTGGCGAAAAGGAATTTTGAGGCCAAAACTATTTTTGAGGAGGTACTAAAGCTCGATGAAACCAGGCGAAATACCCAAACCAGGCTTGATGAAATTCTTGCAGAATCTAACAGGCTTTCTAAAGAAATTGGAAAGTTGTTTAAAAATGGCGAGCAACAAAAAGCTAATTTGGTCAAAGAAAAGACCGGGAAATTAAAGGAAAGTTCTAAAGAGCTTTCAGAAAAGCTTACCGCCACCATACAGGAACTAGAACAATTGCTTTATACCATTCCAAATGTGCCTCACAAGACTGTGCCGGCAGGAATTTCTGAAGAGGATAATGAAGAGGTCTTCAAAGAAGGAGAAATCCCCGTGCTGGAAAAAACAGCACTTCCCCACTGGGAGCTGGCTAAAAAATACGACATTATAGATTTTGAGCTCGGTAATAAGATTACCGGAGCTGGTTTTCCTGTTTATAAAGGGAAGGGAGCAAGATTGCAACGCGCCCTTATCACCTATTTCCTTGACAAAGCTACCGAAGCCGGATATACCGAATTTCAGGTGCCGCTAATGGTAAACGAAGCATCAGGTTTTGGTACAGGTCAGCTTCCCGATAAAGAAGGACAAATGTACCATATGCCAGAGGATAACCTTTATATGATCCCAACAGCCGAGGTGCCTATTACCAACATGTTTCGTGACAATCTTTTAACCGAGAAGGATTTTCCCATTTCCTGTACCGGCTATACGCCCTGTTTTAGAAGAGAAGCCGGTTCTTATGGAGCTCACGTTCGCGGCCTTAACCGCCTTCACCAGTTTGATAAAGTGGAACTGGTTAGAATCGAAAAGCCTTCAGATTCTTATGCAGCCTTAGATAAAATGGTGGAACACGTGAAAGAATTGCTTCGGGAGCTTAAGTTGCCTTATCGTATCTTACGTTTATGCGGCGGGGACCTTGGGTTTACTTCGGCGCTAACTTACGATTTTGAGGTGTTTTCAACTGCTCAGGATCGCTGGTTAGAGATAAGTTCAGTTTCAAACTTTGAAACGTTTCAGGCGAATCGTTTAAAACTTAGATACAAAGATAAAGAGGGAAAGAAAGAACTGGTTCACACGCTAAATGGTAGCGCCCTGGCCCTGCCTCGCGTTCTCGCCGGAATCCTTGAGAACTACCAGACCGAAAACGGAATTAAAATTCCTGAGGTGCTTGTTCCCTATACTGGTTTTGATCGTATAGATTAACTTCCTGAAATTCACTGCAAAACAAGTCAAATTCTTATCTTTACAAGATGCGGGATTTGCTTTTTATAGTCGTTCTTTTGTTCGGGGTCTTTCAACTGAATGCCCAGTCTCAGGAGCTTGCACGTAATTTTTTTGACCAGGGAGAATTTGAAAAAGCACTGAAGATCTACCAGCAATTAGCACATGAAAACCCGGGGAATCCCGTTTTTTTCTATGGAGTGATTTCTTCTTACCAGCAATTGGAAAACTTTGATGCTGCAGAGGAATTGTTACGGCAAAAACTGGAAAATACAGCCAATAACCCAAATTTACTTATAGAACTCGGTCATAATTTTGAATTAAGAAAAGATGCTGAAAAGGCCGAAGATTTTTATAAAGAAGCCCTTAATGCTATAAACGCACGGCCAAATTATGCTTATGGTATCGCCAGGGGATTCGAAAAATACAATTTACTGGATAAGGCGGCTAAAGCTTATGAAAAAGGGATGGCGCTTCAAAGCGATCATAATTTCAATCTTCAGTTAGCAAGGATTTATGGGGAACAAGGGAAAATCGAAGAGATGTTTGATAATTATCTCGACCTCATTGATGAAAACCCCAATCTGTTCAACGTGGCCAACCGGGAGTTTGGCCGTTATATCTCCGAGGATTCGGGGTCTGAAGCGAATCTGATCTTTCGTAAATTATTGCTGAAAAAGCTTCAGGAGAATCCGCAGGTTTTTTATAATGAAATGCTGGCCTGGTTATTCATTCAGCAGAAAGATTTTAAAAAGGCCTTCGCCCAGCAAAAAGCGGTATATCGCCGTGGAGAGGCAGGATTACAGGATATTCTTAACCTTGCTTTGCTCGCTGAAAGAGCCGGGGATTCGCAGGCAGCTAAAGAAATTGTGACCTATGTTATAGAAGAAGCGCCTTCAGAAAATATTATTTTGCAGGGAAAGCGATTTCTACTGAATCTGGCTGGCAAGGAGGCTGTTACAAATTTTAAGGAGATCGAAACGAAATATCTGGCGCTTTTTGAAGAATTTGGGCGCGATCTAAAAACCCTGGACCTTCAGTTGGATTACGCACGCTTTATTGCTTTTAAATCGGGCAGGCGGGGGCAGGCGATTGAACAACTTCGGGAATTATCAGAAATACCCCGATCAAATTATGACAAGGCCCGGGTGAAAATGGAACTTGGAGATATGCTAGTGCTGGAAGAGAAATTCAATGAAGCCCTAATCTATTACTCCCAGGTACAAAACCTCATGAAAAATGATGTGATGTCGCAACAGGCTCGTTTTAAAGTGGCAAAAACCAGTTATTTTAAAGGCGATTTTAAGTGGGCTAAAACCCAGTTGGACGTTCTAAAATCTTCTACATCTCAGTTAATCGCTAACGACGCAATGGAACTTAGTCTTTTAATCGAGGATAATTCTATTGAAGATACGGCTCAGGTGGCATTAAAGAAATACGCCAGGGCAGACCTGGTGGCTTTTCAGGGGAAAGAGAAAGTGGCCATTGCAATCCTGGACGGTATTCTTGCCGATCATAAAGGAGAATCAATAGAAGATGAGGTCTTGCTGAAGCAGGCGCAACTCTATGAAAAGATTGGAGAATTTGAGAAGGCTGAATCGAATTATTTGAAAATCATCAGGCTTTACAATTCTGATATTCTTGCTGATAATGCTAATTATTACCTTGCCGAACTCTATGCCAGGTATCTGGATAATCCGGAAAGGGCAAAGGGATATTACGAGCAAATTATCTTTAACTTTGCAGACAGCATTTACTTTGTAGATGCTCGCAAAAAATACCGTCGCCTTCGCGGCGATATCATCGAATAAAATATTCCCTATGTACATCTATAACGTTACTATTAATATCCAGGAGTCTGTTCACGAGCAATGGCTGGATTGGATGAAAACTGAGCATATCCCAGACATGCTTAAAACCGGAAAATTCACAAAAGCTCTTATGACCCGTGTTATGGTAAAAGAAGAAATGGGAGGGATTACCTACTCTGTGCAGTATACTGCGCCAGATAAGGAAAGCCTTGAGGGGTATTATCAGGAACACGCTAAGGATTTACGCTCCCGCGGAAAAGTCTTTGAAGGGAAAATGGTGGCTTTTCGTACCGAACTTGAGGTAATCACCGAGCAGGAATCAAATTAGAAGCACTGGTATATAATGGGGAAATTTCGTAAAAAACATACGGCTCACTTTTCAGAATCTGAGGTTAAAGCAAAAAAACATCTTGGACAGCATTTTCTTACCGATGAAAGGATTGCTGAAAGGATTGCAGATACTCTTAGCCTCTCAGGTTATAAAAAAGTACTTGAAATTGGGCCCGGAATGGGGGTGCTGACCAAGTATTTGTTGAAAAAGGACGCTGAAATTCACGTTATCGAAATCGATACCGAAAGTGTTACTTATCTCCACGAGAATTACCCGCAACTTGAAGGCAGAATTCACGAGAAAGATGTCTTGAAGTATGATCTCTCTCAAATTTTTGGCAAAGAAGCATTCGCTGTTATTGGGAATTTTCCTTATAATATCTCTACCCAGATCGTGTTCAGGGTACTGGAAATGCGAAACCAGATTCCTGAATTTTCAGGAATGTTCCAAAAAGAGGTTGCCAAACGTATTTGTGAAAAGGAAGGAAATAAGACCTACGGAATTCTATCGGTTTTGGTCCAGGCTTTTTATGAAGCCGAATATCTTTTTACTGTCCCTCCTTCAGTTTTTAATCCGCCGCCAAAGATAGACAGTGGGGTGCTGAGGTTAACCCGCAAGGAAAACCTGGAGTTAGCCTGCGACGAGATGCTTTTTTTTAGAATTGTTAAAACTGCATTTAATCAACGCCGGAAAACTCTTAGAAATAGCTTAAAAAGCTTCAATTTACCCGATAATTTAAGGGAAGAGGCTATATTTGACAAGCGTCCTGAACAACTGGGTCACGATGCATTTATTGAATTGACCTTAAAAATTCAGCCTTATGCAATTTCAGATCAGCAATGAATTAATAGAAAAAATAAAATTCCTCGTCGAAGAAAAGAATAACGAGGAACTTCTTCTGCACCTGGAAGACGTGCACCATGCAGATATTGCTGAAATTCTTACCGAGCTAAGTCTGGAAGAAGCCGTTTATGTGGTTAAACTGATGGACAGCCAGAAAACGGCAGAGGCTTTAATGGAGCTTGAGGAAAATGTTAGAGAACGTATTCTCGATACCCTTACTCCCAAGGAAATTGCCGATGAGCTCGAGGAAATGGATACCGATGATGCGGCCGATATTATTTCTGAACTCTCTCTGGAGCGACAACAAAATGTTATCGCCGAAATGGCCGATGAGGAACACGCCGATAATATCGTTGAGCTGCTGCGTTATGATGAGGATTCTGCCGGGGGGCTTATGGCTAAGGAGCTTGTAAAAGTTAACGAAAACTGGAGTGTTACCGGTTGCATGACCGAAATGAGACAACAGGCCGAGAACGTGACCAGGGTTCATTCTATTTATGTTGTAGATGATAAAAATAAATTAAAAGGAAGGCTGTCTTTAAAAGATCTTCTAACTGCACCAAGCCGCGCAAACATCAGTGATATCTACATTCCGCAGGTAGATTATGTGAATGTACATACAGATGGCGAAGAAGTAGCCCGAATAATGCAAAAATATGACCTTGAAGCTATTCCCGTAGTGGATGAAATGGGACGTTTGGTAGGCCGGGTAACCATTGATGATATCGTCGATTTCATCAAGGAGGAAGCTGAAAAGGATTATCAAATGGCAGCTGGTATCTCTGAAGGGGTAGAAGCAGATGACAATATTTGGCGTTTAACCAGGGCCCGTCTTCCCTGGTTGGTCCTTGGGCTTTTTGGTGGTTTAGGGAGTGTTTACGTGATGCAGGGTTTTGAAGAAGCTCTTGCCCGGTTTCCCGTATTGTTTTTCTTTACCCCGCTTATTGCGGCAATGGCAGGGAATGTGGGAGTACAATCCAGTGCGATAATTGTTCAGGGGCTTGCAAATAACAACCTTAAAGGAAGCCTTTTTAACAGGCTTCTAAAAGAACTCAGTCTAAGTCTCATCAATGGGGTTGTACTTGGTTTATTAATAATAGTTTTCGGTCTTATAGTAGGGCAGCCTAAACTGGTAAGTATTACCATAGCCATTTCATTATTAAGCGTTATTATTTTAGCCGCATTAATCGGGACCTTTGTTCCTATTATTCTAGATAAGCGGGGAGTGGACCCTGCAATTGCTACTGGGCCATTTATAACCACCAGCAATGATATTTTCGGGATATTTCTCTTCTTTTACCTATCTAAGGTAATCCTTGGTTTTTAGAACCTCAGGGCTCGATTTTTCCTGGATTCGGCATCATTCTTTATCTTTGTCTGTTGCATTTGCAACCTCAGAACGAAGTTTCTGAGAGACAGACGTTTCATTAAATTTTCAGAATTAAAACAATTTAAAATGATCATATTACACGCCGACACCAATCACCCAACTCTTATAAAACAACTGGAAGATGCGGGACATCATAATATTGAGGGTTATACCCAAACCAGGGAGGATACCCTGGCTAATCAGCATTTGTATGATGGGATCGTGATTAGAAGTAGGTATACCATTGATAAAGAATTTATAGATGCAGCACCAAACCTAAAGTTTATCGCTAGAGTTGGAGCCGGCCTGGAAAGCATTGATGTAGAATATGCCAAAGAGCACAATATAGAGTTGTTCTCTGCACCTGAAGGAAACAGAAATGCAGTGGCTGAACATTCCCTGGGAATGCTTCTATCCCTTTTTAATAAGCTGAATAAGGCAGATCGTGAAGTTAGAGATGGGTTATGGCACAGGGAAGAGAACAGGGGCCTGGAACTTGACGGTAAAACGGTAGGAATTATAGGTTATGGGAATATGGGAAAGGCTTTTGCCAAAAAGCTAAAAGGTTTTGAGGTGGAAGTACTTTGTTATGATATTAAGGAGGATGTAGGAGATGAAAATGCCAAGCAGGTATCTTTTGAAGAATTTGCTAAAAAGGTAGATGTCGTTAGTCTCCATACTCCCTTAACTCCCGAAACGACCCAGATGATAAATAAAGATTTCATTGGGAAATTTAACAAGCCCTTCTGGTTTATCAATACTGCCCGGGGGAAAAGTGTAGTAACCGAAGATCTGGTAGAAGCACTTAAGGATGGCAGAATTTTAGGTGCAGGGCTCGATGTTTTGGAATATGAAAAAGACTCCTTTGAAAGTCTTTTTTCAAATAAGAAGAATATTGCCCTGAGTGTAGAAAATAATATTCCCCAGGCTATGCAGGAGCTCATGTTTTTGCAAAATGTTATTCTCAGTCCGCATGTAGCAGGGTGGACGGTAGAATCTCATGAAAGACTGGCCAGTGTTATCGCAGAAAAAATAATAGAGAAATTCGGGAAAGGAGAAAAGGAATAGTATTTCCCGGAATTCAAGATATAAGAAGGTCTGCTTTGAGAATTATTTCCGAAAGCAGACCTTTTAAGTTTTTAATTGTTCTGGCTTAATTCAATTAGAGCAGCCTTTATAGGCTCTTCGCCTTCTAAGGCTTCAAAAGCCATATTCTTGGCCAATGGATCAGCCAGGCACATTACCAGCAGGAAAGCCACGTCATCACGTGAAATCTCTCCCCGTTCTTCGAGTTTTGGTGCAATTTTTACTTTAGCGAGCCCAAGGTCATCGTTTAAGGCTCCGGGTCTCACAATGGTGTAAGGTATGCCACTGTCTACAAGGTAATCGTCGGCCTCTTTTTTAGCTTTCAGATAATGTTCCAGGTCTTTATTTTGAGAAGGATTATCGGTGCCCATCGCGCTGAGCATGATAAATTTTTTAACCTTGAATTTTTTCGCAGCATCCACCATTTTTTTTGCCCCTTCCTGATCTATACTGGTGGTTTTATCGGGGCCTGTTTTGCTGCCAGAACCGGCTGCAAAGATCACCCGGTCAATCTTTTTGAATGCATGTTCCACATCATCCTCGAGATCGGCAAAAACAGTTTCAACTTCCATATCGTCGAAAATCTGCTTTTGAGATTCATCGCGAATCATCGCGATTGGCTTAAAATTTTGAGTATTGTTAAGAATTTCTATCACCCTTTTTCCTGTATGTCCTGTCGCTCCTACGATAAGTATCCTTTCCATAATATATTTTATTTTTTCGAATATGGGGGAAGATAAGGATGAAATAAAAAATTCCCTAAATCAAACTTCAGAATAACATGAAATTAACAGGCATGCTTGCTCGTTTTTGGTTTTAATTACGCGTTACCAATTGAACGGTGTCCCGGGTTATTTGTTTCAGAAGAATTTCTTTGTTTTTTTCCAGGCTGGCTATCGCTGCATCATTAAAATGCCTGATGGTGTAAAGGGAAACTTCCGTATTATATTTTACTCTGAATCTCGCTTTTAGATGCTGAATAAGCTTCTCCAGCTGGTTAAATCTGTTGTCGACACAAACTGAGAAACTGATCGCAGAATTTTGAATAAGATCGACTTTCATTTGGTAAAGGTGAAAAAGCCTGAAGATCTCACTGATGTTCTCTTCCACCATAAATGAGAAATCAAGTGAAGAAAGTGAAATGAGGACCAGGTTTTTCTTCACGATAAAACAGGGGATCTGAGGTTCTATACGGTTACCTCTCATTACAGAGGTCCCTTTCCCTTCAGGTTGAATAAAGGATTTAACGTACAGGGGGATCTCTTTTTTTTGGAGTGGTTGAAGTGTTTTGGGATGTATAACCGAAGCTCCGTAAAAGGCCAGCTCAATAGCTTCTTCGTAAGAGATCTGGTTAAGAAGAGAAGTTTGGGTGAATTCTCGTGGATCGGCATTAAGTACTCCTGGAACATCTTTCCAAATGCTCAGGCTTTCCGCGTTAAGGCAATAAGCGAAAATTCCTGCTGTATAATCACTTCCTTCCCGGCCCAGGGTAGTGGTAAAATTATCGGCATCTGAAGCGATGAATCCCTGGGTGATGTGTATCTGGTCTCGGTTAATATGCTTTTCGATTGCTTTGTGGGTTTCCTCCCAGTTTACCTGCGCATCGCGGTAGGTGCTATCGGTTTTTATTACCTTTCTGGAATCTAACCAGGTATTTTTATAATTATGAGAATTTAGATATTCGCTAATAATAGTTGTAGAAAGTAATTCTCCGTAACTCACCACCTGATCATAAACATAATCATAGCGGTTGGATTTATTATGTTCCAGGAAATTCCTGATTTCCTCAATTAATCTGGTTATTTTTATATAAACCGGATGGGAAGGATCGGGGAAGAGTTCTCCAGCAATTTGCAAATGTGAATTTTGAATTTTCAGAAGCTCCTCCGGGATCTTGTTTTCCTCCAGGTATCTCTTTACAATAATTTCAATGGCATTTGTGGTTTTTCCCATCGCTGAAATTACGATGAGAAGCTTGCCATGGTCCTGGGACGTTAATAATTTTAAAAGATTTTTTATGGCCTGAGAATCTTTTACAGACGCTCCTCCAAATTTGTATATTTTCATTCTAGTTTTTCAACATTTTTCTGGATTCCGTTTTCATCCATATGAACGGTGTACCAGTTTTTCTTTATATCGGCGCCGGTGTTTTCATAGAATTCGATGGCATTCTTGTTGCCTTCGGAAACCACCCATTCTACACGTTTAACGCCGTTATCGTAAGCATATTTTACCACCTGGTTGTAAAGAGCACCACCAAGACCGGTACCGCGCATTTTTTTGCGTACAATAAGGTCTTCAAGGTGGACGGTACGACCTTTCCAGGTAGAGAAGCGGAAATAGACCAAGGCCATTCCTTCGATTCTACCTTCAACATCGGCTACAAAGCACTTAAAATGTTTCTCCTCAAAACCTTCCTTTATCAAATCGTCCAGATGTATCTCTACTTCATCGGCGGCATTTTCGTATTCAGCCAGTTCTTTTATAAGTTCAAGAACCGCGGGCATATCTTCGCGTTTAGCTTCCCTGATACTGTAATCGACACTCATAGTTTCTGATTTTAAAGTTGGTTATTATTCAAAATTAGGAATAGATTTATTAATTATGCCGGGGCTTAGCTTTAAATTAACGTGCGTTTTTTAGGTATTCATTCATCGCCTGTTCATCCATTTGTACAGTGCACCAATCATCAAAGACAAAAGCTCCACTTTTGGTGTAGAAATTTTTTGCCGGAGTATTCCAGTCCAACACTACCCATTCTACCCGTTTAACTCCTTGTTTTTTAGCATATTCAATAACCTTGGTATAGAGGGCTTTTCCTAAACCTTTCTGTCTGAACTCTTTCCTGATTACCAGGTCCTCCAGATGTACGGTTTTTCCTTTCCAGGTTGAATAGCGGTAATAACAAAGTGCCATACCTTCTATTTTGCCATTGACTTCAGCAACAAAACATATAAAAGATGGATTTTCGCCAAATCCATCCCTTATTAGGTCATCGGCTGTAAGTATTACGGCATCTGGTTCTTTTTCGAATTCGGCAAGCTCCTGGATGAGCTCCAGAACTGCCGGCATGTCTTCGGGAGCTGCTTTTCTGATAGTATAGTCCATTTCGTCTTTTATTTAAGACAAAAGTACAACTTCCAATATATAATTTACGAAAACGTTGTAGCTGGTGTTTATTTTAAATATTTTTGACCTACAAAATCAAAATGATGGCTAAACAATATCAAACCCTAGGGGAATTTATAATAGATAATCAGGCAGATTTCCCTTATTCTTCAGGAGAACTTTCCAGGTTGATCAACTCCATACGGCTCGCGGCAAAAGTGGTAAACCACGAAGTGAACAAAGCCGGATTGGTTGATATTATCGGGGCTTATGGCGAAACCAATATACAGGGCGAAGACCAGCAAAAACTGGATGTCTATGCCAACCAGAAATTTATACAAACCCTTACCAACCGGGAGATCGTTTGTGGGATTGCTTCCGAAGAAAACGATGATTTTATAACAATTGCAGGTTGTAATAACGATCATAAAAATAAATATGTGGTCTTAATGGATCCTCTTGACGGCAGTTCTAATATTGATGTGAATGTCTCTGTAGGAACTATTTTTTCGGTATATCGCCGTGTTACGCCTATTGGCACCCCTGCAACCAAAGAAGACTTTCTCCAGCCCGGGAATAAACAGGTAGCTGCCGGCTATATTATCTACGGAACCTCTACAATGCTGGTTTATACCACTGGTCATGGGGTGAATGGTTTTACCCTGAATCCTGCCCTTGGGTCATGGTATCTCTCACATCCCGACATGAAGTTTCCTGACAACGGAAGCATTTATTCGATTAACGAGGGGAACTATGTTCATTTTCCTGAAGGAGTAAAAAAATATATCAAATATTGCCAGGAGGAAGAGGAAGACAGACCTTATACTTCAAGGTATATTGGTTCTATGGTTTCTGATATTCATAGAAATATGATCAAAGGGGGAATATTTATTTACCCTAAAAGCTCCAAAGCGTCTAATGGCAAATTAAGGCTTCTCTATGAATGCAATCCTATGGCCTATATTATTGAACAGGCCGGAGGCAAAGCCAGTAATGGTTTTTCCAGAATAATGGATATCCAACCAACCGAGTTGCACCAGCGGGCACCATTTTTTGCCGGAAGTAAAAACATGGTTGAAAAAGCCGAAGAATTCATGAGAGAATTCCAATAGAACCAATCCAGATTTAAAATGAAAAAATCCCACTTTTGTGGGATTTTTTATGCCTAATCTTAATTAGGTTTTAATCTTTTCTATCAAGAAGAAATCTGTAGTCTTCAAAACTTATTTGTCCAGTGAAGATCTGGATAGAACGTTTGATGATAGACTCAGAAGCTTCGCTGGAAAAGCCCAGGCCAATGGCATAACGTTTAATCAATTCCTCTTCTTCCTGGTCAATTTTACTGTCGGCGAAAATGATTTTAAAAAGATCATGCAGGCGCTCCAGGCGCTGTTCCACACTATTGCAAGGACTAACATTAAATTCCTTTGGGTTTCTAATTACCGTTTTATATTCCGTTTCGGTAATGTCCATTTTATTGGCAAAACTTTTTAAAAGAATTTCTTCTTGCTCATTAATCTCTCCATCCACACTTGCCAAATTGACAATGCAGGCAAAATGGTTAATATTTCTGAGATGTTCCCCCGATCCAAATAAATCTGAAATTGACATTTGATTATGTTTTATATTACAAATATAGCTAAAGCCTGAAGCTTTTTCTTTTAAAAGTCTGCTAAAAAGTACAGATGTTTGGATTTTCGCTAATCTTTTCTTAATCCTTTTTATATGAAATGCAATTTGGGTAATTTCAGTCATAAGCCCTGAAGAAAAATGGAAAAACCCCTTCTAGTATTTGATGATAAAGGTATTTATTGTGCCATTGCAGATGTCTATCTCGACCCCTGGAAGCCGGTAGATAAAGCTATTATTTCTCATGGCCACGCCGATCATTCCCGTTGGGGGCATAAAAAATATATAACCCATCACAGCAATATACCAATCATAAAACACCGGTTGGGAGACATAGAAGTCTCAGGAAAGGAATGGAACGAGACTTTCACCATAAACGGAGTGAAATTCGCTCTTCATCCGGCCGGTCATATTATTGGCTCTTCTCAGATTAGAGTGGAATATAAAGGTGAAGTTTGGGTTTTTAGCGGAGATTATAAAGATGAAGATGATGGGGTCGCTGTACCCTTTGAACCTTTAAAGTGCCATACTTTTATAACTGAATGTACTTTTGGATTACCCGCTTTTAAATGGCAACCCCAGAAAGAAGTCTTTGATGAGATCAACTCCTGGTGGCAACAAAACAGGGAAGATGGAAGAACTTCGGTGCTTTTTGGATATTCCCTGGGGAAGGCCCAGCGCCTGTTAAAGCATTTAGACCCTTCCATAGGAAAAATTTACACCCATGGTGCAATAGAGAATATGACAGAAGTACTCCGGCCTCAGTTAGACCTACCTGAAACAACCAGGATTACCCGCGATGTTAAAAAGGAAGAAATAAAAGGGAATATGGTGATAGCACCTCCAAGTGCGCACGGTTCTTCCTGGATAAAAAAAATGACGCCTTATGTCACGGGATCAGCAAGCGGCTGGATGACCTTTAGAGGTGCAAGAAGAAGGCGTGCTATTGATCGTGGTTTTGTTCTTTCCGATCATTGTGACTGGCAGGGATTGCTAAAATCCATTAAAGCTACTGAAGCCGAAAAAATAATCTGTACACACGGTTACACGGATATCTTTTCTCGGTTTCTATGCGAGCAAGGCTACGATGCCAGGACTGTAGAGACACAATTCGAGGGAGAAAGGGGAGAGATGGAGACAAAAAAAGAACAACATAATTAGAGGGCAGCCTTTGTGATAACCGACAGAATATGAAGAGATTCGCAGCTTTAATTAAAACCTTAGACACCACAAATAAAACCTCATTGAAAGTTGAGGCACTTACCGAATATTTCAAATCGGCTCCAGATAAGGATAAGGTCTGGACCATTGCAATTCTTTCTCACCGCCGTCCGCCAAGACCTGTAAATACCACCCTAATGCGAAATTGGGCTTCAGAATTGGCCAAAATTCCGCTTTGGCTTTTTGAGGAATCCTACCATATAGTAGGAGATCTGGCCGAAACCATTGCTCTGGTAATTCCTCCTGCAAAAGAATCTTCAGAAAAGAGTTTGAGTCAGTTTCTTCAGGAAATAATCGATCTCAAAGCCCAACGTGAAGAGGAAAAAAAGCAATACCTGTATGAGAATTGGTTAGCATTGAATTATTATGAGCGATTTGTTTTTACCAAACTTATCACAGGAAGTTTCAGGATAGGAGTCAGTCAAAAATTAATGACCCGGGCTCTTTCCCGCGCTACCAATATAGATGAAGATATCCTCGCCTATAAGATGATGGGTAACTGGGAGCCTTCAAAAACAAGCTTTTCAAGCCTTATCCTCGAGGAAAACGAGGGAGACTATCTTTCAAAACCTTACCCTTTTTACCTGGCCTACGCCATAGACGGTGATGTGGAGGAACTGGGCGATGTCTCCCAATGGAGCGCCGAGCATAAATGGGATGGCATCCGATCGCAGGTGATTGTGCGCAAGGATGAATTATTCGTCTGGAGCCGTGGCGAAGAACTGGTTACCGATAAATACCCGGAGTTTCAGGAATTTATTGGACCAATTCCTAATGGAACCGTTTTGGACGGCGAGATTCTTTCCTTTCCCAATGGACAAATAGGCAGCTTTAAGGATCTTCAAACCCGAATTGGACGAAAAAATATTAGCAAGAACCTGCTTAAAAAGACTCCGGTTATTCTTAAAGCTTATGATGTGTTGGAATGGAAGGGGAAAGATATCAGAAATCATCCTTTTGCTGAAAGGCGGGAAATCCTTGAGTTGCTCTATGCTGAGGTGTCCCCTGAAGATATTCCTTTTCATTTATCTGAAAGGATTTCCTTCCAATCCTGGTCTGAAGTTGCTGAAGAAAGAGAAAGAGCCCGGGAAGAGAAATCGGAAGGATTGATGCTGAAGCGATTAGACTCTCCTTATCTGGTGGGAAGAAAAAAAGGTGATTGGTGGAAATGGAAAGTCGATCCGCTAACTGTAGATGCCGTACTCACTTACGCAATGCGTGGTCATGGTAGAAGAAGCAACCTCTATACTGATTATACTTTTGGTTTATGGGATGATGAGAGAAAGGAACTGGTAACTTTTGCCAAAGCATATTCTGGCCTTACCGATGGTGAATTCAGAAAACTTGATGCCTGGATAAGGAAAAATACCCTGGAGCGCTTTGGGCCTGTTAGAAGTGTAACGCCACACCAGGTTTTTGAGATCGCATTTGAAGGTATTGCAGAATCCAAACGCCATAAAAGTGGAGTGGCCACCCGGTTTCCGAGGATGGTACGCTGGCGCACTGATAAAAACATTCATGAGGCAAATACGTTGGGAGAGCTGAAGGCTTTGATACCGTAGTAGAACCACTGAGCACCCCCTGTACTGGCGGACATCCCCTCCTTGCCAGGGAGGGGAGCCTTGTGTTTAGTAAATAAATTGGATTGTGAAAGCTCCTCTGAAGGAAGGGTAAAAACATGAACAGAAATCAATTAATCAATATAGCAGTAACCTGGTTTGAGCAGCAAGGCTGGAAAGCTTTTCCATTCCAAAAGCAAACCTGGACGGCTTTTTTGCAGGGGAAGAACGGACTTCTTAATGCTCCTACAGGTAGTGGGAAAACCTATGCCCTTTGGATTCCCATTGTGCTGGAGTATTTAAAAAACAATCCTGAATATAAAACTCAGCATAAAAAAGGCCTGAAAGCGATCTGGATCACGCCTCTTCGTGCACTTTCGGTAGAAATTGAACAGGCAGCCCGACGCTTTGCAGATGAAACCGGTAGCGGATTAACGGTAGGTATTCGCACAGGAGACACTCCTCAAAAACAAAGAGCAGCGCAAAAAAAATCAATGCCGGATTTGTTAATTACCACACCAGAAAGTTTGCAGTTATTGCTTTCTTCAAAAAACTATGATAATACGTTCAAAGATGTCAATGCCGTTGTGGTAGACGAATGGCATGAATTGCTGGGAACAAAAAGAGGAGTGCAAATGGAACTGGCTCTTTCACGTTTAAAAAAGGTTTCAAAGGATTTATGTATTTGGGGGATTTCAGCAACTATTGGAAATTTAGAGCAGGCCAGGGAGGTTTTACTGGGGCCCAATTCTGAAGCTTTTCAGAATTCGGTTTTGATCAAAGCGAATATTAAAAAGAAGATAAAAGTTCAGTCTATTATTCCCGATAAAATGGAGCGATTTCCCTGGCGGGGGCATCTTGGATTGCATTTAATAGATGAGGTTGTCCCCATTATTAAAAATTCCAGGACAACGCTGCTTTTTACCAACACCCGATCCCAGTGTGAATTATGGTTTCAAAAACTCATTCATAAATATCCTGAATTCGCCGGTGAATTAGCCATGCACCATGGAAGCATCAATAAGGAAACCCGCCTATGGGTGGAACAGGCTATCCGCAATGAAAGTCTAAAAGCCGTGGTGGCCACTTCCAGTCTTGATCTGGGAGTCGATTTTGCCCCGGTGGAAACCATAATTCAGATAGGAGGTCCAAAAGGAGTTGCCAGGTTTTTACAGCGGGCCGGGCGAAGCGGGCACAGACCGGGAGAGGAAAGCGTGATCCATTTTTTGCCTACCCACGCTATCGAACTTATTGAGGCTTCAGCTTTACAAAAAGCGGTAAAAACAATGGCCGTGGAAGACAGGATTCCCTACCTGCTTAGTTTTGATGTGCTGGTGCAATACCTCACCACCCTTGCGGTTTCCAACGGATTCTTCCCGAAGGAAATATGGCCGGAAGTGAAATCTACTTTCTGTTTCCAGGGAATTACCGAAGAGGACTGGCGCTGGGTCTTGAATTTTATCACGAAAGGAAGTCAGAGTCTGCAAGCTTACGATGAATATAAAAAAGTGGAAATTGAAGATGATGGTCGGTTTAAAGTGAATAACCGGGGGGTCGCGATGAGACACAGGTTACAGATTGGCACTATTGTAAGCGATGCAGTTCTTAGCGTTAAATACCTGAAAGGTGGATATATTGGTACCATTGAGGAGTGGTTCATTTCTAAGCTTAATCCCGGGGACGTTTTCACTTTCGCCGGACGAAACCTTGAGTTGATACGCATTAAAAATATGCAGGTGTTGGTGAAGGCTTCGAAACAAAAAACATCCAAAGTTCCCAGCTGGGCAGGAGGTAGAATGACCTTTTCGGCGCAGATGAGTGAACTGCTTCGGGAAGAAATGTATGCAGCAGCTGAATCGGTGTCTTCAGGCAAGAAAAGATCACCGGAATTACAGGCTTTACAACCTATTTTAAAGAGACAACAAAAAGAATCTGTAATTCCACGAAAAGAGGAATTCCTCATCGAAACTTTTAAAACCCGGGAAGGTTATCACGCCATATTTTATCCGTTTGAAGGAAGGTTTGTGCACGAGGCATTGGGAAGTTTGATGGCCTATCGTATTAGTTTGCTTATGCCAATTACTTTTTCGATCGCCTTCAATGATTATGGCTTTGAACTGCTTTCAGAGCAACAGGTCGACATGCAACAAGTGATAGATAATGACTTGTTTTCTTCGGAGTATTTAATGGACGATCTTTATAAGAGTTTGAATGCGACAGAAATGGCTCGAAGAAAATTTAGAGATATAGCGGTGATTGCGGGAATGGTCTTTACAGGCTATCCTAATAAACTGATAAAGAGCAAACATCTTCAAAGCAATTCACAGTTGTTGTTTAGCGTATTCAGGGATTATGAGGAAGGAAATTTACTTTACCAGCAGGCATTTCGTGAAACCTTTGAGCATCAGCTGGAAGAAGGTCGGTTGAGGAGGGTCCTGAAGAGAATTGCTGCTCAAACGTTCGTTTGGAAAGACTGCGAAAAACCCACGCCCTTTTCCTTTCCTATAATTACCGACCGGCTTCGGGAGAAACTTTCTTCAGAAAAACTGGAAGACAGGATTCGGCGAATGCTTGAACATCTGGAAAAATAAACTACCTGTTTTTCAGCTTTTTACTAACAAAACTTCTCACCAATTCAGTAGTTATTCCAAACATAACATGCGCAAAGAGTTCGTTAGCCTGGGTTTTAATAGGAATGTCTTTTGGGTTTTCTTCAAGGCCCATCAAAGGAAGTGAAGTTTCATGAGTAGTGAACCAGGTGGTGCTACCAAGGATAACTCCATCAAAGACTTTCAATTCATCTTTATCTTTTTTGCCGTAGCCGTAGGCGGCACCTACACTTGCACCAACAGGAAAATTCACGAGTTGCTCGGCAAGAGCTTCGTTTTCGACACTTATCGGGCCACCGGTAATTTTGGTTGAAAGATCATCTAAAATTTTAATCTGTGCCGAGCGTTGTTCAACTTTTCTCACCGGAAGATAGTGTTCCACTATACTTTTTACAGCTGTTCCAGCAAGACCTCCCAATATCCCTGAAATAAGTGCTCTCTGTGTATCGGGGGTGTAAGTGTCTTTATTCAATAAGGTAGTTAGTTTCATCTTTTGTATATTTTATATGTTAAAGCTATCTAATAGCCTTTTTTTCTGCAATTGTTTAACATGTAATTAGGATGAGTTGTTTAAAAATTGATAATTTTAAAGTATGAGTAAGACACTAAATACAGCTTTATTACAAGTAGACCTTAAATGGGAAGACCCACAGGCTAATCGCAGTTTGTTTTCAAAAGAAATCAAAGCGCTTTCAGATGAGGTAGACCTTATAATTCTACCCGAAATGTTTACTACCGGTTTCAGTATGAATGCTGAAAAATTAGCTGAAAGAAATGACGGTCTGAGTTTTAATTGGATGGTGGAAATGGCAAGCCTAAAAGATGCTGCAGTCACCGGAAGCCTTATTATTACTGAAGACGGAAAATACTATAATCGCTTGTTTTTTGTCTATCCAGACGGTAGTTATAAATCTTACGACAAGCGGCATACTTTTACTTTAGCTAAAGAAGATAGAACCTATACCGCCGGCGAAGACCGATTAATAGTTTCGTATAAAGGCTGGAAGATCTGTCCGCTTATTTGTTATGATCTTCGTTTCCCTGTATGGTCCCGAAATACCGAAGATTACGATCTCCTTATCTATGTGGCCAACTGGCCCGATAAAAGGGTGGCGGCCTGGGATGCCTTGTTGAAGGCTAGAGCCATTGAAAATATGAGCTATTGTATTGGAATAAACCGAACCGGCACCGATGGTGGCGGACATGATTATTCTGGACACAGCGCGGCTTATGATTGTTTGGGAGAAAACTTAACCGGAGAAAACAGGGAAATGCCCTTTGTTGAGGAAGTTAGCCTTGATAAGGATCACCTGGAGAAAACCAGGAAGCAGTTAAAATTTCTTCAGGATCGGGATGAATTTACTTTAAAATAAAACTTTCGTTCAAATCCCAGTTTGAGCGAACTTCCAGGGTATCGCGGTGGTAAAAAATCTTTTCTGGTTGACGTTTTTCCAGGTAATTCCCAGTATCCCACTTTTGATTTCCGTTATCATCAATAATAAGCCTTACCAGATATTTTGCCGGTTTCAAAAATCTGAAATTGAAGCTTGTTTTATTTTCTGAAAACTTTTCGGCCTGGACTTCCCCTTCCAGGTTAGTTAATTGTGCGATTATTGGGAAGCGGTTTACATTCTGAAGTCTTAATACCACACTACCGTATTCGGAATAGGGTTTCGTAGAAATTTGCTGATTGATGGTGTCGTTCGTTTTACCGAAGAGGTCGGTTAGAGCTCCGGGTAATGCAAGCACCTTGTATGTGTTGTTTTCCTCTTTTTCAAATTGAAGTTGTAATTCGTTTTTAATAGGAAATAGTTCTGCTGAAAAATTCACTTCTACAGAGTCTTTATTGAGAATTCTTATCAGGTCTGGATTACTTTGGACCAGGGGAGTATTTGCCCTGAATTTAAAAACCTGATTGAATTCAATTGTTCCGCTGGGTTCAGTAGTAACTTTTAGAGTATCGCGTTCTAGTTCAGATATTTTTGTAAAGAGTGTATCCCTCTTTATGGGACTCACAATTTCAAACGAAAGGCTGTCAGATTCCGGTTTTTGATTGTACCAGTAATAAAGTGTATCGGTCTTCGGGTCTTTAACAATCCTTGCGCGAAAATCTTCCGGTTTTGGGTTTAAAATATTGATCTCCAGGCTATCCAAATCTGCGACCCCTTCATAGCCAAACAGGATCTGGTTTCCTTTTAACAATTTTGGTCTTTTTACACTGAATTCAAGTTCTTCTTTAAAAAGGGTAATATGGTAGCTGGTATCGGTTGGAAGACTAATTGGGCTTTCAATAAATCCGATTTTCTCCGAATTGGGATTAAATTTATAATTAGCATTTTTATCCTGAATCGCAACCATTTTATAAGTTCCTGCCTTTAGGTTTTCGAGTTCAAAAGTGAAAATGCTGTCTTTGGAATAGGTTACATATCTTGGGTTTTCCTTATAAACAATAGAGTCTGAATAAGTGGAATCTATCTCGTACAAAAATATCGAAACCGGTTCTGCCAGTTCCTTCAGGGAGGCATCATTAACAGTTCCAGTAACTGATAATGAATCAAGATAATCTCCGGTAGAAAAAACGTATTTAAAATAATCTAATTCATTTCCTTCGTTGTTATCCACTATACTTTTTCCGAAGTTGATGGTATAAGTGGTATTTTCCTGAAGGGTATCAAAGATCTCGATCCTAATATCCTTTCTCGCGCTTCCCAGTGGTAGGATGGTAGGTTTTGGATCCATTGGAGGCGAGATAATAATTTGTTCCTGAGGTTTATTGAGTTTGATGTATTCGTTGAAATATATCCGTATCTCATCGCTCTTAAAATTTGTGCTGAAATTCTCTGGATTAGCCTTAACAAATTTTGGCGGTTCCTCATCTTCGGGGCCACCTTCGGGCATGCCTTTTTTTGCACATTGCACCAAAGCCAGGGCCAGGGCCAGGAAAACTACAAGGAGAAAATTTGGAATTCGTTTAAACATATTTTGTTGGTGAATCTTTAGACAAAGAAACGATTATTTTAGTTTTCCCTGCAAACATCAATCGGTAATTGCCATACTTGCCAGGCTTATTTTTACTCCATTTATTTTCTGAAGCTTTGAAACACAGGCCTCCATTGTAGCGCCGGTCGTGATAAGGTCGTCTACAAGCAGGAGATGTTTGTTTTCAAGTTTTTCAGGGTTTTCTATCATAAAAGTTTCGGCAATACTTCCCCAGCGGCTGAGTCTTTTTTTTAGGGTTTGAGTAGTAGAAGCTGATCTTTTTACCAAAACATCATCGATGTATTGGGCTGCAAGGCTATTTGCGATCTCCTTTCCAAAACCCTCAACCTGGTTAAAACCGCGGGACTTTAATTTTTTCCGGTGAAGTGGAACCGGGACGACTGCATCTATTTGAGAATATTTTGGGATTTTTGCAAGTTCTTCTCCAAGCCATTGGCCAAGGAAATAGCCTATTTCCTTGTTTCCACGATATTTGAGATTATGAATCAACTGTTGTACCATACCCTTTTTCTTAAAATACAATAAGGAAGTGGCATTTTCAATACTAAGTCTCCCTGAAAATACTTTTTTTGTAGCGTTCTCGTTATCAAGGTGAAAGTTAGTGAGTGGGAGCTTGTGCAGACAAGAGGTGCAGATAATTTGCTCGTGTGCCACCAGTTCGGTTTCACAGCAATTGCAAACTTTTGGGTAGAATAAATTAAGTAAATCCCGAAACATTTGTTAACATCTTGTCTTTTGCCCTCCTAAATTCCTAAATTTACAAATTAAATATTATTACATGATGACTGAAAAAAAGAACAATACAGCCTTAAAGGTCTTAACCGGTATTCTGGCAGTGGCCCTGGTAGTTCTGGGCATTTATACGGTGAAATTCTATAATGAAGAGAAAGAAAATAAGGCAATTCTCCAGAAGGAAAAAGCCGTAATCGAAGACGAACTCAATGACCTTATCGTCAAATATGATGAGGCTATCGAAGAAAATGAGGTGTTGGACCAGGATCTTGTGAACGCACGCGATAGGATTGAGCGCCTACTGGATTCGGTTAAAGATTATGATGCAACCTATGCGATGAATACCCGTCTTCAACGGGAGATTTCAAATTTAAAGGTAGAAAGGGAAAGATTATTCAGAGTAGTAGATAGTTTAAGCGCCCAAAATCAACGAATGGCTACAAGTCTGGACAGCACGAACTTAGCCCTTCAGGAAAGAACGAGACTTTCAGATTCCCTTCAGAATACAAATCAAGCTTTATCAAATAAAGTAGATAGAGCTTCACAACTCAAGATCACAAGCCTTTCAGGGGAAGGGGTAATTGTGAGAAACAGCGGAAAGTTGGTGGAAAACGACCGCACCCGAAGAATCGACCAGATAAGAACTTGTTTCACTATTACTGCCAATGATCTTGCCGGACCCGGTGAAAGAAATATGTATGTTCAGGTCTATAACCCGGAAAATGAATTGGTGGGTGATGAAATTGTAGTTAACCACGAAGGCGGCCCCATGGTTTATAGTGCGGCATCTAAGGTTTATTATGAAAACAACGAGCTTGATGTTTGTATTTTGGCTAACACCAACGAAGATAAGCTGCTCGAAGGAACCTATAAGGTGTATGTCTATGCTGAAGATGTATTGCTGGGAACCGGATCTTTCAGCCTTCGGTAATTAAAAATTTAAATTTCAAAGGCCGCCTTGACCGATATCAGGGCGGTTTTTTTATTTTTGCGCTATGGCAAAACAAGAAGATTTATTTAAAAATGTAATATCCCATGCTAAAGAGTATGGGTATATTTTTGCGTCGAGTGAAATTTATGACGGATTAAGTGCCGTTTATGATTATGGACAAAACGGGGCCGAATTAAAAAAGAACATCAAGGATTATTGGTGGAAAAGCATGGTGCAACTACATCAGAATATTGTTGGCCTTGATGCCGCAATCTTGATGCATCCTACCACCTGGAAGGCCTCAGGCCACGTAGATGCTTTTAACGATCCACTTATTGATAATAAAGATTCTAAGAAACGCTACCGTGCCGATGTACTGGTGGAGGATTATGCCGAAAAGATCCATCAAAAGGCGGAGAAGGAAATTGCTAAAGCCAGAAAGCGTTTTGGTGATGCCTTTAATGAAGAGGAATTTGTGACTACCAATCCGCGGGTTATACGTTATCGCAAGGAACAAAAAGAGATTCTGGAGAGACTTGCTAAGTCTTTGACAGAAGAGGACCTGGACGATGTAAAAGCCCTTATTGAAGAATTGGGAATAGCCTGTCCTGAAAGCGGTTCAAAAAACTGGACCAATGTCAAGCAGTTCAACCTTATGTTTGGTACGAAATTAGGCGCTTCGGCTGAAACTGCTTCAGATTTATACCTTCGGCCCGAGACTGCTCAGGGGATTTTTGTGAACTTTTCAAATGTTCAGAAAACAGGAAGGATGAAAATTCCTTTTGGAATAGCACAGATTGGGAAAGCTTTTAGAAATGAAATCGTAGCCAGGCAGTTTATCTTCCGTCAGCGAGAGTTTGAACAAATGGAGATGCAATTTTTTGTGCGTCCGGGGGAAGAATTAAAATGGTTTGAGCACTGGAAAGAAACCCGCCAGAAATGGCATGATTCCCTCGGTTTAGGGAAAGAAAACTACCGTTTTCACGACCACGAGAAGATGGCTCATTATGCCAATGCTGCTACAGATATAGAATTTAATTTCCCCTTCGGATTTAAAGAGCTGGAAGGAATTCATTCCCGTACTGATTTTGATCTGAAAGCTCACGAAGAACATTCAGGAAAAAAACTGCGGTTTTATGATCCTGAGCTTAAAGAGAATTATGTGCCCTACGTAATTGAGACATCCATTGGTCTGGACCGCATGTTTCTTGCAGTATTTTCTTCATCTCTAAAGGAAGAACAACTTGAAGATGGGAGCAGTAGAACGGTTTTAAAACTACCTGCTGTGCTGGCTCCTACCAAGGCTGCTGTGCTTCCGTTGGTCAAGAAAGATGGTCTGCCAGAGCTTGCCCAGGAAATTATAGACGAATTGAAATGGGATCTCCAGGTGCAATATGATGAGAAAGATGCTATTGGCCGTAGATATCGCCGTCAGGATGCTGTGGGAACACCCTTTTGTATTACTGTAGACCACGATTCTTTAGAGGATAAGACCGTAACGCTACGCTATAGGGATACCATGGAGCAAAAACGTGTTAAAATTTCAGAGTTGGCCACTCTTATTAAAGAGGAAGTCGACTTCAAAAAATGGTTGAAGTAAGTATTAATTAATTCAGTTGAAACTTAAAAAAGAGGCATTTAATAGTTTATTAAGTGCCTCTTTTGTTTCTATTATCCTGATAATGATTATTTTTAAATAATATATCAAGAATCCTGTAGATGAAAAAATTACTATTACTAATTGCGTTGTTCTATGTATATCCATATGCTGCCCTTGCCCAGGAAAGAATAGTGGCCGGGCCTACTTATATAGATTCGGCTCAGGCAATGTCATCTGCAGCATTTTCAAAAACAAGGTTAATTCCGCCTACAACAGATTACAAACTCTTTAATCCCCGAAACCGAGGGATTAACAAAATAGTTCCGGGGAAAGGGCTGCCCAAGGGAGAAGATCCTGCACGACAGAGTAAAATGGGAGATGTTAAGCTTTCTGGCGGGAAAAAATTAAATTTTGAGGCGGCTAGTACCCGGGCGACTCCTTCAGATCCTACCGGAGTAGCAGGTCCTAATCATTATGTAAATGCATGGAACGCCGCTTTTTCAATATTCGATAAAAACGGAAACCAATTAACACCCCCGGCAGACCTTGCAAGTTTGGGAGGGGAATTTGTAAACGAAAGAGGAGGAGATCCAATTGTTGTTTACGATGAAAATGCCGATAGATATGTTATTAGCCAGATGGATACGCTTCCGGGAAGTTTTTTAATAGCCGTTTCTCAAGGGCCTGATCCTGTTAATTCCGGTTGGTACACCTATCGTTTTCCTACAAATGGGATGTATCCCGATTACCCAAAGATGTCTGTCTGGTCTGATGGTTATTATTTCACCTCCAATAAAGATAATACTACTGCCGACCAGAGCGAGGTGATCTACGTAATGGAGCGAGATAAAATGTTAAGGGGGGAAGCGGCCATGGTTATTGGATTTCCGCTTCCGGGAATAAAAACCAGCAGGTTTTATAGCCCGGCCGGCTTCAATGTGAATGGAAAAGAGTTGCCTCCACCGGGAAATTCCCCTATAGTTTATATGCAGGATGATGCCTGGGAAGGAGTTAATGAAGATCATTTGAAGTTATGGCTGGTTAACGTTGATTGGGAAAATCCCGGCAATTCGACTATTTCTGAATCTCAGGAACTCGGGCCTTCAGAAGGAGTCTCCCCCTTTCACTCCACCTTTGATGGGGGCTCGTTTAAAAACTTATCCCAGCCCTTCGATGCCCCGGATATAGACGCCTTGCAGGCCACTATGATGTACGCAACCCAATACCGCAGGTTTGGCACTCACAACTCAGTTGTTATGAACTTCGTGGTAGATGTCGAGCCTAGTGCAGCCGAACATGCTGCAGTGCGATGGTATGAGCTTCGCCAGCGGCAGGATGGAGCTCCATGGCAAGTCTATCAGGAAGGTACGTATGCGCCGGATAAAAGTGATAGGTTTGGGGGAAGTATCGCTATTGATGCTGAAGGGAATATAGGTTTAGGATATACCGTTCTGGATGACAGCCCCGAGCGGCCAATTCCGCCTTCGCTTCGTTATACCGGCAGGTTTGAGGGAGATCCTTTAGGAATAATGACGGTGGAAGAGGAAAGTATTATAGAAGGAATTAGTCCTAACCCCAGTTATCGATATGGGGATTACTCCCATATGAGTGTTGATGCACAGGACGGATTAACTTTCTGGTACATAGGCGAAGTATTTGAAGGGCAACAGCGTATTAACCAGGTAGGCACCTTTAGGATCGCGCCGGAATATAATAATGATCTGGCACTCACAAAACTGGTAGCACCTGTAGAATCTACCCTGGGAGAAAATGAAGAAATCACCATCAGAATCAGGAACCTGGGAAGAAATGCCCAATCAGATTTTGAGGTAAGCTATACTGTGAATGCAGGAGAAACAGTTACCGAAACTGTGAGTGAGAATTTAGGAAGTACCGAAATGCTGGAGTACAGCTTTAGTGAAACTGTAGATCTTTCTGAAGCCGGGGCAGCCTACGAAATTAGCGTTAGTGTTAATCTTGCCTCCGATGAGAACGAGAGCAATGATGAACTTACAAAAACTATACTGCATCTTCCGCCAAATGACATCGGGATTAGTTCAATAGATTCTCCTGAAACAGGACAGTTCCTGGATGCAACGGAGGACGTAGTTGTTACCATAGAAAATTTTGGAGGGATGCCCCAGGAAGGTTTCCAGGTTAGCTATCAGCTTGGGAATAACTTTAGTGTGGTAGAAGAGTTTTCTGGTGTTTTGGGTGTTGGAGAAGATGAGGTTTTTACATTTTCTCAAACTGTAGATCTTTCCAATTCAGGATGGTATGAAATAACCGCCGGTACCTTGCTTGAGACCGATACCAAGCCTGAAAATGATTCTCAGGAAGAAACAATTATTAGTATGAATTGTATTCCGCGTGGGAGTGACTGTAGCTTTGGAGATGGAATCTGGGCTTTTGAACTAGGCGATATTTTAAATGAAAACATTCCTTGCGGTAATGGCTATTTTGATTTTACTAACCAAACCACTATTCTGGATCGCTCGGAAGGCAATTATGAAGTTTCAGTTCAAACCTCTTTTGTCGCCGACGAAAGAGAACAATTTTCGATGTGGATTGACTTTAATGATAACGCGGTTTTTGAGGAATCTGAACTGGTTATTGACTCTCAGGCATTAACCCGTTATAAAGCCTGGGAAACTTTTGAATTTGATCTTCCTGCAGATGCTCAGCTTGGCCAACATCTTTTAAGGATTAGAGCCGGAGATACAGATCCACAATGGAGTGGTGATTTAAATGAACCCTGTTCTGTTATGCAGTATGGTACCACTCATGATTACACCGTAACCATTACTGATAGCACGCTGGATATTGAAGATTTACTTCTCTCAGAAGCAGAATTCATTATTCTTTCACAGGATCAGCAAAAATTTAAGGCTATCCTGGAGACGACCTACGACCAGCCTTTGCGAATAAGCGTTTATAACATTCTCGGACAGCAAATGGTCGAAAATCAAATAATAACTGATGGCAGTGCCTATGTTTATGAATTTGATATGAGCTATGCCGCCAGAGGAGTTTACCTGGTGCGGGTAGGGACCAGGAAAGTTGGTAAGGTGAAACGAATTATCGTTAAATAGAGACCTCTCTCTTCAAAATAACAGTATTTTTTCTAATTAAATTTCATGCCTTGTGGTTTTTGTAGGAAAGCTTATTTTTGAGCAAAACAGATTAAATGAAGATTATTTCCTATAACGTAAACGGAATAAGAGCGGCACTCAGAAAAGGATTTTTAGATTGGGTACAGCAGGTAGACCCTGATGTGGTTTGCCTTCAGGAAATAAAAGCCCAGCCCGAACAACTTAACCTCAAAGATTTTGAAGAAGCCGGTTACCCATATCACTACTGGTATCCCGCACAAAAAAAAGGTTATAGTGGCGTGGCAATCCTATCCAAAGCCGAACCCCGGAATGTAGAATTTGGTACCGGGATTGATTATATGGATTTTGAAGGCCGAAATATTAGGGTAGATTTCCAGGATTTTTCTGTCATGAGTCTTTACCTGCCTTCAGGAACAAATATCAATCGTCTGGAACATAAACTCCAGTATATGGACGATTTTCAGCGATATATTGATAATCTTAAACTGGAAGTTCCTAACTTGGTAATTTGTGGAGATTATAATATTTGCCACCAGCCTATAGATATCCACGACCCTGTTCGTTTAAAAAACGTTTCAGGGTTTTTACCTGTTGAACGGGAGTGGCTCGATAATTTCTTAAAGAGTGGTTTTATTGATTCATTCCGTTATTTTAATGCTGAGCCTGATCAATATTCCTGGTGGAGTTACCGTGCCAATGCACGTGCCAATAACAAAGGCTGGAGAATAGATTATAATTTAGTGGCAGAACCCTTACAAGATAAATTGAAACGGGCCGTTATATTACCTGAAGCATATCACAGTGACCATTGTCCTGTTTTGCTCGAACTTGAATAAAATTCCCAAAATCCTGAATCATGAAAAAAACAGCCTTCCTGCTTGTTTTAATTTTCTCCCTTAACTCCTGCGTATCTTCCAAAGTTTACAATGATCTTGAAAGCAAACACGCCGATTTAAAACGGGAGAACCGAAATCTTAAAAGCGAGCTGGATAAATATGAAAATCTCGATGAAGACTTTTCAGCATTGAAAAAGAATTATGCTGAGGTCGTTGCAGAAAGAGATCGGTTAAAAGAAGAGTTGGCAAGAAATAGGAGAAACTATGAAAGCCTTAAGGATTCTTATGATTCCCTTGAAGAAAACAGTTCGGCGGCCATTGCCGATAATTCCCGTCAAAACCGTCAACTTCTGGCAGAGTTGGAAGAGAAAGAAAATGCACTCGCCCGGGAACAGGCCCGATTGGCCAGGTTACAACGGGATTTGGATTCAAGATCCCGAAGAATTGATGAGCTGGAAGAACTTATCGCAGCCAAAGATGCCAAAATGAACGCGCTTAAAGAGGCAATTTCAAAGGCGCTTACCAATTTTGAAGGAAAAGGTCTAAGCGTGGAGCAAAGAGATGGAAAAGTATATGTCTCTATGGAAAACAAATTACTATTTAGCTCAGGAAGCTGGGCCGTAAATACTGAAGGAAGAAAAGCAGTACAACAGTTAGGTCAGGTTTTGGCTCAAAACCCTGATATTGCTGTGCTTATAGAAGGCCATACCGATGATGTGCCATATGGTGGAAGCGGTGCTTTAAAAGACAACTGGGATCTTTCTACCAAAAGAGCCACTTCAATAGTTCAAATTCTAAGAGAAAATCAGAATATTGATCCACAAAACCTTACCGCAGCAGGACGTGGAGAACATGCCCCAATTGCGACAAATGAATCTGCCGAAGGAAGATCAAAAAACAGGAGAATCGAGGTTATCCTTACTCCTAAGCTAGACGAGGTAACCAAATTGCTAAACGAAGAGGAATAAATATTCCTTTGGAAATTATAATATGAAATATACCAACCTACCGAATACCGATATAAAAGTTAGTAAAATATGCCTGGGCACAATGACCTGGGGAGAACAAAACACTGAAGCCGAAGGTCACCAGCAAATTGAATTTGCCCTGGATAAAGGAGTGAATTTCCTCGACACTGCCGAGATGTATGCCGTGCCCGCCCGCCCCGAAACCCAAGGGAAAACCGAAGAGATTATTGGGACCTGGCTTAATAAAACCAAAAGGAGAGATGAGCTCGTTCTGGCGTCAAAGATCGTTGGTCCGGGAGAATACGTAGCTCATATTCGGGAGAATCTGGATTATTCTAAGGAAACCCTGGAAGATGCACTCGATAAAAGCTTAAAACGCCTGCAAACCGATGTGATTGATATTTACCAGTTACACTGGCCGGAACGCCAAACCAACTTTTTTGGTAAGAGGGGGTTTTCAGTTTCAGAAGAGGAAGAATGGCAGGAAAACTTCGAGGAAGTACTTTCTAATCTCCATTATTTTGTAAAAAAAGGAAAAATTAAACATATAGGTCTTTCTAATGAAACCCCTTATGGGTTAATGCGTTTCCTTGAAGAAAGCAAAAAAGACTTGCCACGGGTACTCACGGTTCAAAATCCATATAACCTTTTAAACAGAAAAGATGAGATTGGTTTAACCGAAATTCTTCATCGCGAAAAGGTGGGTTATCTGCCTTATTCGCCGCTTGGAATGGGGGTTTTAACAGGGAAACATTTGGATGGGATAAAGAAAAACAGCAGGTTAGACCTCTTTCCGCAGTATAAAAGATATTCGAATGAGCAGGCGGTGAAGGCCACCCGGGAATACAGCGAAATCGCTAAAAAGCACGGGCTGAGTTTTGCTCAAATGTCACTTGCCTTTATAAATCAACAGCCTTTTGTGACCAGTAATATTATTGGTGCGACCAATCTGGACCAACTTGGTGAAAACATTGGCAGTATAGACTTGGAGCTTCCGCCAGAAATAGTGGAAGAGATAAACGCAGTTCACGAACGAATTCCGAATCCGGCTCCTTAAATTGGACTAACGAGGCTCTGGTGAATAAAGACGGCTTTATCTTCAAAAGTCCGTACGTGATACCAGTCTTTAGATTTTCCGAGGAAATTCAAAGTGTCATTAGCGCTAAGAATCTTCAGCACTTTTGAATTCCTGGTATCGGGCCGGTTTCTTAAATTAGCTTTTGAGGAAGTGATCAATAGTTTGCGGGGAAAAAGCTTTTCTGCAGATTCCTCGATCTCCAGCTTTGGGGTTTGAAATACAAATTTCAACGGATCTATCGCGCCCCTGTAGCTTTTATAAATTCCAAAATGTAAATGTGGCGGAGTGGTACGGGCATTTCCGGTATTCCCAACATAGCCTAAAGTGTCACCTGTTTTCACTTTTCCTGAAACTGGATGAATACTGTCCAGATGAGCATAATACAAAGATTGGTTTCTTTTATTGTCACGAAGCCAAACCTGTTTCCCTCCTAAACCTTTTTCGCCGGTATAGGTGATTCTTCCATCGGTGGCTGCCACAACCGGTGTCCCGCGTTTGGCGAAAATATCTATTCCTTCATGGCTTCTGGCTCCTCCGTCGCGGGTTGCGCCCCAGTAACTTTGAATGGAATTATTCTTGCCGGCCAAAACCGGGAAAATATAAGCAGGTTCTTTCTCAATCTTAAATACAAATGAAGTGTTAGCCTCAATTTCAGGCTGAATCACTAATTTATAATTTCCCGCCTCCTCAGGTTCAAAGCTGAATTCCTTTTTCTGAAAGTCTGCTGTTTTGATTTTCTCAAATCGAGAAATAGAATCCCCTATCTTTCGATAAAGTTCAATAAATATGATCTCTTTTACCGAATCTGTTTCAGCTTCAAAAGAGAGAATTTCTCCAGCTTGTAGCTCTATTTCGTAAGAGTAGATCTGAAAATCCCGGGGAGAGAATTTTCCTGTTTCAGCATAAGGGAGCTCAATATGTACGCTGTCCATAAGGGCCAGTTCTACCCTGGATTGCCATAGCTGAAATAACTCATCAGAAATATCAAAATCCCGCTGGTATTTTTCCTTAGCTGTTGGATTGGTGATAAAATCGGAAGCTTTATTGATTTGGGAACAGGCAGCAGTTAATAAAACAAGGCTGATTAATAGTATTTTTATCTGCAAGGTCTTTTTCATAGTCGCCCACTTTAAAGCAGGAACTATGCCATTTTAGCCAAAGAGGTGGCTCACCACATCTTCGATTTTAGCAGCTTTTATAACCTCTATGGTAAAATTGTTTTTCGGTATCTTACTTTGTTTAGCAATCATGATCTTAGCGAAACCAAGTTTTTCAGCTTCCATAATTCGCTGCTCTACCTTGGTTACAGGTCTTATTTCACCTGCAAGACCAACTTCAGCAGCAAAGCAAATATCTTTTTCTACGGCAATATCCTCATTGGAAGAAAGAATTGCTGCAACCACGGCCAGATCAATAGCTGGATCGTCTACACTTATTCCTCCGGTAACATTGAGAAAGACATCTTTTGCTCCCAACCGGAAACCCGCTCGTTTTTCCAGCACTGCCAGCAGCATATTCAGTCTTTTTACATTATAGCCGGTTGCCGAGCGTTGAGGAGTGCCATATACGGCAGTACTAACTAAAGCCTGGATTTCGATCATTAACGGACGCATGCCTTCGAGAGTAGCGGCAATTGCAGTCCCACTCAGGTCTTCGTCATTTTTAGAGATAAGAATTTCAGAAGGATTGGTGACTTCCCGGAGGCCACTGCCCTGCATCTCGTAAATTCCAAGTTCGTGAGTAGAACCAAAACGGTTTTTATGAGCACGCAGGATTCGGTACACATGATTTCTATCACCTTCGAATTGAAGAACGGTATCTACCATATGTTCCAGAACTTTTGGTCCTGCAATACTACCTTCTTTGGTGATGTGACCAATTAGAATTACGGGAGTATCGGTTTCCTTGGCGAATTTTATTAATTCAGCGGTACATTCCCTTATTTGAGAAATACTGCCGGGAGAACTTTCTATGTAATCGCTGTGTAGGGTTTGAATGGAATCTATGATCACCACCTGCGGCTCCACACTTTCTATATGCCGAAAAATATTCTGAGTCTTGGTTTCGGTTAATATGTAGCAATTGGCGGGATTGGGATTGATTCGCTCAGCCCGCATTTTTATTTGCTGCTGACTTTCTTCCCCGGAAACATACAGCACTTTATAATTAAGCTGAAGCGAAATTTGAAGCAGTAAGGTGCTTTTCCCTATGCCGGGTTCACCACCGAGCAAAGTGAGAGAACCGGTCACGAGACCGCCACCTAAAACCCGGTCTAACTCATTGTTTGAGGTTTTCCAGCGGTTTTCGGGAGAGGTTTCGATTTCGGCAATTTTCAGGGGCTTGTTTGTTCTTTTGGATTCTTTGGAAGCGGGAGTTTTCCAGTCTTTTGGATCTGGTTTTTGAACCAATTCCTCTACAATAGTATTCCATTCCCCACAGCCCGAACATTTTCCCTGCCATTTTGAATATTGGCTGCCACAGTTCTGGCAGTAAAAAGTAGTCTTTACCTTAGCCATTTAAGTTTCTGAAATTTTTATGCTAATAACCGAAATCTTTTTTAATCGCATCGGCTTTAGCCAGCATAAAATCGGTGTTCAGGAAGGCAATTTTTTCCTGTCCGTAAGCTTTTTGATAGGTGCGCATCGCTTTACGCGGGTTTCCTGTTTCCTCTTCATAGCGAGCTTCAAAATAGGTAGCTAACATTGTCCCCGGATAATGAGTTTCTGCCATTTTGCTTAATTCCCGGTAATCATCCCAGCGACGGGTTTTTTCAATGGCATTGTATATTGCCATAAAATCGTTGAGCCTTATTTGTTTCTCTACGTGAAAGAGTTTATTTATGCTTTGGTATTTTTCCGTTAAATATTGAACAGGTGAAATGGAAGTCTGCAGCAGGATCTCATTATATTCTTTTACAGAAATTGGGCTGTAAACTTTGAACATACTTGATAATGCTGATGGAATAGCTTTGCCTACCAGAGAATAATGCGTGGTGTTCTCAAAATTATCGAAATGGTATTCAAGCATTTTATTGTCTAAAGTCTTTAACTCCTTATCGAAGGAAAGGATTCTTTCTTTCAGTTGGGGAATGTCATCGCTACCTGTTGCCAGGTAATACCATTTTTTAGTTTCAGACTTAGCCAGAGAGGTGCTGATTCTTTCGGTCATTTGAGGGGCCAGATCCGGACTAAGATTTATATAAGCATCAAAAAGCGGGTTGGGCTTGAAGAGGTAATAGTTGATAAAGTTAGAGGTGAAATCGTGGCCTAAAATAACTCTGAAATCGGTTGTACGATAATTATTGTCTAAATATTGCATCAGTTCCATTCCGAGGAATTCGAAAAAGGCTGCTCCATCACCCGAAGGCAAAAAATTCCTTTCGTTGTAGGCGGCATCATATTCCCGGGTGCCATCTTGATTGATGCCTACAACAATCATTTCCGGAATATCTTCCCAATAGGAATAAAAATCAACATTTCCAGCGACAGGTTCAAAGAGGTAATCCCCGTCCAAAACGATCATTACAGGATAGATTTTTTCAGGATTTGCTTCATAGTTTCGCGGCAACTGAATTTTTAATTGTCTTTCTTCCCCGAGTTTCTCCGAGTTAATTGTTTTGTAAAGTGTTTGTGAAAATGTGAAAAGCGGAGCAATGAATGCTAGCATTAAGAGTAATTTTTTCATCATAGGTGTTAAATTGGTTATGTAACCCCAATATAATCAATTATTCTTACGGTTGAAAACAGGAAGTAAAATGAAAGAGAGTGCTCCTAGCACCAGAACTAAAAGGGTTTGTGTGCCCCAGGTGAGCCAGCCAAAGGCTTCGCCCGATTGTTTACTTATCCCAAAAAGCACTAAAATTGCCCCAATTGCGACCGGGTAAACGCCAATTCCACCGTTTGTTGCTGAAATTGCCAATGAGCCAACTACAAAAGCGGCAAGCATCATCCCTGCTCCGGGGGGCACCATTTCAGGAACAGAGAAACTTATCACATAAAACATTAGGATGTACATCAGCCAGATGAATAGCGTGTGAAAAAGGAAGGCCCATTTTTGTCTCATTCTAAAAATGCTTCGCATACCTTCGACTAGACCCTGGGCCATCTTTCTTATTTTGATAAGAAAAGGTAGTTTTGAGCGTTTTATTAGCCAAATACCTCCAACCCCTACAAGCAAAAGAAGAAAAAATATTGCGATAGTAATTAGCGGATTTATCTCGTTAGCTTTAAAATAAGTGAGCAGGTGTTCTGTTTGAAGGATGAGGGTAAAACCCATAATAAAAAGCATGACTACTATGTCGGCAATCCTTTCAGAAATAATAGTGCCGAAGGCTTTTTCGAAAGGGACTTTCTCATAACTGGAAAGCGTGGCAGCCCTGAGAACTTCCCCTGACCTGGGAATTCCAAAATTAGCGAGATAACCGGCCATAACTGCCATAAAAGAATTTGCAAAACGGGGTTTGTAGCCCATAGGTTCGAGCATGTATTGCCATCTATAAGCCCGGGACATATGCGAAAGCGTCCCAAAAATGAGAGAAAGTATTAGCCAAAGTGGATTGGCATTTATAATGTTGTCTAAAAGCTCCCGTCGTTCCTCGGGGGTTGCGCTTCCAAGAGAATACCAAATGAAAATAAACCCGAGTAGAAGGGGGAGAATAATCTTTAGTATTTTAGTGCTCTTCTTATTCAAAGAAATTAACTCAACAGGTTATTTTCTTCGTTTGGGAATACCAGTGAGGGCTTGAATGATTTAGCTTCTTCAAAATCCATGATGGCGTAGGCTATTAGGATAAGTACATCGCCTTTAGCTACTTTTCTTGCAGCTGCACCATTTAGGGTTATCTCACCTGAATTTCTGGGCCCTGGAATAACGTAAGTTTCAAGGCGTTCCCCATTATTATTATTAACGATCTGGACTTTCTCTCCTTCAATGATGTTTGCAGCATCCATTAGATCTTCATCAATTGTTATGCTGCCAATATAATTAAGATCTGCGCCCGTTACTTTTACGCGATGAATTTTGGATTTTACTACGTGTACCTGCATTTCTAATTCTAATTAATTTAGAGCCAAATTGTCAATTAAACGAACTTCCCCGGCATAGGCCGCGATAAAAGCACGATATTCCTGGCCTTTTCTTTTTCGGTTTATTTTTTTTAGGGTTGAGGCATCAGCAATTTCGAAATATTCCAACTTTAAAAATGGGTGGTTTTCGAACTGAGCATTTACCCAATCGGTGATGTAGTTAACACTTTTTGTGCCAAATAATTCCTTGGATTTCAGTAGGGTTTGGTGTATAAATGAAGCATTTTCCCGTTGTGTTGGGTCTAAAAGTTCATTTCTTGAACTACGAGCCAATCCGTTAGGCTCCCTAAGGATTGGGCAACCAACCACCTCTACCGGAAGATTCTGAACCTTTGTTAATTTACGAATAATCTGTAATTGCTGATAGTCTTTCTGTCCAAAGAAGGCTTTGTGAGGTTTTACTATCTCAAACAGCATTTTTACGACTGTGCCAACTCCGTCAAAATGTCCTGCCCGGAATTTCCCTTCCATTACCTCGCCGAGACTTCCAAAATTGAATTCTTCTGAGATGATATTATCCCCATATAACTCGTGGGCGGTAGGGGCAAAAACCCATAGGTTTGGGTTCAGGCTTTCCAGTAAATCTATATCTTTCTGAAGGCCTCGCGGATATTTTTCAAGGTCCTGGGGATTATTGAATTGTGTAGGATTCACAAAAATGCTCACCAACACCTGATCGCAGACCTTCTCGGCGTTCTCCACCAGAGAGAGGTGTCCTTTGTGAAGCGCTCCCATAGTAGGTACTAATCCCAGGGTTTTTCCTTGAGATTTAAGCTTGCTTACGGCCGTTTGAAGAGCCTCTTTTTCCTTAAAAATCTGCATATTATTAAAAAATTAACAGCGTGCAAACTTAATATATTAAGGGCAATCTGCATAAAATTTTGTAATTTTGCGTGTTTTTTATTCGCAACTGCAATTAAAGCAAACAATTTATGAAAGATAAGAGGATATTGTACGTCTCGTCTGAAGTTATACCTTACCTACCTGAAACCGAAATATCATCCACGTCTTTTGAAGCCGCAAAAATGGTAAACAACCTTGGGGGGCAAATTAGAATATTTATGCCCAGGTTTGGTAATATCAATGAACGTCGCCACCAGTTACACGAAGTGATTCGGCTCTCTGGGATGAATTTGGTAATTAACGATCTCGATATGCCGTTAATCATAAAAGTGGCCTCAATACCAAAAGAAAGGATGCAGGTTTACTTTATTGATAACGAAGATTATTTTAAGCGAAAAGCTACCCTTACTGATGAAGATGGAAGACTTTTCGATGATAACGACGAGCGCGCCATCTTTTTTGCTAAAGGTGTGATCGAAACCGTGAAAAAATTAAACTGGTCTCCCGATATTATTCATGTCCATGGGTGGCTTGCTTCCTTATTACCTCTTTATCTAAGACGTTATTATGGAAATGAACCCTTGTTTAGCGATGCAAAAATTGTGACCTCGGTTTACAATCAAAGTTTCGATGAAACCTTAAGTGAAGATATGCAGGATAAAGTATTGTTTGACGGAATGGAAAACCAGGATGTGAAACACCTGAAAAATCCAAATTATGTGAATCTGATGAAGACCGCCGCCGATCACTCTGATGCTCTTATACAGGGCAGTGAAGAAATCCCCGCAGAATTGTTTGATTATATGACCAAACTTAAAAAACCAATACTTCCATATAAAAACCGGGAAGAATTTAGCCAGGCTTATCAGGATTTTTACAACGAAAAAGTTTTACCCCAATAGAAATAATACCGAATGAATTTTAAGAGATTGACAGGCAAAATTGCAGCATTTATGGCTGTGAGCTTTGTTTTAGTAGCATGTGATGATGAGTTTAGTACTGTAGGAGGAGAAATAATTGAAAATCCTACCGATGTGGAATTGCGGGAGCTGGAAGTTAAAACTTACAGTAAAAAAATAAATTCGGTACAAACCAATAACCTATCAGATTATTTGCTTGGAGTTTATAGTGATCCCATTTATGGGGAAACCAGAGCCAGTATTTTTAGCCAGCTTTCACTCACTACGACCAACCCTGGTTTTGGAGATAATACTAAGCTGGACAGTGTAGTGCTTACTATACCCTTTTATAGCACCGAAGGTGAAAGTGATGAAGATGGAAATATAGAATATAGCCTTGATTCTATTTTTGGAGAAGGTAGTTTTAAGCTTTCAGTTCAGGAATCACGTTATTTTTTAGCTGATTTTGATCCTGATGCCGATTTTCAGAGCCGTCAGAAATACTATTCAGATCAACAGGGTCTTATCGAACAAAACCTTGTTGGGGATGTACTTTATGAAAATGATGATTTTCTGCCCTCTTCGGAAGCCATCGTGAATTATGGTTACGATGAAGTTGGAGAGGCCGACACCACTACAACGGGTCCTGCTTTGAGAATAAAATTGCCTGTAGATTATTTTCAGCAGAAGATAATAAGCAAAGAAGGCTCTTCGGAATTGAGTAATAATAACAATTTTAGAGATTATTTTCGAGGCCTTTTTATTAAAGCCGAAGCGAATAATGAACCAGGTAGCCTAATGCTCTTAAACCTGGGAGAAGGTGATGTGAACTTATATTACACCTACGAAGAAGAAGAAACCAATGATGACGGAGATCTTGAAACGCTTGAAAAAGGAGGGAGTTATCAACTAAAATTTGGTAGTAATGCCGTAAATACTTTTGAAGGTGAATTTCCTGAAGATGTGATCCAGGCTATCACTGCTGCAGATACTGAAAACGGGGATGAGAATATTTTCCTTAAAGGTGGTGAAGGAAGTATGGCAGTAATTGAGCTTTTTGAAGATGACACTGTATTAGAAGAATTAAAAGAAAATAACTGGCTCATCAACGAGGTTAATCTTCAGTTTTATGTAAACCAGGACCTTATGATGGGAGCCCAGGAGCCTGACAGGTTGTATATCTATGACCTGGAAAATAACAGGATAATTGCTGATTATTCATTTGCTGAGCAATTTATTGGCGACTTCAATCCTGAAGACCCTTCAGAATCACTGAAGACCTTTTCACAGCCTCTTGAAAGGAATGAAAATGGAAGCGGAATAAAATATAATTTAAATCTTACTCAGCATGTTAATGAAATTATCAATAACGATGGTGAGAATGTTAAGCTTGGTTTAGTAATCACCCAAAATATAAATGAAACTGCTAACTCTGCGGTGAGAGGTAGTGGCGAAATAACCCGTGTACCTGCGATGTCTGTATTGGCACCTCTGGGGACGGTTCTTTATGGGAGTGCAGTTGAAGATGAAGACAAGCAGCCAAAACTTCGGATTTACTATACTCAAACCACAGAATAAAAAAAAACTTTAACTTTATTACCAACAACTTAAATTATGTGCGGAATTGTAGGTTATATAGGGCATAGGGATGCTTATCCTGTAGTGCTCAAAGGACTTCAGAGACTGGAGTATCGCGGTTACGATAGTGCTGGAATCGCTCTTTATGACGGAGAAGAACTCAGACTTTGTAAAACCAAAGGCAAAGTTGCCGATTTAAAAGAAAAACTTGAAAGTTCAATTTCTACTAAAGGAAATGTTGGAATAGGACATACGCGATGGGCTACACACGGAGTTCCTAACGATGTGAACTCTCATCCTCATTATTCAAATTCAGGGAATCTTGTAATAATTCACAACGGGATCATTGAAAACTATGATGCTCTTAAGAAAGAGCTAAAAACCCGTGGGTATACTTTTGAAAGCGATACCGATACCGAAGTCCTTGTAAATCTTATTGAAGATGTTTCAAACAAGGAAGGTGTGAAGTTGGGGAAAGCCGTTCAAATCGCGCTTAACCAAACCGTGGGGGCTTATGCTATCGCTGTTTTCGATAAAAGAAAACCAAATGAGATAGTTGTTGCCCGTTTAGGAAGCCCGTTGGCCATAGGAGTTGGAGAAGATGAATTCTTTATTGCTTCAGATGCTTCTCCATTTATTGAATATACCAACAATGCTATCTACCTTGAAGACGGGGAAATGGCTGTAGTAAGACGCGATAAGGGGGTGAAGGTTAGAAAAATTAAAGATGATTCTCTCGTAGATCCTTATGTACAGGAGCTTCAGCTCAATCTTGAGCAAATTGAAAAAGGTGGTTACGACCACTTTATGCTGAAGGAGATATACGAACAACCCAGTGCCATAAGTGATACTTTCCGTGGAAGAATGCTTGCCGATAAGGGTATTATTAGAATGGCCGGGGTAGATGATAATATTGAAAGAATCTCGAACGCCAAGAGGATTTTAATAGTTGCCTGTGGAACCTCCTGGCATGCCGGGCTGGTGGCAGAATATATTTTTGAAGATCTTGCGCGTATTCCCGTTGAGGTAGAATACGCATCTGAATTCAGATATCGCAACCCGATTATTTCTGAAAATGATGTCGTGATCGCTATTTCCCAAAGTGGGGAAACAGCCGATACTATGGCGGCGATTAAACTGGCCAAAGAAAAAGGTGCTTTTGTTTTTGGGGTTTGTAATGTGGTAGGTTCTTCTATTTCACGTGAAACTGATGCTGGAGCATATACCCACGCTGGGCCTGAGATTGGAGTGGCTTCAACCAAAGCTTTTACAACTCAAATTACGGTGTTAACGTTAATGGCCCTTAAATTGGCCAAGCATAAAGGAACGATTTCTCATCCAGATTTCATGCTTCTTCTTCAGGAGATGGAGCGTATTCCGGAAAAGGTAAAACTTGCTCTTGATTCTAACGAAAAGATACAATTTATTGCCGATATTTATAAAGACGCCAGAAACTGCCTGTATCTTGGTAGAGGCTTTAATTTTCCGGTGGCACTTGAAGGTGCTTTAAAATTGAAAGAAATATCTTACATACACGCAGAAGGCTATCCTGCTGCTGAAATGAAGCACGGTCCTATTGCTTTAATTGATGAACAGATGCCGGTTATTGTTATTGCAACCAAAAAAGGGCACTATGAAAAAGTGGTGAGCAATATCCAGGAAATAAAATCCAGGAAAGGAAAAATCATTGCTGTGGTTACGCAGGGAGATGAGGAAGTAAGAGATCTTGCAGACCATGTAATCGAAGTCCCGGAGACAATGGAGCTGTTAACTCCGTTGTTAACTACTATCCCGCTTCAGTTGTTATCATATCATATTGCAGTGATGCTTGGTAAGAATGTAGATCAGCCTAGAAATTTGGCTAAATCGGTTACTGTAGAATAAAATATTCATAATAAATATATACAAAAGCCTTTTAGATTTAAATCTGAGAGGCTTTTTTCTATAGCCTGATTTCCGCAGGAATTAAGAATAATCTGCCTTTAGCAGGTATCGGTTTATAAGGCAAAAAGTTATTTGAGCAGGGGTATGATTTTATCAAGAAAAAACTATCTTTGCAGCCTGAAAATAACCTGTTTGGAATTTTACTTAAAATAATTTTCCGACGGTGTTTTTAAGATTTTTTAAATACTAAACATTAAAGAATTAGATAATGTCTAAAGTAACAGGTAAAGTTGCCCAGATTATTGGTCCTGTAGTTGACGTCGTGTTCGACTCAGAAAATACTGACTTACCAAAGATCTACGACTCTTTGGAAATTACAAGAAAAGACGGTTCCATTTTGGTATTGGAGGTTCAATCTCACATTGGTGAAGAAACTGTTAGAACAGTTTCTATGGATTCTACCGATGGTTTGAGCCGTGGAGTTGAGGTGGTTGCTACCGGATCGCCTATCCAGATGCCTGTTGGTGGCGATGTATACGGAAGATTATTCAATGTAGTAGGAGATGCCATTGATGGTCTTGGAAACTTGCCTAAAACCGGAGAAGATGGTTTGCCAATTCACCGGGATGCCCCTAAATTTGAGGACTTATCTGTTTCTACTGAAGTTTTATTTACCGGGATCAAAGTGATCGATCTTATTGAACCTTATGCAAAAGGTGGTAAGATTGGGCTGTTTGGTGGTGCCGGGGTAGGTAAAACAGTACTTATTCAGGAATTGATTAACAATATCGCTAAAGGCCATGGTGGTCTTTCTGTATTTGCCGGAGTTGGAGAGCGTACCCGTGAAGGGAATGACCTTCTTAGGGAAATGCTTGAATCTGGTATTATAAAATATGGTGACGACTTCATGCATTCTATGGAAGAAGGCGGTTGGGACCTTAAGAAAGTAGATAAAGCCGCTATGCGTGAGTCTAAAGCTACTTTCGTATTTGGACAAATGAACGAGCCACCTGGAGCACGTGCGCGTGTTGCCCTTTCTGGTCTTACCATTGCTGAATACTTCCGTGACGGAGCCGGGGAAGGACAGGGGAAAGATGTACTTTTCTTCGTTGATAACATTTTCCGATTTACCCAGGCCGGTTCGGAGGTGTCAGCACTTCTTGGACGTATGCCTTCAGCGGTAGGATACCAGCCAACCCTTGCTACCGAGATGGGAGCAATGCAAGAGCGTATTACTTCAACTAAAAACGGATCGATTACTTCAGTGCAGGCTGTTTACGTTCCTGCCGATGACCTTACCGACCCGGCGCCGGCAACAACATTTGCCCACCTGGATGCAACTACGGTATTGTCCCGTAAGATCGCCGAACTTGGTATTTACCCCGCAGTAGATCCTCTTGATTCAACTTCAAGAATTCTTACTCCTGAAATTCTGGGAGACGAACATTATAAGTGTGCACAACGGGTAAAGGAGTTGCTGCAACACTACAAGGAATTGCAGGATATTATTGCTATTCTTGGCATGGAAGAACTTTCGGAAGAAGATAAACTTGCGGTGTCTCGTGCCAGAAGGGTACAGCGTTTTCTTTCTCAGCCTTTCCACGTAGCCGAGCAGTTTACCGGACTTAAAGGAGTGCTTGTAGATATTAAAGAAACCATTAAAGGCTTTAATATGATTATGGATGGGGAATTGGATCATCTTCCTGAAGCTGCTTTTAACCTTAAGGGTTCAATAGAAGAAGCTATCGAGGCCGGTGAGAAAATGCTTGCTGAAGAAGACTAAAAGCCTTTCCGCGATTGCGGAAGTTCAAAACATTAGATAACTATGCAATTAGAAATCGTAACCCCCGAAGCGGTAGTCCTTCAGGCCGAAGTTGATGCGGTAAAGGTGCCCGGAGCAAATGGTGAATTCCAGATGCTTAATGATCACGCGCCTATCGTTTCTACATTAACTAAAGGTGAAGTTGAGATTAGACTTACCACCGTAAGCAGGGATTTTTTAGAGGATCTTTCTTCTGATTTCAGAAAAGAAGGCGAAAAAGTTCTTTATTACCCGATTCAGGGTGGGGTTTTAGAAATGAAAGACAACAAGGCTATTATCCTCGCAGATTAGGTTTTGTTTCTGTATAAAATTTTAAAAAGCCGAAGGATTTCCTTCGGCTTTTTAATTGTCAAAATATTTCAGAGTCGGGTAATTGCATTCTTGCTTGCTATTTTGACATGAGGGAGGAATATTTGTTTATTTTGGGCTAATGAATTTTCAGTTATTTAAGAAAGTAGCTGAATTTTCACTTTTTTAATATTATCTAAATTCAGAACCTTGCAAAACCTCAGTTTATGCCCCATATTCCTTATTAAACTTAAATAATATCTTCTATATTTGCTTAGAACGGAATTTTAAAGAAAAATATGCTAACAGCTATACTTTTAGGGTTTTTATTTGCTTTGTTCCTGGCCTTCGCGGGAAAGTTTTTTAAAGGTAAATTGGCTGTTGTTTCTGCGCTAATCCCGTTATCACTTTTTATTTACTTCGCTTCATTTATTCCAAGAATCGCCTCGGGAGAGATCGTAAGCAAGACTTATGAATGGATTCCGTCTTTTGGTGTAAACCTCGGATTTAGTTTAGATGGGCTTTCGCTTCTGTTCTCACTAATGATAACAGGAATTGGATTTCTGGTATATGTTTACACTTCTTCGTATTTAAAAAATCATCAGTACCTCGATCGCTTTTATGCTTATTTGAGCGTTTTTATGGGGGCAATGTTAGGTTTGGTCCTTTCTGATAATATTATTTCAATGTTTGTTTTCTGGGAGCTTACCAGTATAAGTTCTTTCTTTCTTATTGGATTTAACAATACGAGTGAGGCCTCAAGAAAATCTGCACTTACCGCTTTAGGTATTACCGGATTTGGAGGTTTTTCTTTACTTTCTGGCGCCCTGTTGCTTGGTAGTATGACAGGAACCTACAGCATTACCGAAATGATGACGATGAAGGAGGCTCTTGCAGGAAATGAGTTTTATATGCTTGCCGTAATTTTTATTTTCGGAGCTGCCTTCACAAAATCTGCGCAATTTCCGTTTCATTTTTGGTTACCGGGGGCGATGAAGGCTCCAACGCCGGTGTCTACTTATTTGCACTCCGCGACTATGGTAAAAGCCGGGGTTTATTTATTAATGCGCTTCACCCCTGTGTTAGGGGACACCAACTTTTGGAACAGCACGCTTATTATTGTGGGTGCTATAACCATGTTATATTCGGCAATTCATACTTTATTTCGCACCGATCTTAAGGGGGTGTTGGCCTATTCCACAATTTCAGCCCTTGGTATTTTAGTGTTCCTAATCGGACTTGGAAGTCAAGCAGCCTTTCTGGCTGCGGCCGTTTTTATAATCGTGCATGCCCTTTACAAAGCCACCTTATTCCTGGTTACCGGGGTTATAGATATTCAGACTGGAACAAGAAACGTAACTGTGTTGGCAGGATTGAGAAAGGTGATGATGCCTTTGGCTGTAGCAGGCTTTCTGGCCGCGATTTCCAGTGCCGGAATCCCACCAAGTATTGGTTTCCTAGGAAAAGAACTCACGTATGAAGCCAGTACGCATTCAACAGGTCTGGTTATCCTTATTGTTGCGGCGATAGTACTCACTAAAATCTTATTGCTTTATGCCGGCTTTGTTGCCGGAATAAAACCTTTTACAGGAAAATTGCCTGAAAAATTTAGCGAAGTTAAGATGCCCGGCCCACTGATGTGGTTACCACCATTGCTGTTGGCAATTCTGGGAATTTTATTCGGAATATTCCCTGCTCTTATTGAGTCAGCCCTGGTGAAACCGGTTGTTACTGCCTTGGGTAAAGATGCTTCAAATATTCACCTGGCTTTGTGGCACGGTTTTAATACGGTTCTGGTGTTAAGTATAATCACTATTGTTGTAGGGATCCTGCTTTATTTTATCCTGAAACCTTCAGAAAAACTTGAAAACCGCATTGGTAAACTAGAACCGGTTTCTCCTGAAAGTATCCTGAATAATCTAACTTATCTTTTTGGAGTATTTTCAAAATTCTGGACAGATGTTTTCCAAAATGGATATCTCCGTAATTACGTAACTACCATAGTACTATTTCTGGTAATTCTGGTTGGCTATATCTTTATCGGAAATTCACGTCTTGTAATAGATCACACACAATTATCTCAGATAACAGCTTACGAACTGGCAGTAACCATAATTCTTATTGCGGGAGTTTTCTATACCGTTTTTACCAGGTCGCGCATTGGAGCTGTTGCAGCGATGGGTGTGGTTGGTTTGGCCATTTGTTTGCTGTTTGTTTTTTACAGTGCTCCCGATCTGGCAATGACCCAGTTTTCAATAGATACCCTAACGGTTATTCTTTTTGTACTGGTTCTTTACAGGTTGCCTAAATACCTTGTGTTATCAGACTATAAGATGAGAATTCGTGATGGAATTTTGTCTCTTACTTTTGGGGGGTTAATAAGTCTGTTAGCTTTGCAGGTTTTAGCTGAACCGGTTAACAGCGATATTGGAGATTATTACGCCGAGAATGCATATATAATGGCGCATGGAAAAAATGTAGTAAATGTTATTCTTGTAGACTTTAGAGGAACAGATACCTTGATAGAAATTTCGGTGCTCGCAATTGCCGCGATTGGTGTATATGGTTTGCTGAAATTACGAGTAAAAAGTTCAGACAGGCCTAATTAAAAAACACAACATGAAGACATTAATCTTAAAAACAGCATCCAATTACCTTTTACCAGTATTGTTGGTGTTTTCTGTATTTATTCTTCTGCGGGGGCATTATTTGCCCGGAGGAGGTTTTGTTGGTGGTCTTATTGCTGCCATAGCTTTTGTATTGCATGCATTTGCCAACGGACTTGCAAAATCGAAAGATTTGCTCAAAATACATCCTGGATTTCTAATGCCGGTAGGTCTTGCTTTGGCCTTTTTAAGCGGAATTGCTCCGGTTATTGGCCTGGATGATCCCTTTATGACCGGTCTATGGTTTCCTGATCCTTTCCCGGTAATAGGAAATGTGGGGTCTGCCCTCTTTTTCGATATTGGGGTATACCTTGTTGTGGTGGGAGTCACCTTAACAATAATATTTACAATATCAGAATCGGCTTAATTTATGGAAATACTTTTTGCAATAATAATAGGGATACTTTATGCTGCGGGTATATATATGATCCTTCGCCGTAGCCTGGTTAAACTTATTATTGGGATTATATTACTTGGCAATGGTGCTAACCTGCTCATCTTTCTATTGGGAAGAATAACAGAGGGGGCACCACCAATTATTCCTGAAGAGTCCAAGGTTTTTCTGGAAGCCTATGCCGATCCTGTTCCGCAGGCACTTATTTTAACAGCTATCGTAATTAGTTTTGGCCTCCAGTCTTTTGCTATTATTCTTGTGAAAAGAGCGCATAAAGTAGTAAAGACCGATGACCTTGACGAAATGAACGCAACCGACGAAGATTCATGACACAACAGTTAATTCTATATCCGTTATTGCTGCAACTGCTTTTAAGCATTCTTTTAATGTTTTTCTGGTACAGAATCAATGCACAGCGGATTGTTAGTATTTTAGGAAGTATCCTGCATTTGGGGTTAACGATCTATGTTTTTAGTTTTATCTGGAATAACGGAACTCAAACCCTGCAGGCCGGAAGCTGGGAAGCACCTTTTGGTATCACCTTTATTGCCGATTCTCTTTCGATAACCCTGGTGTTACTTACCTCCATCGCAGGATTAGCCGTTTCGATCTTCTCGGCATCGGCTATGATCCCGGATAGACTAAAATTTGGGTATTTCCCTATTTTTCATTTTCTATTGCTCGGCCTTATTGGTGCTTTTCTTACTGGAGACATCTTCAATCTTTACGTATGGTTTGAGATTATCATTATAAGTTCTTTCGTTTTAATCACACTGGGCGGAGAAAAAGCCCAGTTGGAAGGTGCGGTAAAATATTTCACCCTTAATTTCCTGGCTTCAATGATCTTTCTTACTGCTATTGCAGTCCTGTATGGGTTGACGGGAAGTTTAAATATGGCAGACCTGGCGATTAAGGTTGCTGAGGTTGAAAACAGGGCTTTGGTACAGATCACTGCAATATTATTTTTAATTGGTTTCGGGATAAAAGCTGCGGTATTTCCGCTTTATTTCTGGTTGCCGGCATCTTATCATACACCGCCATCAGCAGTTTCAGCGATATTTGGAGGCTTGCTAACCAAGGTTGGGGTTTATGCTCTAATCAGGGTGTTTACCCTCATTTTTGTTGGGGATGCCTTTCTGGATGAAATGCTGCTTGTAATAGCAATTTTAACATTGTTTAGTGGAGGTGTGGGAGCGCTTATTCAGAATAATATAAAAAAGGTTTTTTCATACCTCATCATTTGTCACATTGGTTATATGATTCTTGGTTTGGGAATGTTCACCGAAGTTGCCATTGCAGGTACAATTTTCTATCTTATCCATGATATCATTGTTAAAACTAACCTATTTATGATTACCGGCCTTATTTACAGGATAAAAGGCTCAAGCAGTATGCGGGTCCTGGGTGGTTTTTACAGCGATTACCCGAAATTGAGCCTGCTAATTTTTATTCCTTTATTCTCGCTTGTAGGAATTCCTCCCTTATCCGGATTCTGGCCAAAAATTTCGCTCATTACAGCGAGTTTTAATACTGAAAGTTATTGGGGACTGGCAGCTATAATTTTTGCCAGTTTTATAACTCTTGTCGTGATTGCTAAGCTTTGGGCAGAGGTATTCTGGAAAAACCCCGGAGAAATTCGTGAAAGAATTAAATTTGATTACTTTCATAAAATGGGGAATTCCCGAAAAATTGGTTTTGTTGTGCCTATAGTTTTCTTAAGTTTTGTCTCCCTGTACATTGGTTTTGGCGCCGAAAATATCCAGATTCTTTCATCCCGGGTGGCACAGGAGCTAATGGATAAACAGCTATATATTGATGCGGTGTTTAATGCTCAAAATCCCAAATAATGAAAAGCAGGTTCGTCGGAAACTTATTACTCACCTTCATCTGGGTTGCACTAACTGGAAATTTTGCGTTTAACAATTATATTTTCGGTTTTGTATTAAGCTTTTTCATACTTTGGGTAATAAGCAGGGAAAAGAGAAGGTACAATTATTTTACGCTGGTTCCTAAATTGATATCCTTCGTGTTTTATTTTTTATTTGAACTGATAAAAGCTAATTTATACGTTGCATATGAAGTGAGTACCCCAAATCTAAAAATGAGGCCTGGAATCGTTAAAGTGCCTCTCGACATACAATCTGATATTGGAATAACCCTGCTGGCCAATATGATCTCACTTACTCCTGGCACACTTAGCCTGGATGTTTCTAACGACAAGAAAGTGCTTTTTGTACACGCTATGTACATTACAGATAAGGAAGAGTTTATACAGGGGATTAAAAATGGTTTTGAAAAACGCTTATTGGATATTTTTAAGAAATGACATTAAACGACTATATATATTATGTAATATTGCCTGTTTTGGCCTTCTCTATCTTGTTGATATTTTACAGGTTTTTTAGAGGCCCAAGCATTGTCGATAAGGTTATAGCCCTTGATCTTTTGATAACTACCGGAATTGGGATTATAGCTGTTTACAGTATCGTTCATGGGAGATCTACTTTTATGGATACAGCAATGATCCTCGCACTTATTGCATTTTTAAGTACCGTGGCATTTTCCTATTACATTGAAAAAAGAAACCGAAAGAAATGATTTCTATTATTATAGTCATATTAATAACATTAGGAACCTTGTTTATCCTGCTTGCTGCTATTGGTATGGTAAGAATGCCAGACACCTATCTTAGAATATCGGTAACCACAAAAGCGGCTACTTTAGGGGTTGGCCTCTTGCTGATTTCTTCAGCAATTTATTTTAACGACCTTTCAACCACCTCCAGAGCTCTTGTGATTATACTATTTGTGCTGCTTACCGCACCTGTAAGTGCCCATTTAATTGGTAGAGCCTCATATTTTATGGGAGTGAAACTTTGGGATAAATCGGTTATGGATGATTTGCGCGGTAAATACCAGAAGAAAACTCATGTGCTGAAAAGCAAAATAGATAACACTCCTGGGGACAACGTGGTACATGACAGGCCCGACAATGAAAATAAAAAAGAAGATTAATTGATTGAATAATTAATCCTTTTATTTCCCACCTTTTTTGAGACCGTTGTTTATTGTCTTATGTCATAACCGCAGGATCAAATCCAAAACTACATAGCCAAAAAATAATAACGAGAATTGGCATGCGAATGCTGGAATTGAATGAAGAGGAATAATGAAGACAAAAAACCAATTGAATTTAACTAAAATCCCGAGGCTAGAACGAATCTCCAAGGAGGATTTTTTAGAAAAATATGTAAAGCCACAAAAACCTGTGGTTATTGAGCATCTTATAGAAGATTGGCCGGCGTATAAAAAATGGAATTTGCCGTTTATCAAGAAAGTGGCCGGGGATAAAACAGTGCCTCTTTACGATGATAGGCCTATATCTTCAAAATACAAATTCAACGAGCCTCATACAAAAATGAAAATGGCAGACTATATAGATCTGCTAAACTCAAAGCCTACCAATTACCGTATTTTTCTTTACCATTTAATCAAGGAAGTGCCCTTGCTTCAACAGGATTTTAAATTCCCTGATATTGGTTTGCGATTCATAAAAAAGCTACCTACCTTATTTTTCGGTGGCAAAAACTCGAAAGTGTTTATGCATTATGATATAGATTTTGCTAATATTCTACACTTTCACTTCCACGGAAAAAAACGCTGTATTTTATTTCCGCCTTCAGAAACAAAATATCTTTATAAAGTACCACACGCTTTGATTTCAAGAGAGGATATAGACTTTAATAATCCCGATTTTAAAAAATTTCCGGTCCTGGCTCAGGCAAAAGGGTATGTTACCGAACTTAAGCACGGAGAGTGTCTATATATGCCTGAAGGTTACTGGCACCAAATGACATATCTTACTCCAGGATTCTCAATGAGCCTAAGAGCATTTCCCAGGGATGCTGCAAATTTATCCAAGGCGGTTTATAACCTGCTCTTTATGCGTCATTTTGATAATTATATGAGAAAATGGAAAGGTCAGCGATGGATAGACTATAAGAATGAACGGGCTATAAAACGCACGGAGAGGCATAATAAGCCTATTTGACAAAGGAATTCACCATGTCGTATACAAGATTAGCTTCGTAACCTTTTTGAAGCAGGAAATCAGCTAATTTTTTCTTTTTTTTAAAGGAGTTGTGATCCTTGATTGTTCTTTCTTTTTTAATTGCTAATTCTTCCAGGGTTTCTAGGTAAGTTTCCTCTTCAATTTCTGTCAATGCAAGTTTTATAATTGGAGATGAAATCTCCCGGAATTTAAGTTCCTGCCTGATCTTTATTCTACCCCATTTTTTTATTCTGAATTTACCTCTTACAAAACTGCGGGCAAATCGTTCTTCATTTAAAAAATCTTCCTGCATTAGTTGAATAATGATCTGTTCCTGTGCTGCCGGGATCATATTCATTTCCCTTAATTTTTCTTCAACTTCTTTGTGAGAGCGGTCACGGTAGGCGCAAAACTGCATCAGTTTGATTGTTGCTTCTTTTACAGTATATGATTTATGAGTTTGTCCGGGTTTCATTGTAGGCAAAATTAATCAAAACTAAACTTAATTATTTTTCGCTCTCATTTTTATCATTACGTATAATGGTTTATTTTAACTGAATTAATTATATACCAGCCATATGAAAAAACATTTCTTACTCACTGCCCTCTTTTTGCTTACTTTTTCTGCCAATGCCCAGAAAAATTATGACGAAGCTATTCAGCTCATAGAAGTTTGGTTAGATGCCCAAAAAGATTATGAGAAACTTCCGGCGATAATCGCCAGTGTAACCGAAGATCAGAATAAAATCTGGTCGGGTGCTTTTGGGTTTGCGAATCCTGATGATAAAATAAAAGCTGATGTTTTGACCTTATGCAGTATCTGTTCAATTTCTAAACTTTTTACTTCAGTGGCCGTGATGAAATTGTATGATGAAGGCAAGCTGAGATTGGATGATAGAATAGAGGATTTACTGCCCTGGTATGATTTAGAACAGCAATTTGAAGACTCGACACCTATTACCATTAGAAGTATATTAACCCATTCCTCTGGGTTGCCACGGGAATCAAATTTTTCATACTGGACTGGTCCTGATTTTGCTTTTCCCGAAACAGAAGAAATAAGAGAGGAGCTTTCAGAACAGGAGACCTTATATCCATCTTCTACTTATTTTCAGTATAGCAACCTGGGCTTGACTCTGTTGGGAGAGGTTGTTGAAGAGGTTTCAGGAATAGCTTATGAGGAATATGTTCGGCAAAATATTCTTGATCCTCTGGGATTGGATAATACTTACACCTACCTGCCTGAAGATAAATATGGAGATGAGCTGGCAGTGGGGTATGGGCCATTAAAAAGAGATGGATCGCGGGATAAATTGCAGCTTTTTGATGCCGGAGGGGTTCAGGCGGCAGCAGGATTTTCTTCCAATGTTGAGGACCTTGGAAAATTTGGTGCCTGGCAATTAAGGTTAAGAGACACCTCAGCTGTTGAAATTTTAAAACCTTCAACATTAAAAATGATGCAAAGAGTTCATTGGACTGATCCGGACTGGAAGACGACCTGGGGATTAGGGTTTGCTGTGAGTAAAGGACCCGATGGCACCACCTGGGTTAGTCATGGGGGAAGTTGTCCCGGTTATCGGTCTGTTCTGCTTATTAACCCTGAATCAAAACGCACTTACGCGGTTTTAATTAATGCCAATGGAACAAATCCCGGAAAATACGCAACCGGAATCCATGCAATTTTAAACAAGATTAAAACTGAAACAGGGGAGAATGAAATAGAAAATAAGGAACAAACCGCAACGGAGGTTAATCTGGATGATTTTGTAGGTTATTATGATAGCAGTCCCTGGACGAGTGAAGTTTATATTGGGTCCTGGGGAAACAAACTAGTGATGATGCGATTGCCAACCTCTTCACCAGCAGAGGCGATGAGTTTTTATGAACACATTGAGGGTGATACTTTCAGAAGGATAAGAGAGGATAAGGAATTGGGAGAGACCCTGAAATTTGAGAGAGGGGAATCCGGGGAAATAAGCAGGTATAAATCCCATGGAAACTATTCAAATAAACTTAAGCCTTAAAATTTTAAATGCTTAGGTTAAGCAGATGTCATAAAAAAACGCCTTCCGAATTAACGAAAGGCGTTTTGTTTTAAAGTTTTATCTCTTTCCCTTCTTTATCGTGAAAGTGATACTCCATGTACGTGTAAGCGTCTCTTGGTAAAATTTTAACCCAGCGCTTATGGTCTAAAAACCATTGCGAACGGGGTGATGGAAAGCCTTTAGTTAAAAAGGCTGCAATAAATGGATGCGCACTCAACGTGATCTTTTTATGATCTTTTTTGATGAGTTTTTCCAGGTCGGTTTTTATTTTATTTATAAGAAGTATGGGTGCCTCAATTTCACCACTTCCATTGGGATTAGTTTCCCGGGTTTTAATATTCATTTCCGGCCGTACGCGTTGTCTTGTAATTTGGATCAATCCGAATTTACTTGGCGGCAAAATTTTGTGTTTTGCACGGTCGTCGCTCATTTCTTTTTTAAGGTGATCGAATAAAGCTTTGCGATTTTCGGCGCGGCTCATATCGATAAAGTCAACCACGATTATCCCTCCCATATCACGTAATCGCAACTGGCGGGCTATTTCGGTGGCGCTTATCATGTTCACCTCCAATGCGGTATCTTCCTGGTTTTTAGATTTATTAGAACGGTTACCGCTATTCACGTCTATAACGTGCATAGCTTCGGTGTGTTCTATCACCAGGTAGGCGCCTTTGCTCATAGAGACGGTGCGCCCGAACGTAGTTTTTATTTGTCTTTCGATACCGTATTTTTCAAAGATTGGAACATTCGACTGATATAATTTTACAATTGATTCTTTACTTGGGGC
>NZ_DATCSO010000123.1:0-46497 GCF_036568425.1 Salegentibacter sp. | reverse complement strand
CGCCAAATGCTTCCCACCCTTGAAAAAGTTGCCGGAAAGGATAAGGTAAAGTTGGTTAAAGCCACAACGGGGGGAGAAGATTTTTCTTTCTTCCAGGAAAAGATACCCGGGTTTTATTTTTTCCTTGGAGGAAAACCTCTGAACGCCACTAAACCGGCGCCTCATCACACCCCCGATTTCTTTATCGATGAAAGCGGAATGCTATTAGGTGTCAAAACTTTGTCACAAATAGCTATAGATTATTTAAATCAGTAATTATGACTGCGGTATTAGATTTCCTTGCAACTATAAGTTGGTGGGGATGGCTTCTTATCTTTCTTAGTTTACTAGGGCTAAAAGATATTTTCTTCAACCGGAAGCACAGCATTAAACATAATTTCCCCATAGTAGGGCATTTAAGATATTTCCTTGAAGGAATCGGTCCTGAACTCAGGCAATACCTCGTGGCCAGCAATCGTGAGGAGTTACCCTTCAACAGAATTGAAAGAGGCTGGATCTACGCTTCTGCCAAAAACGAGAATAATTATGAAGGCTTTGGAACAGATCAGGATATTTATTCAAACCATTATATTTTTATCAATAATGCCATGCTTCCTTTCAAGATGGGGGAGAATCACCCAAACAGGAATGACCCCGGTTTTATTGCCTGTGCCAAAGTAATTGGAGAATTCAATAATAGAAAGCGTCCCTTTCGGCCGGCTTCGGTTATCAATGTTTCTGCGATGAGTTTTGGTTCGCTCTCAGCGCGTGCGATAGAGGCTTTAAACAAAGGCTGTAAGGAAGCCGCAGCCTATCACAACACTGGGGAAGGCGGACTTTCACAATATCATCAGAAAGGAGCCGATGTGGTATTTCATTTCGGCACGGGATACTTTGGGGTTAGGGATAAAAAAGGAAATTTTTCAATGGAAAGAATAGTAAAACTGGTGAAGGAAAACCCCCAGATTAGAGCCATTGAAATTAAACTATCCCAGGGTGCTAAACCCGGGAAAGGCGGAGTTTTACCCGCCTCTAAAATCACTCAGGAAATCTCTGACATACGGCACGTACCCCTGGGTAAAGATGTACTTTCCCCTCCTAATCATTCGGCCTTCAGCACTATTTCTGAAATGATAGATTTCATAGAAGATATTGCGGAAGCCACAGGCCTACCCGTAGGGATTAAATCTGCAGTAGGAAAATTAGATCAATGGGAAGAACTGGCTTCTATTATGGCCAGAACGCAAAGAGGGCCTGATTTTATTACCATAGATGGTGGAGAAGGTGGAACAGGCGCAGCTCCTCCTAGTTTTGCCGATCACGTCTCCCTCCCATGGATTTATGCTTTTTCTGAAGTCTATAAAATTTTTATGAATGAAGGCATCACTAACCGAATCGTTTTCATAGCCAGTGGGAAACTCGGTTTCCCTGCCAAAGCTACAATGGCTTTCGCCATGGGTGCCGACTGTATTAACGTGGCCAGGGAAGCTATGATGAGTATTGGCTGTATCCAGGCGCAATCCTGCCATAATAACACCTGTCCCACTGGGATTGCCACCCAGAATAAATGGTTGCAATCTGGTTTGAACATACAAGATAAAGCGAGACGGGTTAATTATTACTTCACGAAGTTCAGAATAGAATTGCTGGAAATTACTCATGCCTGTGGTTATGAACACCCCAGCCAGTTTACAATGTATGATGTCGAAATAAATTTGAGTGATAAGAACCTGGCAGAAAATCTCGCTTCAACTTTTACGTATCACAAAGAAAAAGTACCTTTCGGCAGTATAAAAGAACACCTGGAATGCCCGCATTTAGGTGGAAAATACAAAGAAAAAGAAGTTAAAACCAAAGAAGCAGAAACCGAGGACACCTCTGTTTACGATAAAAAAGAATGAATCAGATAGAACTTTCACAACTACTTTTAGCACTTTTACCGGCACTTATAGTAGGTGCCCTGGCTTACTATTTTTTTAAATCTTTTCTAAAAAGTGAAGAAGGCCGGCGCCGGTTTCTCCTGGTAAAAGACAACCAGAAGACAGCACTGCCTATACGGCTGCAGGCTTACGAGAGAATGACTCTTTTTCTGGAAAGAATATCACCCGGAAAAATTTTATTTCGCGTAAAACCAAATTCAGATGATCCGTCTCAGTATGAACAATTACTGATAAGAACTATAGAACAGGAATTTGAACATAACCTGGCCCAGCAAATCTACCTTAGCGGAGATTGTTGGGATTACATCAAAACAGCTAAAAACGCTACTATTGGGCTTATTAGAAAAGCTAAAGGCTTAGATGAGGTAACAACAGCCGATGCTTTGCGGGAAACCATTTTAAAAAACCTGATGGAAAAACCGGCACCTACAGATGCAGCCCTCGCTTATATTAAAAAAGAAGTAAAATCTTTTCTTTAAAAGAATCCGAAGAAGTTTTTCTTGCGTTGTTCCAGATACTGCATATGCCTTTCCCTGGCGTGATCAAAACCTTGTTGCCACCATTCAGACATTAATTTTTTATTGAAAACCAATGAATTCTCGGTAAGTTTGGTCGGGGTATAATAGGTGTTCAGCTTCACCTTCTTATTTAGGGCGGCGAGTTTGCCTTCCACGATGTCATGATATTCTACCTGGTCTTGTAAAAATCCAAACAGATTGATCATTAACGAGAATGGATTTTTTCCCAGCACTTTATTATATTCCATATTTTCGGCCTCAAGAATAATGGCGTCAACTTCTTTTGCACCGCGTTTTATAGCTTCTCTAATAGGCACCACACACCCGAGTCCGCCGTCGGCATACTCGTACCCGTCTTTATTAGCGAGACTCATAAACGGGATATAATTACAACTTATCCAGATCCAGTCGCAAAAATCTTCGTAATTAAAATCGTGGATAGACTTATACTCCACCCGGTTTTTAGAAAGATTAGAAACGGTAACCACTACATCTTTTACAGAGGTTTGCAGCAGTTTGAATTCTTCAGGAGAAAAATTACGTTTTATATGCTTCCTTAAGTTCTGGCTTTCTCCAAAAGTTCTTTTTTTACGAATAAATTGCCAGAAAGTATTCAGGTAATTAATAGTTACATACTCACGGCCTTCTTTTTTCTTAACAATAAAGGGATTAACACTGAAGATTTTATGCTGGTTTACATTGGTATAAATATCATATACCTTTTCTATATTTCCGGCAGCAAGATGTGGTATAAGCAAACTCCCGGTGGAAGTCCCCAGGAACATATCATATTTTCTTCCTTCTTCCTGAATTAAATACTGGGCCACCCCACCGGCAAAAGCTCCTTTACTTCCACCTCCGGATATTACCAATGCTCGCATTACCTGTTTTTCTTTTTGATTCTGTCACCAATTATATTAGCCAAAATAAGTAAATGATTTAAAACGAAGATATAAGTTCAGGCGTTAACTCTCTAATTTTTCTAATAAATAAAGCCTTTCCTGTTCTGGCAGATTCTCTTTAAGCATTTGGAACTGCAGGCGGTAATCAGGATTTTTAATTAATTCAGAAAGCAATTCCCGGCTAAATTTCCTGAACTGGTAGTTATGATGCTGCGTTGCCTCCATTAAATTCCTGAGGTTATCTTCATTGAAAGCGCTTATCTGGAAAAGATAACTAAAGGCATTTCTTCTAACCCCAAAAGGAATGTATGGGGCGGTGTAGCCTGCAAGCTCTTTATAGGTTTGCTGCTGCATTTCGGGCTCAAAAGCCGGTGTAGCCAGGTTAAGGGTTAACCAGAGAATTCTCAGGTTTCTATCGGTGAAACCTGTGAGGCCCTGGGTTTTTTCCAGGTATCGTGTATTTTCCTGAGGAAACTGCATCCAAAGGTTAGTTAGGGCTGCCTCTATGCTGAGCCAGGATTCATCGTATAACAGAGACTCATAGTCGGCTTTTAATTGCTGCGGAATTTCATCCATGCTCAACGCGATAGCCTGACGCACAAAAATGTTTTCACTCTGAAAGGCCAATTTATAAAGCTGCAAGGCTTCAATTGAAGTTTCTCCTGCAAGCTGAAAGACTACTTCCTGGCCTATATAATCATTTACAGGCTTCTGAAGCGCCCTTCTCAGGAGATCTGATTTTTGCTCTAATGATATTTCCCTTAAGGAGGCAATGTCCAGATAATTCCGCATGAATTCAGATTTTTTCAGGGAATTCAATGCTTCTGTGCCCTGGAAGGCCGTTTGCCTAAGCCAATCAGCTATAAATCCGGAAAGATCCTGCCCGGATGCTCTTTCAACTTCAGCAATAAAATTATCGGTGCTCACATTTTGGTAGGCATAGAGCTCCAGGTAATTTCTAACCGCTGTCTTAAACGCCTCATCCCCTACTTTTTCTCTCAGGATATGCAATGCCCAGGCTCCTTTCTGGTAATAAGTTAGGGAACTGCCACCCTTTCTCATTAAAACCTCACCCTTTCCGGAATCGCTTAATTCCTTTAATCGCTCTGCCGATTCATACAACTTCCAGTAATAATAATCATCTCCAAAAATCTCCCTTTCAGCAAGCAGCGCGTAATAAGTCGCAAAACCTTCATGCAACCAGTGATGTTCCCCGGCCTCCTGGGTCACCAGGTTTCCAAACCACTGATGGGCAAGCTCATGGGCATTCACATTCACATAATTCCGGTCTTTAAAACCTACCTCATCGGTAAGTAAGGCCCTGGAAAAAATAGTAGCCCCTGTATTTTCCATTCCGGCATAGAGAAAATCCTGTACCGGCACCTGTTTGTAATTCTGCCAGGGATAGAGTACCCCGATCTCATTTTCCAGGAAATCAAATATTTCTTTACTATACCTGTATGTTGGTTCCCTGAGAGAATCCTCCCCTTCTTCAAGGTATAATTCCATAGTGACTCCAGAAGTCGATTTCAATTCTTCCTTCTGAAATTTTCCGGCTGCCACGGCCAGCAAATAGCTGCTCATTGGTTTCTGCATTTGGAAACTCCAACGGAAAATTGAATCATTTAAAGATTTCACTGAACCTAATTCTCCGTTGGAAATCACTTCATAGCCTTTCCTGAAATCAAAGCTAAGATCATAAACCGCCTTTTCGTTCAGGTTATCGATGACCGGAATCCAGTGAGAAGAATCCTTGCCCTGTCCCTGTGTCCACACCTGTTTTGAAGCCTGAATATTTTCAGGAATATTCCAGTTTATAAAATACATCGCTTGCCGTGGTTGAGCCGAATAACTTAAGCTGATTTGATTAGCTTCAGATGGTTTAAGTTTTGTTTTCAACCAGAGAACACTTCCGGTATTACTGATAGAAACGCTTTTACCATTGATTTTAACTTCTGAAAATTCCATTTTTTGAGCATCGAGATAAACGGAATCCACCTGGTTCAAAACATCAAAATTATAAACTACCTCTCCCTCCACTTTTCCGGATTCCGGGAGAATGGCGATACTGGCTTCAATATTTTTAAAATCGAGATTCCTGAGCTGGGAAGAAACATGGTCCTGGGAAAAGACAACACTGAGATTCAGCATTAAAATGCTTAAAAATAGATATTTCATACAGAAGATATATGACCTGCAAATTACGAAAAACCTGTCCCGTGCGCAACGGGATAATTTTTTAAGAAAATCTAAGCCAAAAAAACTGATTTTAATATCTTCGTTTCCATGAATGCCAACTTGCTTCAAACTCCCATAGACTACCTTAAAGGTGTTGGCCCTAACCGGGCAAAGGTCCTGAAAACGGAATTAGGCATTCAAACCTATGGAGAGCTGCTCAATTTTTTTCCGAATCGTTATTTAGATAAAACGCGTTTTTATAAGATCAATGAGTTGCAACGAAATTCTGCAGACGTACAGCTTGTTGGAAAGATTACCCATATAAAAAGTGTAGAACAAAAACGTGGAAAACGCCTTGTGGCCAATTTTGTAGACAGTACCGGCAAGATGGAACTGGTATGGTTTCGTGGGCAAAAGTGGATAAGAGAAAACCTTAAACTCAACACTCCCTATGTGATCTTCGGGAAAACCAATTGGTTCAACGGGCTTTTTAGTATGCCTCATCCCGAAATGGAACTGGTCGAAGATTATAAAAAGCAATTGCGCACCGCAATGCAACCCGTTTATCCTTCTACCGAAAAACTTGCAAAAACGGGAATTACCAACAGGGTGATCAATAAAGTCGTGCAGCAACTTTTCCTGGAAGCCAAAGGCAGATTTTTTGAAAGTCTTTCAGAAGAAATTTTGCAGGAATTCAAACTCATTTCCAAATCTGAAGCGCTTTTCAATATCCATTTTCCGAAAAGCCAGGAACTGCTTGCAAAGGCACAATTCCGTTTAAAATTTGAAGAACTTTTTTACATACAACTGCAACTCATCAGGAAAAATCTTCTTCATAAAAAGAAAATTAAGGGATATGTTTTTGAAAAAGTAGGAGATAATTTCACCAACTTTTATAACGAGCATTTACCCTTCGATTTAACCGGAGCACAAAAGCGAGTGATCAAAGAAATAAGGAATGATTTAGGCAGTGGCGCACAAATGAACAGGCTTTTGCAAGGTGATGTGGGTTCAGGAAAGACAATTGTTGCGCTAATGTCAATGTTTATAGCACTTGACAACGGTTTCCAGGCCTGCTTAATGGCCCCTACTGAAATTTTGTCAGTACAACATTATAACGGGTTAGTCGATTTATGTAAAAATCTAAATACCAGTATAGAACTTCTCACAGGTTCAACTAAAACTTCAAAAAGAAGAGAGATTCACGAAAAACTGGAAAATGGGGAAATAGACATTCTAATTGGTACTCATGCGCTATTGGAAGACAAGGTACAATTTAAAAATTTGGGCCTTGCAGTGATAGATGAACAACATAGGTTTGGAGTAGCTCAAAGGGCCAGGTTATGGAAGAAAAACGACCTCCCTCCTCACATTCTGGTAATGACTGCTACCCCAATTCCACGCACCCTTGCCATGAGTCTGTATGGCGACCTGGATATCTCGGTAATCGATGAACTACCTCCCGGAAGAAAACCGATTAAAACCGTACACCGGTATGATGCCAATCGTTTAAAAGTATTTGCTTTTATAAGGGAAGAAATTAAAAAAGGAAGACAGGTATACATCGTCTACCCATTAATCCAGGAATCAGAAACTATGGATTACAAAGACCTGATGGACGGCTACGAAAGTATTGCCAGGGAGTTTCCTGAATTTCAGATTTCCATAGTTCACGGACAGATGAAATCGGAGGCCAAGGATTATGAGATGGACCGTTTTGTGCGCGGGGAAACGCAAATCATGGTAGCCACCACCGTAATAGAGGTTGGCGTGAATGTTCCCAACGCCAGTGTTATGATTATTGAAAGCGCCGAACGATTTGGCCTATCCCAGCTACACCAGCTTCGGGGCAGGGTGGGTCGTGGGGCCGAACAGAGCTTTTGCATCCTTATGACAGGTCACAAACTATCAGAAGACAGTAAAACCCGCTTGCAAACCATGACGGGTACTAACGACGGATTCGAGATCGCTGAAGTCGATCTAAAACTTCGTGGCCCAGGAGACCTGATGGGAACTCAACAAAGCGGAGTACTAAACCTACAAATTGCCGATATCGTAAAAGACAACGATATTTTAAAAGCAGCAAGGCATCTTGCAACTAAAATCTTAAAAGAAGACCCTAATCTTCAGTTAGAAAAAAACAGGATTCTACACCACACTTTCGCTCAAATTTCCAGGAAGAAAACAATCTGGAATTATATCAGTTAAAACTAAATTTTCCAGAATTTTCTTTTCTAAAATAAGAGACTGAGATGGTCTATTACCCGCAATGGAAACGACAATATTGAATGAAATGTATATCTTCAAAATGAAACCGATAATGAATAGGAGCTAGTGAACCAATAGAGAGAGAAAAAAACCTAATCCAGGGATTTTAACCGGATTCTAAAAAAGATAAGCCTTCCGTTTCACTTTTTAATTTGTGATTAGGTCAAAATTAAAATTTCAAATTATGTCAAAACCGTTCGTAATACTATCTTTGCTGCCTGAAAAAACAATGCGATGAAGATTTCATATAACTGGTTAAAGCAATTTATTAAGCTCCCCGAAAATCCCGAGGAGACCGGAGAATTACTTACCGACCTTGGCCTGGAAGTAGAAGGCATTCAGGAATTTCAAAGTGTAAAAGGAGGATTAGAGGGCATCGTAGTAGGACACGTGCTTAGTTGCGAAGACCATCCCAATGCAGATAAACTGAAGCTTACCAATGTATCCCTTGGTAATGGAGAACAGGTACAAATCGTATGTGGAGCCCCGAATATCGCCACCGGCCAGAAAGTTCCGGTTGCAACCATTGGCACAACACTCTATGATGAAAAAGGTGCAGCCTGGCCTATAAAGAAGGGAAAAATACGGGGGGAAGCCAGTTTTGGGATGATATGCTCTGAAAAAGAACTTGGCTTAAGTGACGACCACCAGGGGATTATGGTTATGAAAGATGATCTTGAACCGGGAAAAGCAGTAGCCGATATCTTTGAAGTAGAAAATGACCAGATTTTTGAAATTGGTTTAACGCCTAACCGCGCCGATGCAATGAGTCACTGGGGTGTCGCCAGAGACCTAAAAGCCGGGTACCAGCAGCAAGGCAAAACCCTGGAACTTATTACGCCCTCGGTGAGCAGCTTTCACGTAGACAGCCGAAGCCTGAAAATTCCAATTAAAGTGGAAGATTCAAATCTGGCGCCAAGATATTGCGGGGTAACTATTTCAGATATCAAGGTGGAGAGTTCACCAAAATGGCTTCAAAACAGGCTTAAGGCCATTGGAATTACTCCAAAAAATAATGTGGTAGATGCCACCAATTACGTAATGCACGAACTCGGGCAGCCTTTACACGCCTTTGATGCCGGAAAAATAGCCGGAAACCAGATCAATGTAAAGACGCTTCCGGCAGGCACCAAATTCATCACCTTAGATGAAGTTGAGCGCGAATTGCACGAAGATGATCTTATGATTTGCGACGCCGAAAAACCACTGTGTATTGCAGGTGTTTTTGGCGGGATTACCAGCGGAGTTACTGCAAGTACCACCGCGATATTCCTGGAAAGCGCTTACTTTAACCCGGTTAGCATCAGGAAGACAGCCAAAAGACACGGTTTAAATACCGATGCTTCCTTTAGATTTGAACGTGGTATCGATATCAATTCTGTAGAATATGCGCTAAAAAGAGCGGCTCTTCTTATAAAAGAGATTGCCGGCGGAGAGGTCACCAGTGATATTGACGATCTTTATTTTAAGAAAATAGAAGACTTCCAGGTCTTCCTAACTTTCGATAAGGTAAATAAACTTATTGGGGAAAACCTGGAGGAAGAAACTATAAAATCTATCCTGGCAAGTCTTGAAATTCGTGTGAATAATGTTACCGAAACCGGCATGGGATTAACTATTCCCTCCTATCGCGTAGATGTTATGCGAGAGGCCGATGTGATCGAGGAGATCCTTAGAGTATATGGCTACAACAACATTAAGTTTAGCGATAAGCTAAATGCCTCTGTTTCTATTTCATCTAAATTTGAAGACTACAAACTCCAGAACCTCATCTCCAATCAATTGGTGGGACAGGGTTTTTACGAAAGTATGGCCAATTCACTAACCACTCCGGAGTATACCAAACTTAGTGAACAGATCAAGGATGAATATAATGTAGAAATGTTGAATCCGCTTAGCCTGGACCTATCGGTTATGCGACAGTCAATGCTGTTTTCAGCACTGGAAGCCGCCAGCTATAATATAAACCGAAAGCGAAACAGACTAAAATTATTCGAATTCGGGAAGACCTATCACAACTACGTAAGCGGTAGGACTGAAAGCAAACACCTCGCGCTAACTGTGACCGGAAACAGGCAGGCCGAGAATTGGAACATTTCTCCCGGTAATGGTAATTTTTTCTATCTGAAAGGGATCATTCTGGCTATCCTGGATCGACTTGGGGTAAACAGCAGTAAAACCTCAGCTACCAAAAGCGATTTGTTTTCTGAAGGGCTTGCGATGAGCTCCAGGAAAGCGAAACTTGTGGAATTTGGGGTAGTTAAAAAATCTATCCTGAAACATTTTGATATTCAACAGGAGGTACTTTTTGCCGATTTTAACTGGGAAGCTATTATCGAGGAAGCTACCACACAAAAAAAGAAATTTAATCCTATCCCGAAATATCCTGCTGTAAGACGTGATTTCGCGCTATTGCTAGACGAATCGGTTTCTTATGAAGAGATTGAAAATATCGCCCTGCAAACCGGTAAAAAAATGCTTAAAGAAGTGAATCTCTTTGATGTTTACCAGGGCAGCAACCTGCCGGAAGGAAAAAAGAGTTATGCGGTGAGTTTTCTCTTCCAGGACGAGAACAAAACCTTAACCGATAAACAGGTAGACAAGATGATGGGCAAACTTCAGCAAAGATTTGAAAATGATCTGAAGGCTGAATTGAGATAACAAAAACTTAACCAAATAAAAAAATCCGTGGTTCTTAATAAGACCACGGATTTTTTGTTTTATAGAACTTAAGAATTAGGGGAAATTCTTAAAAACATCATCTACATAATTTCTTAAATCTCTATCCATACGGCGTGTCCCAATTTCTTCTTCGGAAGTGGCCCGCCAGATGATTTCCTTATTTCTTCGATTTATAAAATCTATTACGATACTACGTTCCTTGTATGGCAACTGCTTTATAGTATTCCCGGCTAAACGTTGAATAGTGTAATAATCTTGATATACGTAATCTTCAACATAAGGCCCAATATACAATCCCGGGCGGTAATAGCTATAATTGGAATATACAGGGTTGGCATTCACCTCAGCTTTTTCGTCAAACATAGTATGCACATAGATGAGTATATCGGGTTGACGCTTATCGAGAATATAGCCTTGTTCTTTCATATTTGCATTAATGCTTGAAACGATTACATCATTAATTCTCTCATTGTCATAAGCCCTGCTCATAATAGTATCGTTATTAGGTAAAAACGCGTAAGAATTATAGTCTCTCAGAGTTTTTGCTTCATCTGTTAGTTTAACTCCTGAACCACAAGAAGCAAGCATTATTGCGACAAATCCTAAACTAATAACAAGTTTTATTTTCTTCATATCTTTTATTTTTATTCAAATTAGGGTTTCTTTTTTTCCAAAAAAAGTCCTGATTGAAATTTCGCATTTCATTAACAACAAAAAGCGACCAGGGTACTGATCGCTTTTTGAAATAATAATAATTAGCTATTATTTACCTGGTAACACTACAGTATCGATGACATGGATTACCCCATTTTTTTGATTTAGATCGGCCATTGTTACTGTGGCCACATTACCTGCCACGTCCTGTAATTTAACCTTTTCATCTTCAATCATTGCAGAAATCCAACTACCGTTTACAGTCTCAAATTTTGTTTCCCCGTTTCCTTCGTTAATTGCCGCAATAATATCATCGGCGCTAAAATTACCTGAAATTACGTGATAGGTTAATACCTCTTGTAATTGTTCTTTGTTTTCTGGTTTCAACAAAGTTTCAACGGTACCCGAAGGTAATTTATCAAAAGCTGCATTGGTAGGGGCAAATACGGTAAAGGGTCCGTCCCCCTGTAAAGTTTCTACAAGTTCCGCAGCCTTAATCGCAGCCACCAGTGTGGTGTGCTCCTGTGATACTGAAGCATTCTCAACAATAGTCTTGTTAGATGTTTGAGCAAAAGAGGAGGCTCCCAACATTAGGAAAAAAATCCCCATTAATTTTAAATTTTTCATTTTCAAAGATTTTGTTATTATTATTTTTTATTAGAACGAATTATATCTTTCTAATTTTTGTCTAATTTATATTTTATTTTGTTAAACAAAATATTAAAAAGAGTAAATTGGGATAGGTTTAACACCTTGATAAAAAGCATATTATATTAATTGCAGAATTCCCTTTAAATATTTATTTTAGGCCGGTATTAATGAAAAAGATTATGAAGCTGAATTTACCACGTACCAATATTGAAGTCCAACTTCACAAAATAAGAAATAAGCGAATTGCTGAAGAATCCATCCTTTCGCAGGTTCAGGAGATTTTTGAAAAGGAAAGTAATAAGGAAAAACTTATTATGGAAAGGCTGGGTGACGGAAGTGGAGTACATTCAAACACTTTTAACTTTGACCTTCTGGAAAGCGGGAGAATATATCATCTTTCTGATATCGAAAAAATCTGCATAGACTATCGCCTCAGGTTTTTAGATTCCAGCTACTTCAAAGCTGAAATTCCCTTTGAAGCAATTTCAGAAATAAAGAAACTCGAAAAGCAACATAAAACAAGCCTGAAGGGGTTTAAGATTATTGCGCCCTCAAAATTATTGAAGCTTGACAATGCCGATGACCCTCTGCTTTTCGCACCTATGGGAAATAATTATTTCTACCTAATCCATAAATGGGGAACTGACCTTCATCCATTGCGAAAACTACTTATGTGGCCATTTAAGTGTATGGAAAATTTTGTTTTAACCCTACTGGCATTTAGCTTCCTGATCGCTCTCATGGTGCCAGATGGATTATTCTCACCTAAACAAACCACCACCCAGTTTTTTATAATTTTCTTTTTTGTTTTTTATTGGATAGCCGGGCTCTGTATTTTTTACGGAGTTAAATTCGGTAAAAATTTCAATTCGGCTATCTGGCAAAGCAGGTATTACAATGCTTAGAACGTTAAACTCTGTATAAAACCTATGCCGTAAGCAGCGGAATTCGTATTTTGGTTAGTAACAAAAACCAATCAATCATGAGTACCGAAGAAAGTTACGAACGGGTCTATACAGGGTCTGAACCCAATGTCCAATACCTGCAGGAAATCTTTGATAAATCCGGTATTTCTTCCCGGGTAAGAAACGATTTTGACTCTGGCCTTAGAGCAGGATTCGGAGGTGGACTCCCCGGCCAGGTGCAGCTTTTTGTAATTAAAAGCCATTATGACGAAGCCCTGAAAATCGCAAAAACAACCTTTCCGAAAGATTATACCGATGACGAATAATGAACAACAACCTGCCAAACGAAATATCTGGAACTTAATTTTAGGAATCGCCTTTACGGGCTATGGTTCCTATAGATTATATTATCATTTAAACAGTGTAGAAACAGACACTTTTGGTCTAGTCCTGGCCATAGCATTTGTAGGCCTTGGGATATACGATTTGTATAAATATTATGCTGTGAAATAAAAAAAAGCCGGGAGTTCCGGCTTTTTTTTATTTATCTTTCAGGGTTTTACCAGCTAATAATAGCGCTGGCCCAGGTGAATCCACTACCAAAAGCGGCGAGCACCACCACATCCTCATTTTTGATCTTTCCTTTTTCCCAGGCTTCTGTTAAAGCAATAGGGATTGAGGCTGCAGTAGTATTTCCATATTTCTGAATGTTATTATAAATCTGCTCATCACTTAGTTTGAATTTATGCTGAATGAACTGGGAGATTCGCAAATTTGCCTGATGAGGAATAAGCATATCGATATCCTTAACTTCCAAACCGTTTGCATTAAGTCCTTCCATGATAACTTCAGAAAAACGCTGCACCGCATGTTTAAAAACAAATTGACCATTCATATATGGATAATATGGAATATCGTCTCCCTGCGGATTTTCAGCAATAATCTCAGGAACCCAGTGCCTGGTGCTTGGCCCCTCAAGTGAAAGTTCCTTGGCGTGTTTTCCTTCAGAATGTAAATGGGTAGAAAGAATTCCTTCCCCATTATGATCACTTCTTGTAAGCACAGCAGCTCCCGCGCCATCACCGAAAATCACCGAAACGGAACGTCCCCTGTTAGTAAAATCCAAACCACCACTGTGGTTTTCACTTCCAATAACCAGTACATTCTTATACATTCCGGTTTTGATAAACTGGTCAGCAACCGAAAGGGCATATACAAATCCACTACACTGGTTCCTAACGTCTAAGGCAGGACAGGTATCTATATCCAACATTTCCTGAACCTGGACTCCACAGCCAGGAAAATAATAATCGGGACTAAGGGTAGCGAAAACAATAAGATCTATGTCATCCTTGGAGATATCTGCTCTCTCTAATGCGATCTTTGCCGCTTTTACGCCCATGGTGGCTGTAGTATTGCCATCACCTTTTTTTATGTGATGCCTTTCTTTAATACCAGTTCTTTCCTGGATCCACTCATCGCTGGTATCCATAAGTTTTGCCAGATCATCATTGGTCACCACATTTTCTGGCACATAACTTCCAAGTCCGGCTATTTTAGATTGAAACATAATTTAAACTTTAGTATATTTATAAACTATCATTATTAAAATTAAGCATTTCATAAAATATGAGCCAGCAAGATAGCAAAGATTAATAATTCATATTCTATGGTAGCTTAATTATTTAATCATCAAAAAACTTCTTCAATGAAAAAAATCACTTTAAGTATTTTTAGTTTTTTCCTTATTCTGGGAAGTCTCCAGGCACAGGAAAACCTTACCTACCAGAAACCCCCGCAGGAAATCCTGGAACTGGTAGATGTCCCTCTGGCACCTAGCACTATTCTTGATAGCGAGGGGGAAATGATGGTCTTTCTATACCGCGACCAGTATAAATCTATAGCTGAACTCAGCGAGGAGGAATTACGGCTGGGCGGATTAAGGATCAATCCAGTAACTAACATTAATAGCCGCGCTACCTATTACAACAACCTGGAAGTAAAAGCTATCGATGAGGAGGAGTCCCGACAAATTTCCGGTTTACCGGAAAACCCGCGACTAACCAATTTTTCCTGGTCACCCGATGAATCAAAGATCGCTTTCACACATACCACCGATAAAGGAGTGGAGCTTTGGGTTGCCGATCTTGAAACAGCTTCAGCAAAAAAACTAACCGGGGCTAATCTTAACGCAAATATGCGTAATGTGGCCAGTTGGTTCAGAGATAATTCAGCAATTTTGGTAAAAATGCTGCCTGAGGATCGCAAACCTCTAATCGACACTGAAACTGCAGTCCCAACAGGACCTACTGTTTCGGTGAGCGATGGAAAAGAAGCTCAGAACCGAACCTACCAGGATCTTTTAAAAAATCCTAACGATGAATATAATTTCGAGCAACTTGCCCGATCTGAACTTGTAAAAGTTAACTTGGATGGTAGCAGTGAGAAATGGATGGATGCCAGAATGTATAACGGTATTAGCTTTTCTCCAAACGGCGACTACGTGATGGTTTCGCATATCAAAAAACCTTTTTCCTACCTGGTGCCTTATTATAGATTCCCATCGGAAACCAATATTTATGACGCTGAAGGAAATTTGGTGAACAAAGTGAATGACGAACCTCTCCTGGAAGATCTTCCGAAGGGATTTATGGCTACTCAAACCGGAAGAAGAAATCTGCAATGGAGAAACGAAAAACCATCCACCTTAATATACGTTGAAGCTTTGGATGAAGGCGACCCCGAAAACGAAGTAAATTTCAGAGATGAAGTATTTTCATTAGAAGTTCCATTTAAGGGCGAAGGAAATTCAATATTAAAGACCAAAGACCGCTTCAGCGGAATTACCTGGGGAACCAATGACCTGGCTATTGCCGATGATTATTGGTGGAATAACAGAAATACCCGTACTTATGTTTTCAATCCATCCGATCCTTCGGAAGAACCAGAAGTGATTTTCAACCGAAATTATCAGGACCGATATAGCGATCCGGGTGGATTCGTGACCACCAAAAATGAGTGGGGCCAGGACGTACTGAAACTGGATGATGAACATGCATTTTTGCTAGGCGCTGGTTATACCGAAGAAGGGCAGTTCCCGTTTGCCGATAAAATCAATCTTGAAAACGGAGAAACCGAGCGCCTTTATCAGTCTGAATACAACGATAAAAAAGAAAGCCTGTTAGAATTTCTGGACATTGAAAACGGTAAGATCCTGGTAAGGATTGAATCATCTGCAGAATACCCTAATTACTATATTAGAGATCTGAATTCTGGAGATCTTAACCAGATCACATTTTTCAAAAATCCATTTGAGAGCCTGGAAAATGTTAGTAAAGAGGTTATTACCTATGAAAGGGAAGATGGCCTGGAACTTAATGGCACTCTTTACCTCCCTGCCGGCTACGATAAAGAAAATCCCGAAAAACTACCTATGATCGTTTGGGCTTATCCAAGAGAATTTAAAGATAAAAACTCTGCATCTCAGAATACTTCTAATGCCAACGATTTTACTTATCCTTATTATGGTTCTCCGATCTACTGGGTAAACCGTGGATATGTGATTTTAGATGATGCCAGTTTCCCTATTGTTGGAGAGGAAGAAGAAGAACCCAACGATACCTTTAGAAAACAATTAGTGGCAAACGGTAAAGCAGCTATAGATGCCGTGGATGAGCTGGGATATATAGATCGTGAGCGGGTCGCTGTTGGGGGACACAGTTATGGTGCATTTATGACTGCCAACCTTTTGTCCCATTCAAACCTTTTTGCTGCCGGAATTGCGCGCAGTGGAGCTTACAACAGAACCCTGACTCCATTCGGATTCCAAAGTGAAGAAAGGAACTACTGGGAAGCCCCGGAAGTTTATTACAATATGTCTCCCTTTATGCACGCCGATAAAATGAAGACTCCCCTACTGCTTATCCACGGAGAGGCCGATAATAATTCCGGCACCTACCCAATGCAGAGTGAACGTTATTTTAATGCACTAAAAGGATTAGGCGCGACTGCAAGACTGGTAATGTTACCAAAAGAAAGCCACGGCTACAGCGCCAAAGAATCTGTTTTGCATGTTTTATGGGAACAGGATCAATGGCTTGAGAAATATGTAAAGGAAAAAGATCACAGCACGATAGAGAACGAATCGGAAATGCTAAAAGATTAATTCCGGATTTATAAAAATTTAATTTCTGGCTGCGAATTTCCTGATTTTAAATCAGCGAAATTCGCAGCTTTTTTATGCAGTGAATTTAAGGATGGCCTGTTTAGATTCTTCAAAATAAGAAGCCTGATCGCAAATAAAGCGATCAGGCTTTCTACAACCTAACCAATAAATAAAACCTCAATTATGAAAGATAATCATGGAACTTATTAATCTTCACTTTTGCTTTCAGGTCATGAAGCAAATTGTATAAGCCAAAAAATGTACGGTTAATATAGAGGAAATGTTTGCTTCCCCGGTTCCCGTTCATTTTTCTTAATTCGGTGTCTTTGCTGTATTTTTCGCTTAATTCTGTGATAGAACTCCAGAAAGATTCATCGGCAAAATCAAAAGTTTCAGTATGGAACGGACGAGTGAATAAACTCAACATCTGGTAAAACAACTCAGAAAAATATTCCACCTCCCTGGAAGAATCATCTTTTTTTAGAATCTCCAGTTCATATAATTTAGCATTGAAGAATTCAGGGTCATCAATATTTTCCTTTTTGGCCAGTTCAAAATAAGGCACATAGAAATCTTCAGGCACCTGTTTGATACAACCAAAATCTATGGCGATAAGCTCAGTCTCTTCATCGATGAGAAAATTCCCGGGATGCGGATCGGCATGCACGGCTTTCAGACTATGCATCTGATACATATAAAAATCCCAAAGCGCCTGCCCTATTTTATCTGCCTTAGCCTGGTCATTATTTATCTTTGCCCATTCACTAAGATGAACCCCGGTCATCCAGTCCATAGTTATGATACGCTCGCTGGATAGCTCCTCATAATATTTGGGGAATTTCAAATTAGGTATATGCATACAGGCTTCAGAAATCTCCTTGCTTTGCTGTACTTCCAACAAATAATTAGTTTCCTCCAGAAGTTTTCCCTCCACCTCCTTAAAATATTTTTCTGAATCTTTTCCCTGAAGATTAAACATCCTGGTCGCGATGGGTTTAACCATCGCGAGGTCTGAACTGATACTTTCTGCCACGCCCGGATATTGAATTTTCACAGCAAGTTTTTTCCCATCTTTTTCGGCGCGGTGAACCTGGCCAATACTGGCGGCATTCACGCTTTGACTGGTAAAAGTATCATAGAGTTCTTCAGGATATTTTCCATTGTATTTTTTAAAGGTCTTTCTTACCAAAGGTGCCGATAGCGGCGGCACACTAAACTGTGCCAGGCTAAATTTTTCTACATAAGCGCCTGGCAACAAACTCTTTTCCATAGAAAGCATTTGTGCTACTTTTAGAGCGCTACCTTTCAGGCTTTTTAAACCATCGTAGATATCGTCGGCATTACTTTGATCCAATTCGTCACGGCTAAGTTCAGAATTGAAAGCTTTTTTTCCGTAATATTTCAGATAGTTACCACCAACTTTTACACCGGTGGTCACCATTTTTGAAGTTCGGCCCAGCTTTCCTGTGGGTATTTTATCTATTGTCTTCATTTAAGCCATTTTTTCTTTCCAAAGGAATTTTCCAAAATCTATAACCCGTTCCAAAGGGGTATTGTCGAAAACATCAAAAACGGTGTTCACAGATTTTTCTATAGCCACATCAGTACTCTCAAATTTTGCTGAATTATCGTCCATCCAGAAATTCAACAAAAACATTAACTGAATCCAGGCGGCTTCAGAAAAAATAGCTTCTGATTGTTTAAGGACCTTTAAATTTTTTGTCTCGTTATCCTCCTTGATTAATTCCTGTGCAAAATGTTTCACTTGTTTTCTCAAGCCCTTTAACTGCTCCAGGTTCTTAAGCTTGCTTTCGTATTGTCTTAAGCTAAACAAAACAAAACTACGATTAGCCGCAAGCATCTCGAAGAAGGTATAATAGAAGGTGAGCATCTTTTCCCGATTGGTGAACTCGTGATATTCGGGACTGCTCTCCAGCACCTTAAGAGTATGCTCGAAAAAACGCTCCCAGATACCTTTTTGAAGGCTTTCAAAACTTCCAAAGAAATTATAGAATTCCTCTTCTTTAAGCTTATGATCCTTGCAAAATTTGTAAACACTTTTTGGAGTTTTCTCATTTTCAAGGACGTAATCCATGTAAAGAGAAATAAGCTTATCACTGGTTAAACTCTTTTTTGTGGTGGTATTTTTCTTTGTTGTACTCATAGCATATTTTATTCTTCAAAGATAAGTTTTGTTTAATTTTAAACACATAAAATTAAACAAAAAGTTTGTTAAATATTTCGTAGGAACATTAGCAACAGTTTGTTAGACGAAAAAGCTTTTCTTGAATTACAATTGCGCTGTCAGTTTGTCAGCGGGATGTTAATGGTATTTTTTTTGACTAGTGAACACCAAACAAGATTAATTAAAATTATAAGTACATATGGCAACCGGAAACATTAATGTATCTGTTGAGAATATTTTTCCGCTGATAAAGAAATTTCTTTACAGCGACCACGAGATTTTTTTACGGGAACTTATCTCCAACGCGACTGACGCGACCCTAAAGTTAAAACACCTTACCGCTATTGGTGAAGCCGGAGGAGTAGATTATGGCAACCCCAGAATTGAAGTGAAGATCGATAAGGAAAACAAAACCTTACACGTTATTGATCAGGGAGTTGGTATGACTAAAGAGGAAGTTGAGAAATATATAAACGAAGTGGCTTTCTCTGGCGCCGAAGAATTCCTTGAAAAATATAAAGATTCTGCTAAAGACAGTGGAATAATTGGACATTTTGGCCTTGGTTTCTACTCGGCTTTTATGGTGGCCAATAAGGTGGAGATCCTTACCAAATCTTATAAAGACGAACCCGCAGCCCATTGGGTGTGTGAAGGCACTACGGAATTCACTCTTGAAGATGCTGACAAGAAAGAGCATGGGACAGAAATCATTCTTCATATCAATGAAGATGACAAAGAGTTTTTGGAAGAAGCCCGAATTCGTGAGTTGCTAACCAAGTATAATAAGTTTATGCCTATCCCGATTAAGTTTGGGACCAGAGAAGAAACTCTGCCTCTTCCTGAAGATGCTCCGGAAGACGCTAAACCAGAAACCAAAACGGTTGATGATATTATCAACAACCCAAATCCGGCCTGGACAAAGCAGCCTAATGAGCTGGAAGATAAAGATTATAAAGAATTCTATCGCGAATTGTATCCAATGCAGTTCGAAGAACCTTTATTTCACATTCACCTTAACGTAGATTATCCTTTTAACCTTACCGGAATTCTTTATTTCCCGAAATTAACAGGGAATATGGACATTCAGCGTGACAAGATTCAATTATATCAAAACCAGGTTTTTGTTACAGATAATGTAGAAGGTATTGTACCTGAATTTTTAACGATGCTACGCGGAGTTATCGATTCGCCGGATATTCCTTTGAACGTATCCCGTTCTTACCTGCAGGCCGATAGCAATGTGAAAAAGATCGCCAGCTATATCTCCAGAAAGGTTGCCGATAAGCTAAAATCCCTTTTCAATAACAATCGTGAAGATTTTGAAAAGAAATGGAATGATATTAAGATAGTGATCGAATACGGAATGCTTTCCGAAGATAAGTTTTTTGAAAAAGCGCAAAAATTTGCCCTTTATCCAACGGTGGATGACACCTACCTTACCTATGAGGAGCTAGAGAAGAAAATAAAAGATAACCAAACCGATAAAGACGGCAATATGGTTATTCTTTATGCTTCAAACCAGGATTCTCAGCACAGCTACATTGAAGCTGCTAAGGCAAAAGGTTACGAGGTCTTACTGTTGGATTCACCAATTGTTCCTCACCTGCTTCAGAAGCTGGAAAGTGAAAAGGAAAAGATTTCATTTGTACGGGTTGATGCCGATCAGGTAGATAACCTAATCAAAAAAGATGAGGAAAAGATTTCAAAACTTTCTGACGAAGAGAAAGAAAAGCTTAAAGCCGATTTTGAAAATGTCGTTCCGAAAGAGAAGTACACCGTGCAGTTAGAAGCTATGGATAGCGATGCAGCTCCTCTTATCATTACTCAGCCCGAGTTTATGAGAAGGATGAAAGAAATGCAACAAACCGGTGGTGGCGGAATGTTTGGAATGGGAAATATGCCGGAGATGTACAACCTGGTGATCAATACGAATCACCCGCTTATCTCTGATATTTTAAACACTAAAACAGCCAAGAAACAGGAACGATTGATCAAACAATCCCTTGATTTGGCAAGACTATCTCAAAACCTGTTAAAAGGAGAGGAACTTACTGCTTTTATCAAACGCAGTTTTGATATGGTTAAATAAGCTCTCTTTTAAATACTTTATTACAAAACAGGCTGTGCGAAAGACAGCCTGTTTTTTTTATTTATAAGCCTAGATTTTAAGAATTCAATTCCTTTAGCATTTCTACCCTCAGATTTCGGTAAACGATTTGGTAGAATTGTTGGACGTCATAGGGTTTAACGATAATATCGTTCATCCCTGCCTTAAATATTTTGTTCCTTATCTCCTCGATTTCTACGGCTGTAAGTGCGACTACTGGTACATCAGAATCGAATTCCCGGATTCGTTTGGTAGCTTCCAATCCGCTTATCCCTGGCATATTTACATCCATTAGCACCAGGTTATAGGAGTGATTTCGTATTTTCTCAATAGCTTCCTCACCATTAGCCGCAACCTCACAAATGAAATCTTTCTTTTCAAGAATGCGCTGGGTTACCACCTGGTTTATTCGGTTATCATCAACGATGAGCACCAATTTATGTCCTGAATAATCTTTTGATATTACCTCGGCTTTATTAGTCTCCATCTCCTTAACCGAACCTACCTCAAAAGCAATTACAAAACTAAAGATAGAGCCCTGCCCTTCTTCACTTTCGAGTTGAATTTCTGAACCAAACAGTTTAAGTAATTTTTTTACTATCGGCAGCCCGAGCCCGGTACCCTGGTAATTGTAATTAGAGCTTTTTAACTGAGCAAATTCCTCAAAAATGAGTTTTTGCTTGGCCGGGTGAATACCTATCCCATTATCCTTAACCTCAAAATGAATCTTTGCATTAACACCACCTCTATCCCGCAGCCGGGCCGAAATATAAATATCTCCTCTCTCGGTAAATTTCATTGCATTTCCTACCAGGTTCATTAGGATTTGTGATAACCTAACGGGATCACCTTTCAATGATTTCGGGATTCTTTCATCAATCTCAAAATGGATTTTATTATGATTCTGAAGTCGGGTAAATTCGAAACTTTTAACAATGCTCAACATCAACTCTTCCAGGTTGAAATCAATATGCTCCAGAGAAACCAGGTTAGATTCCATCTTATTCATCTGTAACACATCATTTATAAGAGCCAAAAGATAATCCGCTGAAAATTTCAAAGATTTAAGATCATTATAATGCTTTTTCAAGCCTTTTTCCTCCAATAACAAAGAGGTTATCCCGACCACGCCGTAAAGCGGCGTTCTTAATTCATGGCTAACAGTAGAAAAGAATCTGGTTTTTAGCAGGCTAAGCCTTTCAGCATTTTCTTTTGCTTCCCGTAACTGACGATTTTTTGTTCGCAGTTCATAAATTAAGCTTTTCCGGTCCTGGTTAATCTTATTCAGGATCAACAGGATAAGCATTAATATAAAAGAGGAGATCACCATTACCACAACCTTCTCATTAGATTTGCTAATAATTTGTTCCTGGAAGACCTGCTCCTTTTTGGCTAGCTCAAGATTTTTCTGGTATTCGCTTACATCAAATCTCGCATTTGCGGCTTCAACCTGTTCCAGCTTTTCCTTTTCGAAAATTTTTGCTCTATATTCTTCATACCTGGAAAGATTTAAGTAAGCCTCCCGGTATCGTGCTTCCTCAAAAAGTAACGCGGCATATTCCCTGGATATTTCGGCAGCGGGTAGGATTAACGAATCTTCTTCAGCAAGTTTAAAGGCTTCGGCTAAATAAACCTCTGCCGAGTCAGGTTTGGAAATAGCCCGGTTATACCTTCCCAACAACATGTATAACTGCGATCGCACATAATTATCTTCTTTGTCCTCCAGCAACTCAACCGATTCCTTTAAATAAGGTTGAGCCTTATGAGGTTTCCCTATATCAAGATAGGTCCAGGCGATATTTATCTTGGGAGCTAAGCCTTCCTCGGGCATTGCCACTTCCTCGGCCAGAAGAATAACCTTTTCATACATCTCTATACCCCTGTTTACAGTTTTAGGGTTATCAGAATATATATTTCCCAGGTTATTATAGGCCCAAAGAATCAGGGTATCATTTTTGGCTTTTTGAGCAAAATCGAGAGCATATTCATAATTTTTTTTTGCTCTTATCGTGTCATCGAGTTCTGAATAAGCAAGGCCTAGGAAATTATGGGCATGAAAATGATAATAATCGCTACCAAAGGCTTTGGAAGCATCTAAAAGTTTCAAAGCCCGATCAATACCTTCATGATAGCTGTATTCATTAAGAAAACCTGCGGTTTGGTTAAGAAGTTTTTCCAGGCTGTCCTGCTTCACTGCTTTTTGTTCCTGTGCAAAAGGAAAAATCAGGCTGGCACAGAAAAATATAAGCAAAAGAAAGCTTTTTCTCAAAATAGCAGATTTGGTTGGCCTTTTTAAGGGAGCTGAAAATTAAGTGTTTTCTACTTAAATTCCAATACAGTTGTTAAAACTTACTTAAATTTTCTTTAAATTCCTTTGGGCCACTTTAGTTTTATAAATAATCAAAATTTATCCATGAACTATCCGTGGCATTTGTACGCAATGGGCCTAATGTATATTCTCGCAGGCTTTTTACATTTCTTAAAGCCAAAAATGTACCAGCGAATCATGCCCCGATACCTTCCAAACCATAAATTACTTGTGTACCTAAGTGGGTTGGCCGAAATAATACTGGGCTTCGGCCTTTTTTTCCCGGCAACAAAAGATTTGGCGGTATATGGGTTAATTTTAATGCTGATAATATTCCTAAGCGTACATTTTTATATGCTTAGTTCAACCAGGGCCGGTGCTGGAATTCCTAAATGGGCATTATGGTTAAGAATTCCTCTTCAGTTTTTTCTGATTTGGTGGGCCTGGTTCTACTTAAAATTCTAAGAATGAAAATTGAAATTTTTGATTTAAAGGATGCCCGTCTTAGATATATTCCCGATTTCTTTAAACTAAAAGATGCTAATTTTTATTTTGAAAAATTAGGACAAGAAATTCCCTGGAAACAAGATAAGATCAAACTCTTCGGGAAAGAATATTTACAGCCTCGCTTGAGTGCCTTTTTTGCTGAAAAAGATATTAACTATGCCTATTCGGGACTTAAGTTGAAACCAGAAGATTTTTCAGCAGAAATTCTAGAGATTAAAAAAAGCGTGGAAGTATTTTCAGGACTAAGCTTCAATTCCTGTCTTGCCAATCTCTACCGCGATGGGCAGGATAGCATGGGATGGCATTCTGACGATGAAAAAGAGCTGGGTCAAAATCCTGTAATTGCATCTGTAAGTTTCGGTGCCGAGAGAATATTTCACCTAAAACACAAAACCGATAAAAATCTCAAAGAAAAGATTCTTCTGAAACACGGCAGCCTTTTGATGATGGAAGAAGCAACTCAACAGCATTGGAAACACCAGTTGCCCAAAACAAAAAAGAATATTGGACCCCGACTGAACCTAACGTTCAGAAAAATTTATTAAAAAAGGCCGCCATAGGCAGCCTTTCTTATTCATTGAAATTTCTTAACGGTAGATTTCATTTAAAACCTTGGCTAAACGCACCCCGCCTTTATGCAATTGCTCTCTAAGCCTTGGAAACCATTTGTACATATATTCGTACCCAAGCTTTTCCCCTATTTCTACTGAATCGTATAATCTATTTGCCATCTCCCTGGACTCATAAACCCAATCAAGAAGATTACCTTCTTCTATTTCCTTCAACTCCTTTCTGGTTAATTCTTTACGATTTTCTGCTAATTCTGAATAACTCATCTGATAGGAATCTATCATCTGGCTGTCCCAGACACGGTGAATATTTGAGCCCTCATTAAACCATCTTACCTGAATATCATTCCCGCCCCTATCGGACCCACGACCTACGTGGAAAGGCTGATGTAAATCCCCCATAAAGTGAACCAACATCTTAAGGTAAAACTTCTTGTCTTCACGAGAAGCATTTTTATCCTTCAAAACTGCTATACTCTTTTCTATGGCCTGAAGCAGATCTCCATCTTTATTTGCCTTTTCCCGCACATATTTGTCGTCTTCGGGGGCTATATTTACGTAATGCCAGGGTCCATATTTACGGTAATCGGGATCGCTTTTTATATCGTCGGCATAATTGGCCACAAAAGCGAGGCTTTGTCCTTCTAAAAGTTCCGAAATAGCCTTTTGGGCCTTTTTACTTAAATGTTTTTCGGCAATTTCTCCTGTGGTACGATGCCCGGTTTTACCCCAGTCATTTTCGGCAAAGCCAATGCCAGTGTAAAATATCGCGAATAAAACTAAAATTGATCTCTTCATGAAATATTTGATTTTAGGCAAAGATAATCAAGCCAAAATTATTTAAATGTTAATTCTCCTCCATTCTTAAATTTAATATCATATATTTATGATATCAAATTAATATCAACTAACCAATTAATGTCATGAATCAGGAAAAAGATCTTAAACCCTCCAACGGCTACATTATGCTGTTTGTTTTTTTTATTTTATTTATAGGAAGCATTGCAGCTTTTATCATTCTTGAAAATGCCTGGTTTCTGGCTGCTGTAATTATTTCCCTCTTTATTCTCCCCGGACTTATCCTCGTAAACCCTAATGGCTCCAGGGTACTCCTTTTATTTGGCGACTACAAAGGAACAGTGAAACAAAACGGACTTTTTTGGGTGAACCCCTTTTACACTAAAAAGAAAGTTTCTCTACGTGCGCGAAATTTCGATAGTGAGAGGTTAAAGGTGAATGATAAACTCGGAAACCCGGTAATGATTAGCACTATTTTGGTATGGAGGGTACGGGATACTTTCAAGGCCTCTTTTGATGTAGATAACTTCGAGAATTTTGTGGTCGTACAAACAGATGCCGCCGTTAGGAAACTCGCCAGCCTTTACCCCTATGACAATTTTGCCGATGAGGGCCTGGATGAAGATATCACCCTTCGCTCCAGTGTGAACGAAGTAAGTGAAGCCCTGGAAAGTGAATTGGAAGAACGGCTGGAGATCGCTGGAATAGAAGTTTTGGAAGCAAGGATCGGATATCTTGCCTATGCCAATGAGATAGCCAGTGCAATGCTTAAGCGCCAGCAGGCAACAGCGATTGTCGCCGCCCGACATAAGATCGTGGAAGGCGCGGTAAGTATGGTAGAAATGGCTTTACACGATCTAAGTGAAAAGAACCTTGTCGATTTAGACGCAGAAAGAAAAGCAGCAATGGTAAGCAATTTAATGGTAGTGCTTTGTAGTGATAAAGATGCCACTCCCGTGGTAAATGCTGGAACCCTAAACCACTAAAATGAGAATTTTTAAGGAAAGTCAGTCTTTTAGACAATGGTGGGCATTTCTCATTCCGGGAGCAGTTTTTCTTACAATTTTTATTCAACTCTTCAGGGAGCAACACATATTTTATGGAGACGAAATCAATTTTGTATTACTCTTTGCCCTAACGCCCGTTGTTTTATTGACTGTTTTAATTTTCTCTTTAAGTTTAAACACCCGTATTGATTCCTCTGGAATTAGCGTTGGATGGAGTCCATTAAAATTTTTACACAGGCACTATTCCTGGAATGAAATAACACAATGCTACGTTAGGACCTATTCTCCATTAAGGGAATATGGGGGTTGGGGCCTACGAGCTTTCGGAAAAAATCAGGCCTGGAATGTATCGGGTAAAACCGGAATCCAGATTGTGGAAAAATCGGGAAAAAAGTTCCTGATTGGCACCCGGAAACCCAATCAGGCCAGGCAGGTTATCACCCGGCACTTTAATAATAAAACATTTAAATAATGAAAAATATTTTGTTTAGCCTCTTTTTATGCACTTCCTGGTTTTACGCCCAGGAAACAATATTTCAGGAAGAAGAGCTTAGTATCAACAAATATATTGATGGCACATTAACCAAACCTTTGGCTACCGAAGACTCTCCTCTGGTGATTTTCATCCAGGGATCAGGTCCCACCGACCGGAATGGGAATCAAGCCATGATGAAGAGTGATTTTGCCAAAAAAATCGCTCATCAACTGGCAGAAGAAGGGATTGCCAGCTTCAGGTTTGACAAGCGTATCTTCAAAATGAATAAATTAAAGATCAAAGAAGAAGACTTACGTTTTGAAGATTTTGTAGAAGATGTGCAATCGATAATAACCCATTTCAGCAAAGAAGGTGAATTCAGCAAAATCATTCTCGCAGGTCATAGTGAAGGCTCCCTGATTGGAATACTTGCTGCAAATGAAAATACAGATGCTTTTATTTCTCTTGCCGGAGCCGGCCAAAGTATCGATAAGATTGTTGTAGAACAAATTGGAAAACAGGCGCCAGGACTCAGGGAGAATACAAGAGAGTCTTTTGATGAACTAATCAAAAAAGGAAGCACAAACAGCTACGAACCTGTTCTGGAATCTATTTTCCGGCCGAGTGTGCAACCCTACATGCTCTCCTGGATAAAATATGATCCTGCTGAAGAAATTGCAAAACTTGAAATACCGGTAATAATAATCCAGGGAACCGCTGATATCCAGGTGGAAACTTCTGAAGCTAAAATATTAAAGGATGCGGCTACCGATTCAAAACTGGTGCTACTCGAAGATATGAACCACATTTTCAGGGAAATTAAAGGAAATGATGCTCTGGTAAATGCCAAGTCTTATAACGAGCCTAAACGCCCTTTACATCCTGATCTCATTCCGACTCTGGTAGAGTTCGTTAAAAACATTGACAAATAGAAGTATGAGTAATAAAAAAGCATTCGCACTAAGGGTAGATGAAGAGATGTTGAAAGCCATCGAGAAGTGGGCTGCTGATGAATTCAGAAGCACAAACGGCCAGATAGAATGGATGCTGAATAAATCGCTGAAAGAGGCCAAAAGACATCCCAAAAACAAAAATTAGATTTATATCTTGCGCCCCATAAAAATATAGATTTCATAAGTAAATTTTCAATGCAATACAAAATCATCTTTTCAGATATTGATGGCACCTTACTTAACAGGGATCGTGTGCTTTCACCATCCACCATCGATACCCTAAAACAAGTGAAGAAAATACTTCCGGTGGTGCTTATCTCTGCGAGAATGCCTTCAGCCATGCGCCACCTTCAGCAGGATTTGGAGATAGAAGATCAGCCTATAATAAGCTATAACGGTGGACTCATTCTGGTAAATGGAGAGCCAGTGAGCTCCACTGAGATTCCTTTTACCACCCTCACCGGTCTTTCAGCATTTAACAGGGAAATAAACTGTCACCTTAGCCTATATCATAATGACGAATGGTATGTGCCACAACGAGACCAATGGGCCGCCAGAGAAGAGAATAATACCGGGATTTCTCCGGAAATAAAATCCAATAAGGAAGTTCTTGAAAAATGGGAATCAGAAAACAAAAGCGCTCATAAGATTATGGCGATGGGTACCGAGGCAGAAATCGATGCCATCAGAGATTTTTTGATGAAAGAATATCCGAACCAATTACATCTGTACCGTTCCAAACCCACTTATCTCGAAATCGCCAATAAGAAGATCTCAAAATTTACTGCTATCCAGTTTTTGCTGGCCAAACACTATAACTTAAGCCCAAAAGACTGTATCGCATTTGGTGATAACTACAATGATGTTGAGATGATCAAAGGTGTAGGAATGGGCGTTGCCGTCGCTAATGCACGCCAGGAAGTGCTGGAGGTTGCCAATGTGATTACCGATGCCGGCATAGAAGATGGTGTGGCAACTTCATTGAAGAAGCTCTTCAAGCTTTAAAACATCTTTCTAAGAGTCAAAGTTCCATTCTTAATTTGTTTAAAAATGCTGGTTCAGCTTTTAAGAATAGTTTAAGAAAAATTGTATTTTGGCGCACCTATTTAATTATTCTTATGAAAAATGCCCTTTTTACCAATGATGCAATAGTCTTCGGACTTTTAATGATAGCCCTAGGATTTGTTTTTTACACTTCCTCCCAAAAAGAAGGTTTCTGGAAAAAATTCTATTCGGTAGTTCCTGCACTCTTAATGTGCTATTTACTCCCTGCAATTTTCAATTCTCTTGGGCTTATTGATGAACAGTCTTCACAACTTTATTTTGTAGCCAGCCGCTATCTTTTACCGGCCGCCCTTGTCCTTATGACCCTTAGTATCGATCTCAAGGCAATTTTTAACCTGGGACCGAAAGCTCTTATTATGTTCTTTGCCGGTACCATAGGTATCGTAATTGGCGGGCCTTTGGCTATTTTGCTTATTTCCACCTTCTCTCCTGAAACCGTGGGGGGAGTTGGTCCCGATGCGATCTGGAGAGGACTTTCCACCATTGCAGGAAGTTGGATTGGCGGAGGAGCGAACCAGGCAGCTATGTTGGAAATATACGAATATAATCCAGACCTTTACGGAGGAATGGTGCTTGTAGATATCGTAGTGGCCAACCTTTTGATGGCCGGTCTATTAATGGGAATTGGCAAAACCGATAAAATAGATCGCTGGTTAAAAGCTGATAACTCGGCAATAGAAGATCTTAAAAACAAAGTTTCCAATTACGCGGCAAGCGTAACCAGAAACCCTGGACTGCCAGATTATATGATTATGCTGGCTCTGGCTTTTGGAGCAGTAGGTATTGCCCACTTTGGGGCCGATGGGATTTCGGAATATTTATCGGCCAATTTTGAAGTTTTCACCGACAAAAAAAGCGCTCTTTCTTCTTTTTCTTCCAGTTTTTTCTGGATGATCACTATCGCCACGGCAATTGGCATTGGTTTCTCTTTCACCCGCCTTAAAAGTTATGAAGGTGCCGGAGCAAGTAAATTAGGTAGTATTTTCATTTATATACTTGTAGCAACAATCGGGATGAAAATGGATCTTACTATGGTTTTTGATAATCCCGGCCTGATTGGTATTGGCCTGGTATGGATGTCAATTCACGTGATCGTACTTTTCTTAACGGCGAAGATCATAAAGGCTCCTTACTTTTTCCTTGCTGTAGGGAGTCAGGCGAACGTTGGTGGGGCAGCATCGGCGCCAGTGGTAGCAGCAGCCTTCCACCCTTCCCTTGCAACCGTAGGGGTATTACTGGCCGTGTTCGGTTACGTTGTTGGAACATATGGCGCAATTCTAACTACTATTTTAATGCAAATCGCCGCAGGGAGTTAGTTTTAAACAATAATTTATAAGATATTTGCGCTCCTAAATACTAAACTAAAAATGAAAAATTTAAGCCTTCTTTTATTGATCCTAATTGGGGTTTCGGCCTGTTCAACAAAGGAAAGTAATCTAATAGTGAACACCAACATCAAAGGTCTGAAAAAAGGAACAGTATATCTTCAGAAAATTGATGACACTCTTCTGGTGAATGTAGATTCTATAGTGGTAAATGGAAATTCAGAGTTCATTCTGGAAGCCTATATTGAAAGTCCGCAGATGATGTACCTCTCACTGGACAAAGTAGATAATTCGGAGTACAATGATCGTCTGGATTTCTTTGGAGATAAAGGTGAAGTTAGTATCGTCACTACCCTGGAAAAATTTCAGGATGCAAAAATAGTCGGTTCCCGCAACCAGGAAAAACTTATGGAATACCGTAAGATTCAGAAAAGATTTAATGACAACAACCTCGATCTAATCAAGGAAAGTTTCGAAGCTGAAAAAGTTGGGGATGAAGAACGCCTAATGGCAATAGACAGGAAATATGAAAATTTATTGAAGCGCAGATATCTTTATACCGTAAATTTTGCGATCAATAATAAGGACCTGGAGCTTGCTCCATATCTTGCACTTTCAGAAGTATTCGATGCTAACATCAAATATCTCGATACAATTTACACCTCTCTTGATAAGAATGTTCAGCAATCTTTGTATGGGAAGGAATTAAAACGCTTTTTAGAAGAAAGACACGAAGAGGAAGAGATAGAAGAAGAATTAGCTGAGCAGGATACGGCTACAGAACAGGAATAAAGCTTAAAAATATTCTAAACTCTTAACCTCCCTTTTCCGGGAGGTTTTTTATTGATTCCCTTTTTCTGCCTCGTTTAGAAATCCTCTTCATTGCCGAAAACAAATCTGGTTCAGGAGCTTTCCGATCCCTCAAGTATCAGGCACCAGGCACAAAAAAACCTCTCAAGAATGAGAGGTTTTAATTAAGAGCCGATGGAGGGACTCCCTTCGCCTACAGCAGTAAAAAAGCTGCTTCCGCTCAGGACAAGCTTCTCGTCCCTCAGCACCAGGCACAAAAAAACCTCTCAAGAATGAGAGGTTTTAATTAAGAGCCGATGGAGGGACTCGAACCCACGACCTGCTGATTACAAATCAGCTGCTCTAGCCAGCTGAGCTACATCGGCAAAAAAACACGCTTATCTTTTATAAAGCGTTTATTTTTCCTACAAGGCCTTGTGCCTTAGTTTCAAGTTCTTTTTCTATCGCTTTAAAATGTTGCTTTTTATTCTCAACATCTTTCTGATTTATTTTAACGATAAGCTCATCGAAAGTGGTGATCGCCTCATCAACGATCGCTTCAGTTTGCTTAGGATCCTGTTTTGGATTTGCTAATTGGTTTATGTAAGCGGCTTCAATAATATCGCCTAACACATAATTCAAATCCCTTTTCAATAATCTTTTACTTGCCATAATGCTTAAATTTCGGCTGCGAATTTAGTCTATTTTTTCATATCAACAGCTCAAAATAAAAACATTTTTTTATTCCTGAAGGCTTTTCCGAAGCGCTATGAAGGCCTCCTCAATATGAATACTTGAATTCAAGCTATTAAATCTAAAAATTAGGTTCCCCGCTTTATTAAAAACAAAGGTTTCCCTGCCAGGAAGAAGCCCAAGCAAATTTGATCTCACACCAAAAGCCTTTCGGGCCTTCTTGTTGAAATCTGAAAGCAACAAAAATGGTAATTGATGTTTGATTTTAAACTTTGAATGCGACTCCTTTGAGTCTGAACTCACCCCAATCACCTCGGCGCCAAGCTCTCTGAAATCTTCATAGCTATCCCTAAAACCACAGGCTTCCCTGGTACATCCCGGAGTAAAATTTTTAGGATAAAAATAAACCACCAAAGCCTTATTATCGGCATTTCGGAAATTAAACTCTTTACCGGTTTCATCTTTCAGGCTCAAATCGGGCACCTGATCTCCAATTTTTAATGCCATTTATTCTCCGCTATAGGTAACAAAATTCCTTGGAGTTTCATAAAGTGTTACTTCAAGCTTCAGCTCAGGTTCTAATTTTCTACGGAGTTTATTCCAGATCACCACCGCAATATTTTCTGCAGTTGGATTGAGGTCTTTAAATTCCGGAAGTTCTTCATTTAAATTTTTATGATCAAAAGTAATTTCTACCTCTTCGTAGATCAGTTCTTTCAACAACTTCAGGTCCATCACAAAACCCGTTTCCTCATCGATCTCACCGTTAACCGAAACCACCAGTTCATAATTGTGCCCGTGAAAATGCGGATTACTGCATTTGCCAAAAACGGCTTCATTCTTAGCCTGGTCCCAATCTTTTCGATAGAGCCGATGTGCAGCGTTGAAATGAGCTTTTCTGTGTACGGTTAATCTCATTGCTGAATATGTTTATAATATTTATCAAAGATTATTTTAAACCATTCGGTATAATCATCAGGGTTTTCCTCCATGTCTCTTTCTATCTTCTCCAGAGACATCCATTTCCAGTCAGCTACCTCGTGTCGATTAGGTTTGGGATCTTCATTAAAATATCCAACCAGAATATGATCATATTCGTGCTCGGTAAGCCCGTTATCAAAAGGAGCCCGATAAATAAAACTTATGGTTTCCTTAAGATCGGTAGTAAAGCCCATTTCCTCCATAAGCCTGCGTTTTCCCGCGGCGATGTTGCTTTCGCCCTCCCTTTGGTGACTACAACAGGTATTGGTCCACAATCCCGGGGAATGGTATTTTCCCAGGGCTCGCTGCTGGATCATCAGTTCATTTTTGTCATTAAAGACAAACACCGAAAATGCTCTGTGTAACAAAGCTTTTTCATGGGCTTCAATCTTTTCCATCAAGCCTATTTGTTCATCTTTATCGTTAACCAGTATTACTTTTTCTGTTCCCATTTTCTTCTTTGTTTGCCAAAAGTACAAATCGACCTCAGGATTAGCAAGGCGTTTTATTATAATCGCAAGTCTACTTCCCGGTTATAAATTCTGCAATCAATAGACAGGATAAATTCCGACCTTCGATTAGCTTCGTGTTGATTCTCGTTACAAGGCACACCGTTCTTGCACTCATTCAGCAATTCGGTTTCGCCATAACCTCTACCGGATATTCGCTTTCCCTCCACGCCCCTTTCCATAAGAAAATCACGGGTTGCTTTCACCCTGTCATCAGATAATTGCTGGTTGTAAGCATCGTCTGCCCGGCTGTCAGTATGGGATCTAATATCCAAAAGGATTGCTGGATTTTTCAGCATAAATTCTGCAATTTCTGTCAATTGCGGTTTTACTTTTTCCCGAATGATATATTCGTCAAGATCAAAATGAATAGGATCAAGATTAAGGATATCGGTAAGATCATCTCCTATTTTGGCCCCCACAGTCCTTTCATTGGAATCCCTGCTTTTAAAACTAATCAGATTTTCTTTTCTTTTCACTTCAGCAGCATAAAAACTCCAGTTGAAAAATGCCCTTAAAGCAGCAATGTGATCCTGTGTTTCTCCATAAATACTATGTCCTGCCTGGTACATCACCAACCCATTTTCTGGATTATCAAAGCCGTGTCCGTAAACGGAAACTGCTGCCTCGGCATTGGTGATTTCGCCTTTATCGGGTGCATCGGGATCAGAAACCAGAATTTTGGCTCCAGAGCGCCATTTATTGATTCGTTTAGGAAAGAAGATCCTTTCAGAACCGTTAAGGTGGGCTTTATCAGGGCTACCGAGATATTGCGCGACCGGATCTGCAGGAAAAGCATTCTTGTAAGGTGGAGTGCCGTGCCGATGCTCTCTAAAATGCACAAGCCCAGCGCTTCGGGCACCGGGGAATCCTGCAGACAAGAAGTTTAGCTGAATGACATCTTCCGAATCTTCTCCGGGACCCGAAAGGTTCTCGAGAATACTCGCGGCGTGGCAACCCGCCCAGATCGCACCTTTATATTTTTGATTCCAGTAATACAGATTTTTATGAGATTCGAATTTGGGATCGGCATGAGGCAAAACAAAAATATCGTCGCAAACACCGAGTTCAGCCGGAGTTTTCCAGTTGGATACCCTGGCTCCACCAAATGCTGAAGATGGAATTCCCGCAGCTTTAAAGAAAGGAACAGCAATATAGCCGTTTTCCTTGTCCAGCGTCCATCTTGGCGGAATGGTTAGACTAGTAAACACCGGAAGTGCAAGGTCTTCCTGCATTTCCTGAATCACCACTCCCCGAAGCTTCCAGGTTTCAAAAGTTTCTCTTACCCCGGCAGTCAAATAAGAAACCGGAACCAGAAATGCTCCCGAACGATAGTCCATCTCTCTACAAGAAAAGTCAATACCATCCTTTTCCTTATCTGGGTTTATAATCCATTTTACATCTACTTCGTGATTTTTTAAAAGTTCGTATAAAAGACCATAAGGTTTTAGGGCATTTTGATGGCTTTGGGGACGCTCGCCCATATTAATTATATAAGAACCCGCTGAAAAATTTTGATACAGGCTCTGGGCTTTCAGCGGCATTAATACCCCCGAAAACACAAGAAAAAATATGTAAAAAAGAAAGCGCCCCATATTTGGTAAAAATACACATTGTTGAGTGGTAAAATCAATTTTACACCGAGTTTTTAACGCTATTTTCTAAAGGAAGTACCAGCTAATTAACCCATTGCTCTTTCACGTAAATTCCTGAAAAAACTGTACTTTTGCAGCCTTAAAAATTCAGAATGAAGAGCTTTCAGAAAGAGATTAGCAGAAGAAGAACTTTTGGAATTATTTCTCACCCCGATGCTGGTAAAACCACACTTACAGAAAAATTGCTCCTTTTTGGAGGGGCCATCCAGGAAGCTGGTGCGGTGAAATCGAACAAGATCAAGAAAGGCGCGACCAGTGATTTTATGGAAATTGAACGCCAACGTGGGATTTCGGTTGCTACTTCAGTTTTGGGCTTTGAATATAAAGACATAAAAATTAATATTCTAGATACACCAGGTCACAAGGATTTTGCTGAAGATACTTTCAGAACATTAACTGCAGTAGACAGTGTGATTGTGGTTATTGATGTTGCCAAAGGGGTTGAGGAGCAAACCGAAAAACTGGTTGAAGTTTGCCGGATGCGTAATATCCCTATGATCGTTTTTATCAATAAGCTGGATCGTGAAGGAAAAGATGCCTTCGAACTTTTGGATGAAATTGAGCAGAAACTCAATCTCACCGTAACCCCCTTAAGTTTTCCTATTGGAATGGGCTATGATTTTAAAGGGATCTATAACATCTGGGAAAAAAATGTTAATCTCTTTACCGGGGATCCGCGTAAGGATATTGAAGAGACCGTAGAAATCTCTGATTTGAATTCTGAGGAACTTGATCAATTAATAGGAAATACTGCCGCCGAAACCCTTAGGGAAGAACTGGAACTCGCCCAGGGAGTTTATCCTGAATTTGATAAAGAAGCTTATCTTGATGGGAATTTACAACCTGTATTTTTTGGTTCGGCTTTAAATAATTTTGGAGTGCGCGAGCTACTGGACTGTTTTATTGAGATTGCTCCAAAACCACGTCCCAAAGACAGCGATGTCCGTACCGTAAAACCAGATGAAGACCAGTTCACAGGTTTCGTTTTTAAGATTCACGCCAATATGGATCCGAAACACCGGGACCGTCTGGCTTTTATTAAGATCGTATCTGGAAAGTTCGAAAGAAACAAGCCTTACCTCCACGTAAGACTGGGGAAAAATCTTAAATTCTCCAGTCCAAATGCATTTTTTGCTGAAAAGAAAGAGATTGTAGATGTATCTTATCCCGGAGATATTGTGGGGCTTCACGATACAGGGAATTTCAAGATCGGGGATACCTTAACCGAAGGAGAGCAACTTCATTACCGAGGAGTGCCAAGCTTTTCGCCGGAACATTTCAGGTATATCAATAATGCCGACCCGATGAAATCCAAGCAACTGGAAAAAGGAATTGACCAGTTAATGGATGAAGGAGTTGCCCAGCTGTTTACCCTTGAGATAAACGGACGAAAAGTGATAGGTACAGTTGGAGCTCTTCAATTCGAGGTCATACAATACAGACTGGAACACGAATATGGCGCGAAATGTACTTACGAAAACCTGAATGTTTACAAGGCCACCTGGGTAGAGGCCAGGGACGAAAAGAGTGAAGAATTTAAAGATTTTAAAAGGGTAAAGGCTAAATTCCTTGCCATAGACAAACAAGGTCAACTTGTATTTTTTGCAGATTCACAGTTTTCTTTACAAATGACGCAGCAAAAATATCCATCCCTAAAATTTCATTTCACTTCTGAATTTTAATCGGCTAAAAGCCCTGAGGCTTAGACCATAAGCCCTAACTAACAAATAAACTGCATACGGCCTCCTATTAAATAGGAGTTAATTTCATATATTCTCAGCGCAAACCTGATTTTATGAGTGAAATAGATGAAATTGTTGCCCAGTTTGCTTCTGCAGTCTGGGGAGTCCCTTTAGTGATCTTATTAATTGGAGGCGGGATCTACCTGCTTATCCTTTCCAGGTTTTTACCCTTCCGCTATTTGGGCCATGCGCTCGAAGTTCTCAGGGGAAAATATAACAATCCAAATGATCCAGGGGAAATAAATCACTTTCAATCACTTTCTACCGCCCTTTCCTCTACCGTGGGAATGGGAAACATCGCAGGGGTAGCTGTTGCAATAGCTATTGGAGGCCCGGGTGCGATTTTTTGGTTGTGGGTTAGTGCAGTAGTTGGGATGGCAACAAAATTCTTCACCAACAGCCTTTCTGTTATGTACCGGGGCAGGGATACCCAGGGAAATATCCAGGGTGGTGTAATGTATTATATCACGGAAGGACTTGGCAAAAAATGGAAATTTATGGCCATTTTCTTTAGTATTGCGGGACTCATTGGCGCTTTGCCGGTTTTTAACGTGAATCAACTCACACAGGCGATAAACTTTATCCTTCTTGAGCCTAATAATGTCCCTACAGGATTTACAACTAATTTTATAATTGGAATCATCCTGGTAATAATAACTTCAGTGGTTATTCTTGGAGGCCTGAGCCGGATAGGTTACACCGTTTCCAAGCTCGTTCCGGCCATGGTAGCGCTTTACTTTCTCTCGGTCTTAATTATTCTCTTTGTCAATTATGACCAGGTTCCCTATTACTTATCCCTGATTTTTACTGATGCTTTTGCTGCTGATAGTTATAAAGGGGACCCACTTCTGGGAGGAGTTTTAGGAGGACTAATCCTACTGGGGATAAGAAGGGGTGCATTTTCCAATGAGGCCGGAATTGGAACAGCTACAATGGCTCACGGCGCCAGTAAGACATCTGAACCCATCAGGGAAGGCCTGGTGGCGATGATGGGACCTGCGATAGACACCTTAGTGGTTTGTACCTTAACTGCACTTACCATTCTTGTTACAGGGGTGTGGCAGAGCACAGATGTAAACGGGGTAAGTCTTACCGCAGCCGCTTTCGATGCCTCCATTCCTTATGTAGGAAGCTATTTACTGTTATTATGTATTGCAGCATTTAGTATTTCCTCGCTTTTTTCTTTCTCCTATTACGGAACAAAATGCCTTTCTTTCCTGATAGGGGCTGAAAGAAAACACTACTACAATTATTTTTATATAATAAGTATTATGGTAGGGGCAACAACTTCCCTGAGTATGATGATTAACCTCATAGATGGTTTCTTTGCCCTTATGGCTATTCCCACAATGATAAGCACACTTATTCTGGCTCCACGGGTAATGAAAGAGGCCAAGGTCTATTTTAAAAAGTACAAATAGGAATTAAAAAGGGATAAAAAAACCCCACTTAATAAGGTGAGGGTTTTTCTATTTATTTTTTAAGCCTGGCCAGTTGGGCCAAAATTCAGGGGAATGGGTGATTTTTCAAAATCCTGGATTTCTCCATGGGCTTTTTCAAACCGCTTCACATTATCTCCCAGTGCTTTAAGCAAACGCTTTGCATGCTGCGGGGTAAGAATGATTCTTGATTTCACCTTGCTCTTGGGTTTTCCCGGCATAATGTTCACAAAGTCAATTACGAATTCTGAGACCGAATGATTTATGATGGCAAGATTGGAATAGGTTCCTTCGGCTACGCTATCGTCAAGTTCTATATTTATTTGTCCTTTTTTTGGTTGCTTTTTTTCTTCACTCATAATATTGTTTTTAATAATTTTCTTTGGTGTTTAGTACTTCAGGAAAAGCCGGATCACTTTTAAATCAATCCAGGCTCTCACTAAAATACAAAAAATCCCGTCCTGATGACCATCGGGACGGGATTAAAAAAAATCAGAGCCGCTACTGCGACCCTGAGTATATTAAAAATTAATTGTAATTAACTTCCTGCTTACGCTCAAGCCTTTCGTCAAATTCTTCTTTAGAACCAACAATAATGCTATCGTATTCACGCATTCCCGTACCTGCAGGTATTCTATGCCCTACAATTACGTTCTCTTTCAAGCCTTCAAGTTCATCGATTTTACCGCTTACCGCAGCTTCGTTAAGCACCTTCGTGGTCTCCTGGAAGGATGCCGCCGAAATGAACGACTTGGTTTGAAGTGATGCTCTGGTAATACCTTGCAATACAGGTTTTGCAGTTGCAGAGGTCACATCTCTTGCCGTAGCCAGATTCTTATCTTCTCTTCTTAAAAGAGAATTCTCATCTCTTAGATCACGAGGTGATATAATCTGTCCTGGTTTAAGGTTCTCTGAATCTCCGGCATCTTCAACTACTTTCATTCCAAAGATCTTATCGTTTTCCTCGATGAAATCTGATTTATGAACAAGTTGATTTTCAAGGAAAATAGTATCTCCCGGATCCTGGATTCTTACCTTACGCATCATCTGCCTTACAACTACTTCAAAGTGCTTATCATTAATCTTCACTCCTTGTAGTCGGTAAACTTCCTGTACTTCATTAACCAGATACTGCTGAACAGCATTTGGCCCTTTGATATTAAGAATATCTTCCGGAGTAACAGATCCGTCAGAAAGCGGCATTCCAGCACGCACATAATCGTTCTCCTGAACAAGGATCTGGTTAGAAAGCTTCACTAAATACTTCTTAACTTCTCCAAGTTTGGATTCTACGATGATTTCACGATTACCACGTTTAATTTTTCCGAAGGAAACAACACCATCAATCTCACTAACAACAGCAGGATTTGATGGATTACGGGCTTCGAACAATTCGGTTACTCTTGGAAGACCACCTGTAATGTCCCCTGCTTTAGAAGATTTACGCGGTATCTTAACAAGGATCTTACCTACCTTGATCTTATCGCCATTATCCACCATTAAGTGAGCACCTAGCGGCAAGTTGTAAGAACGGATCACTTCGTCTTTCTTACCAAGAATATGCAGCGTTGGAATAAGTTTCTTGTTTCTGGATTCTGAAATTACTTTTTCCTGGAATCCGGTTTGCTCATCTATTTCAACCTGGTAGGTTACCCCCTGCTCCACGTTTTCATATTTGATCTTTCCGGCAAATTCAGAAATAATAACTCCGTTATATGGATCCCACTGGCAAACAATATCACCTTTTTTAAGCTCTGCTCCATCATTGATAAAGATTTGAGAACCATAAGGAATATTGCTGGTACTTAGTACAACTCCGGTTTTCTTGTCTTTTATTTTAAGTTCAGCAGTTCTTGAGATCACTATTTCGGCGATGCTACCATCTGGAGCTTCACCTTTTACTACTTTAAGATCTTCAATTTCGGCAATACCGTCTAATTTAGCCTCAAGTTTATTGTCTTCTGAAATGTTTCCTGCAATACCGCCCACGTGGAAGGTACGTAAGGTAAGCTGGGTTCCCGGCTCCCCAATAGACTGGGCAGCAACAACTCCTACAGCTTCACCTTTTTGAACCATCTTGTTGGTAGAAAGATTTCTTCCGTAACATTTAGTACAGATTCCTTTCTTAGCCTCACAGGTTAATGGAGAACGAACTTCTACACTTTCTATTGGTGCAGCATCTATTTTCTCAACAACCTCATCGGTTATTTCTTCACCGGCTGAAACAATAAGATCTCCAGTTGAAGGATGGGTTACATCATATAAAGAAATTCGTCCCAGGATTCTTTCCCCTAAAGATTCAACCACCTCTTCATTCTTCTTAAGTGGTTTTACCTCTACTCCTCTTAATGTACCACAATCTTCTTCGTTAACGATAACATCCTGGGATACATCTACAAGTCTACGTGTGAGGTAACCTGCATCGGCTGTTTTAAGAGCCGTATCGGCAAGACCTTTACGTGCACCGTGAGTAGAGATAAAGTATTCAAGTATTGAAAGTCCTTCTTTAAAGTTAGAAAGAATTGGGTTTTCAATAATTTCTCCGCCCCCAGAACTGGATTTCTTAGGCTTAGCCATCAATCCACGCATACCGGTTAACTGACGAATCTGTTCCTTCGAACCACGCGCACCGGAATCAAGCATCATAAACACCGAGTTGAATCCTTGCTTATCTTCGCGAATTCGTTTCATCGCTAATTCCGTAAGTCCCGCATTGGTAGAGGTCCAGATATCGATAACCTGGTTATAACGTTCGTTGTTGGTAATAAGCCCCATATTATAGTTTCCTATAATACCTTCTACCTGTTCGTTAGCTTCATCAATCATTGTCTGCTTTTCTTCAGGAATAATAATATCCCCTAAGCTAAATGAAAGACCACCACGGAAGGCGAAACCATATCCCATTTCCTTAATAGCGTCAAGGAAATCGGCAGTTTCTGGTACACTGGTTACTTTTAGAATTCTACCAATAATATCTCTCAAAGATTTCTTGGTAAGAACCTCGTTTATAAACCCGGCTTTTTCTGGTACAGCCTCGTTAAAGAGCACTCTACCTACCGTAGTTTCTATAACCTGGAAAACAAGTTCTCCGGCTTCATTGAAATCTTTAGTTTTTATTTTAATAACCGCATTCAGCTCTACCTGCTTCTGATTATAAGCAATAACAAGTTCTTCAGCAGAATAAAAAGTAAGACCTTCACCTTTAACCTTCACTTCATCTGTAGAAACCCTTGATTTGGTCATATAGTAAAGACCAAGAACCATATCCTGAGACGGTACCGTGATAGGAGATCCGTTAGCAGGGTTAAGGATATTGTGAGATGCCAGCATTAATAACTGTGCTTCCAGGATAGCTTCCGGACCTAAAGGAAGGTGCACTGCCATCTGATCCCCATCAAAGTCGGCGTTGAAGGCCGTACAAGCAAGTGGGTGAAGCTGAATAGCTTTTCCTTCAATAAGTTTTGGCTGGAAGGCCTGGATTCCCAGACGGTGAAGTGTAGGGGCACGGTTAAGCAATACAGGATGTCCTTTAAGAACGTTCTCAAGGATGTCCCATACAACCGGCTCTTTTTTATCAATAATTTTCTTTGCAGATTTCACTGTTTTTACAATTCCTCTCTCAATCAATTTCCTGATCACGAAAGGCTTGTAAAGTTCGGCGGCCATATCCTTTGGAAGACCACATTCGTACATCTTCAATTCAGGTCCCACAACAATTACCGAACGCGCCGAATAATCAACACGCTTACCAAGTAAGTTTTGACGGAAACGTCCCTGCTTACCTTTAAGTGAGTCTGAAAGCGATTTCAACGGACGGTTAGAATCGGTTTTTACTGCTGAAGATTTTCTGGTATTATCGAACAATGAATCTACCGATTCCTGAAGCATACGTTTTTCGTTACGCAGAATTACTTCAGGAGCTTTGATCTCCATCAACCTTTTCAAACGGTTATTACGAATAATAACTCTTCTGTAAAGGTCATTTAAATCTGAAGTGGCGAAACGTCCACCATCAAGAGGAACAAGGGGGCGTAATTCCGGCGGAATTACAGGCACCACCTTCATAATCATCCATTCCGGCAGGTTTTCACGGTTGTTATTGGCATCACGGAAAGCTTCCACAACCTGAAGGCGCTTAAGCGCTTCAGTTTTACGTTGTTTTGAAGTTTCGTTATTTGCCTTGTGTCTTAACTCGTAAGAAAGCTCGTTAAGATCAATTCTTCTTAAAATTTCGATAAGGCACTCCGCACCCATCTTGGCGATGAATTTGTTCGGATCATTATCGTCTAAATAAAGATTTTCCTGCGGAAGGGTATCCAGAATGTTAAGGTACTCTTCTTCGGTAAGGAAATCCATTTTTTTCAATGGTTCTCCTTCTTCGTTTTTGGCAATACCCGGCTGAATTACTACGTAGCGTTCGTAGTAAATGATCATGTCCAGTTTTTTAGACGGCAGGCCAAGTAAGTAACCTATTTTGTTTGGTAAAGAACGGAAATACCAGATATGTGCTACAGGAACTACCAAATTGATGTGCCCCACACGATCTCTACGTACTTTCTTCTCGGTTACTTCTACCCCACAACGGTCACAAACAATCCCTTTGTAGCGTATTCTTTTATATTTACCGCAGGCACATTCATAATCCTTTACAGGACCAAAAATACGCTCACAAAACAAACCATCACGCTCTGGTTTGTGTGTACGATAATTGATAGTTTCCGGCTTAAGGACTTCACCGCGGGATTCTGCGAGGATAGATTCCGGGGAAGCTAAACCGATAGAGATCTTATTAAATCTCTGTACTGTATTCTTATCATTATTTCTAGCCATAATAACTGCTGCTATAATTATTGTGAAAATCCTGTTTTAAGGGGACACCCAGGTGTCCCCGTGTTCTAAAACAGTATATTATTCTTCTAACTTAATATCCAATCCAAGACCTTTCAATTCGTGCATAAGTACGTTGAAAGATTCTGGAAGTCCCGGTTCTGGCATAGGCTCACCTTTTACGATTGCTTCGTAAGTTTTTGCCCTTCCTATCACATCATCAGATTTTACGGTTAAGATCTCTCGCAGGGTTGCTGAAGCTCCATAAGCTTCAAGTGCCCAAACCTCCATCTCACCAAAACGCTGACCACCAAACTGTGCTTTACCACCAAGAGGTTGCTGAGTAATAAGCGAGTACGGTCCTATAGAACGTGCGTGCATCTTATCTTCGATCATATGCCCTAGTTTCAGCATATAGATCACACCAACAGTTGCAGGCTGGTCAAAACGGTCTCCGGTTCCACCATCATAAAGATAGGTATGACCAAAGCGTGGAATCCCGGCTTCATCGGTAAGCTCATTGATCTGGTCAATTGTAGCTCCATCAAAAATTGGAGTGGCATATTTTTTACCTAGCTTTTGCCCGGCCCATCCGAGTACAGTTTCATAGATCTGTCCAATGTTCATACGCGATGGCACCCCAAGAGGGTTCAACACGATATCCACAGGTGTACCGTCATCAAGGAATGGCATATCCTCCTGGCGAACGATTCTTGCAACAATACCTTTGTTACCGTGACGTCCTGCCATTTTATCACCTACTTTTAATTTACGTTTCTTAGCGATGTAAACCTTAGCAAGTTTAAGGATTCCTGAAGGAAGCTCATCTCCAACAGAGATGGTAAATTTCTCTCTTCTCAGGTTCCCCTGAAGATCATTTTCCTTGATCTTGTAGTTATGGATAAGATCTGCCACCAAAGCATTAAGGTGATCGTCTGTAGTCCAGGTACCGTGAGTAAGGTGGGTATAATCGTCTACAGAGTTCAGCATTTTAAGAGTATACTTCTTCCCTTTTGGTAACACCTCTTCTCCAAGATCGTTTTGAACACCCTGAGCGGTTTTTCCTCCAATAATAGCAAACAGTTTATCTACAAGTTCTGCTTTCAGGTTGGCAAACTTTGCATCGTACTTTTTCTCAAGTGCGGCTACATCTTCCTTATCCTGAGCACGTTTACGCTTGTCTTTAATTGCACGGGCAAAAAGTTTCTTCTCAATCACAACCCCGTTAAGCGATGGGGAAGCTTTTAGCGAAGCATCTTTAACATCCCCTGCTTTATCACCAAAAATGGCACGAAGTAGTTTCTCTTCCGGAGTTGGATCACTTTCCCCTTTAGGAGTAATCTTACCGATAAGAATATCGCCGGGTTTAACTTCAGCACCTATTCTAATCATTCCATTCTCGTCAAGGTCTTTTGTAGCTTCTTCAGAAACATTTGGAATATCATTGGTTAATTCTTCATTACCTAATTTGGTATCCCGAACTTCCAGCGAATATTCATCGATGTGGATAGAGGTAAAGATATCTTCTCTAACAACCTTTTCAGAAATTACTATCGCATCCTCAAAGTTATATCCCTTCCAGGGCATAAAGGCTACCTTCATGTTTCTACCAAGTGCAAGTTCTCCTGCTTCAGTAGCGTATCCCTGACATAAAACCTGACCTTTGGTTACTCTGTCTCCAACGCTAACAATAGGTTTTAGGTTAATAGAAGAACCCTGGTTGGTTTTACGGAATTTAATAAGATCGTAAGATTTTGAATCACTATCAAAGCTTACCATACGTTCCTCTTCGGTCCTGTCGTACTTGATAATGATCTTCTTGGCGTCTACATATTCCACTTCTCCAGCTCCTTCAGCATTAATCAATACACGGGAATCTGTAGCCACCTGGCGCTCAAGTCCGGTTCCTACAATTGGGGAATCGGCTCTTAATAGTGGTAGTGCCTGGCGCATCATGTTAGATCCCATCAAGGCACGGTTGGCGTCATCATGTTCCAGGAACGGGATAAGCGAAGCCGAAATCGAAGAGATCTGGTTTGGTGCAACATCGGTATAATGTATCTCTTTTGGATCAACCACCGGGAAGTCACCTTCCATACGGGCAATTACCCTATCAGTATCAATTGTTCCATCTTCAGTAAGAGGAATATTGGCCTGAGCTATTTTCTTATCTTCCTCTTCTTCAGCGCTCAAATAAATAGGCTCTTCAGAAAGGTTTAATTTCCCTTCAGAAACTTTACGGTAAGGGGTTTCAATGAATCCCATGCCGTTAACTTTAGCGTATACTGAAAGTGAAGAAATAAGTCCAATGTTCGGCCCTTCAGGCGTTTCAATAGGACAAAGTCTTCCGTAGTGAGTATAGTGAACATCACGCACCTCAAAACCAGCTCTCTCTCTTGATAGACCACCTGGCCCAAGAGCTGAAAGACGACGCTTGTGAGTAATCTCGGCAAGCGGGTTGGTTTGATCCATGAATTGAGACAGCTGGTTGGTACCAAAGAAAGAGTTGATCACCGAAGAAAGTGTCTTCGCATTGATCAAATCGATTGGGGTAAAAACCTCGTTGTCACGAACATTCATACGCTCACGGATGGTACGTGCCATACGGGCAAGTCCCACTCCAAATTGCTGGGATAATTGCTCACCTACAGTTCTAACACGACGGTTAGAAAGGTGGTCAATATCATCGATTTCAGCTTTCGAGTTAATTAACTCGATAAGATATTTTACAATGGTTATGATATCTTCTTTGGTAAGCACCTGCTTATCCATAGAAACATCAAGTCCAAGTTTTTTGTTCATTCTATAACGTCCAACTTCTCCAAGGCTATAACGCTGATCTGAGAAGAATAACTTGTCAATAATACCACGCGCAGTTTCTTCATCCGGCGGTTCAGCATTACGCAACTGACGGTAAATGTGTTCTACCGCTTCTTTTTCAGAGTTAGTTGGATCTTTTTGAAGGGTATTATGAATAATAGCATAATCTCCGGTAGAGTTATCTTCTTTATGAAGGAGGATAGTCTTGGTTCCGGTTTCGAGAATTTCCTCGATATGTTCTTTTTCAAGTTCGGTATCGCGGTCTAATACGATCTCGTTACGTTCTATTGAAACCACCTCTCCTGTATCTTCATCTACAAAATCTTCATACCAGGTATTCAATACACGCGCGGCCAGCTTACGGCCTAATACTTTTTTAAGTCCTGTTTTAGAAACTTTCACTTCTTCAGCAAGGTCAAAGATCTCAAGGATATCTTTATCCCGCTCAAATCCGATAGCACGGAAAAGTGTAGTAACAGGTAATTTTTTCTTTCTATCGATATAAGCATACATCACGCTGTTAATATCGGTAGCGAATTCTATCCAGCTTCCTTTAAAAGGAATAACCCTGGCAGAATATAGTTTGGTTCCATTTGCATGGAAAGACTGTCCAAAGAAAACCCCGGGAGAACGGTGCAATTGAGATACTACAACACGCTCAGCGCCGTTAATGCAAAAAGTACCGCTAGGGGTCATATACGGGATTGTTCCCAAATAAACGTCCTGTACGATAGTTTCAAAATCTTCATGCTCAGGGTCTGTACAATAAAGCTTTAATCTTGCTTTAAGCGGTACACTGTAAGTGAGGCCACGTTCAATACATTCCTGGATGGAATATCTTGGCGGATCCACAAAATAATCTAAAAATTCTAGTACAAATTGATTACGGGTGTCCGTAATA
>NZ_DATCSO010000122.1:0-60610 GCF_036568425.1 Salegentibacter sp. | reverse complement strand
CCTTTTTTGGTAATCTTTACTTTTTCAATTTTTGTTTCGAGAAAAACATCTTTAAAGGCTTCATTTTTCTCAAAAACCTTAACCAGGTCCCGATCTGTTCCGGGTAAAAATCCCGAGGTCATTTCAGCTATAGAGACTTTCGTTCCCAAAGCGGCATAAACGCTCCCAAGCTCCAGGCCAATATAACCACCACCAACGACTAACATTTTTTTGGGTATTTCCTTAAGTTCCAGCGCATCGGTAGCGTCCCAAATGTTCTCATGGTCTATCTCCAGTTCGGGTAAACCTACCGCAGAAGAACCTGTAGCAATGATCACTTTCTCAAAACTTAAATCCGAAGTTTTTCCTTTATTATTGGTTACTTCCAGCTCGTGCTCACCGGTAAATTTGGCTTTACCCTGGATGTATTCAATATTTCGTGCTTTACTTAATTGCCCCAAGCCTTCTGTAAGTTTTTTAACCACTTTCTCTTTCCAGCTTGCAACTTTTTTAATGTCTATTTTAGGCTCTTCAAATTTCATCCCCCATTTTGAGGCATTCATCGCCTCCTCTTTTGTTTTTGCCAGGTGTAAAAGTGCCTTGGAAGGAATACAACCACGGTAAAGACAAACTCCGCCGGGATTAACCTCAGGATCAATAAGCGTGACTTTTATTCCGAGATCGGCTGCGTGAAAAGCTGCGGCGTAGCCCCCGGGGCCGGCACCAATAATCACCAGTTCTTTTCTATCATTTTCTGCCATTGTTTCTAAAATTTAAGATTAGCCCAAAAGTGCTTCGTATGGATCTTCCAGAGCTTTTACCAGCCAATTCATAAATCCAGCTCCATCGGCGCCATCAATTAAGCGATGATCGTAAGATAAACTAAGCGGGAGTATACTGCGAGGTTCAAACTTACCATCTATATAAACCGGTTTGGTAGTTGCTCGTGAAATACCGAGAATCGCCACCTGCGGATGATAGACTATTGGCGTAAAATTGGTGCCGCCAATACCGCCCAAATTGGAGATAGAAAAATTACCTCCTTCCATATCTTCTTTAGATAGTTTTTGTTCCCGTGCTTTCTTTGCTATTTCTGAAATTTCTACCGATAAATCACTGATACTTTTTTGATCTGCATTCTTTATTACTGGAACCAATAGGCCGTCTTCTGTAGCCACCGCAATATTAATATTCACATATTTTTTAAGGATCATTTCTTCCTTATCCATATCTATACTTGCATTAAATGTTGGAAATTTATGCAAAGCTGTGGCAACGATCTTGGTTAGTATAGCTGTTAGTGTGAGTTTACCACCGGCTTTTTCAACTTTATCTTTATGATCTTCGATATAAGTTTCAACTCCAGAAATATCTGCTTCTCCAAACTGAAATACATGCGGAACAGATTGCCAGGAAGCCAATACATTTTTGGCCGTAGTTTTTTTAATATTATTGAGTGGTTTATTTTCTACCGCTCCCCATTTACTAAAATCGGGTAATTTAACCTGGCTGGAACTGCTCTTTTTACTACCGCCTTCTTTATATTCTTTTATATCTTTTTCAGTGATCCTTCCGCTTTCACCGCTGCCACTTATTTCTTCTAAGTTCACGCCGAGTTCTCGAGCCAATCGTCTTACTCCCGGAGAAGCATAGACTTCTTTTGAAGATGCTTTATCGGAATCTTTATCTTTTTTAGCCTCGCTTCCTTTGCTTTTCTTTTTCTCAGCATCTTCTTCGTCATCATCTTCATCTTCATCATCCTCCTCCTTCTTTTCTTTCTGCTTTTCTTCTTTTTTAGCAGATTTGGATTCGTCTTTTTCTTTTTCGTCAGAATCCGGTTCTTCTTCCTCTTTTTCAGCTTCTTCCTTTTTATTTGCTAAAGTCTCTTCTTCCTCATCTGACGCTTTTCCCTCCTCTTTTTCTTCGGAATCCTTACCATCATCTTCCAGGACAATAATCACATCGCCTACACTAACCTCATCACCTTCACTAACTTTTATTTCCTTAATTGTTCCTCCTGCAGTAGCCGGAATCTCGGCGGTAGCTTTATCGGTTTCTACTGAAATCACAGACTGGTCTTCTTCAATTTTATCTCCCTTAGAAACCAGGATTTCAGAAATCACGGCGGTATCTACACCTTCTGATATTTGCGGAACTTTTATCTCTTTTGCCATAATTATTTTTTTAAGCCGTTCGTGGATTGGTTTTTTGTGGATCTATTTTCAGTTTTTTAGCTGCTTTTTTCAATTCTTCCATACTAATTTGCTCCTGTTTAGCCAGGCCATATAAGGCAGCATAAACAATATGCGAGGCATCGATCTCGAAGAAAGCACGCAATGCTTCCCTATTATCACTTCTGCCAAACCCATCGGCACCTAAACTAATAAGTTCATCTGGGAAATAGGAGGCAAGACTTTCGGGAAGAGCTTTTACATAATCTGAAGCGGCTACAAAAGTTCCCTGTTCACCTTGCAGTTGTTGTTCTATATAATTTTGTTCCTTATTCACCTGTCCTTTTAGACGGTTGCTACGTTCGGTATCAATAGCATTATCGTACAGATTTTTATAACTCGTAATACTCCAGATATCTGCACCCACATCAAATTTATCTTCCAAAATTTCAGCGGCTTCCAATACCTCTTTCATAATCGCACCGCTACCAAATAAATGCGCCTTCTTTTTCTTTTTACGTGTTTTAGATTTTCTGAATTTGTAAAGTCCGTTAATAATGGCTTCCCGATCCACATCATCCGGCATTTCGGGCATAGGATAGGTATCGTTACCTATGGTGATATAATAGAACAGGTCTTTATTTTCTATATACATGGCCTTAATCCCTTCTTCTACAATAACAGCCAGTTCGTAAGCAAAAGCGGGGTCGTAAGCTTTTAAATTAGGAAATGCCAGCGCGTACAAATGACTTTGGCCGTCCTGGTGTTGTAAGCCTTCTCCGGGAATACTGGTTCTCCCTGAAATACCGCCCATAAGAAAACCTTTTGCACCTGCATCTGCCGCAGCCCACATTAGATCGCCGGTTCTTTGAAAACCAAACATAGAATAGAAAAAGTAAAAGGGTATGGTATTGATACCATGAGTTAAGTACGTAGTTCCTGCCGCAATAAATTCGGCCATACAACCAGATTCGGTAATCCCTTCTTCCATTATGGCGCCATTTGTGGCTTCCTTATAATAGAGCAAACTTTCTTCATCTACCGGATCATATTTTTGCCCATGCGGGGCGTATATTCCGGCTTGTCTAAAAAGAGATTCCATTCCAAAAGTTCGGGATTCATCGGGAATAATTGGTACGATCAATTTTCCTAAATTTTTATCCTTCATCAATTTGCTTAAGATCTGCACCATGGCCATAGTAGTAGCCACTTCATCTTCGCCCGATCCTTCTAAAAAACTTTCAAAAATTTTCACATCAGGAGCCTTTAATTTTGAGCTTCTGTCTTTTCGCTGCGGAATATAACCCCCAAGATTTTTTCTTTTTTCCTCAAGGTATTTTAACTCTTCACTATCCTTCTTTGGTTTTATAAAAGGAATTTTTTCCAGGTCTTTATCTGAAACCGGGACTTTGAAAAAATCTCTAAATTGCTCGAGTTGCTCTTTGTTGAATTTTTTAGTTTTATGCGATACATTACTGGCCTCGCCTGCACTGCCCTGCCCATAGCCCTTAATGGTTTGTGCCAACACGATACTGGGTTTTGCTTTGGTATCTAATGCAACTTTATAGGCATTGTATATTTTCTCTGAATCGTGACCGCCGCGTTTAAAGTTTCCTAATTCTTCATCAGAATAGTCTTCAACCAGCTTCTTCAAATCCTTATCACTTTCAAATAAATCCTTCCGCAGAAATCCTCCGCCGCTATAAGCATATTTTTGAAGTTGTCCGTCAGTAAGTTCATCTAGTTTCTTTTGGAGTTTTCCGGTTTTATCCCTTTCAATAAGTTTGTCCCACTCTTTACCCCAAAGCAGTTTGATTACATTCCAGCCGGCACCTTTAAATAGCCCCTCCAATTCCTGGATAACCTTAGCATTACCACGAACGGGGCCGTCTAATCGTTGTAAATTACAATCTACTACGAAAATAAGGTTGTCTAATTCATCTCTGGAGGCAATATTAATAGCTCCACGGGCTTCAACTTCGTCCAACTCACCATCTCCTAGAAACGCCCAGACTTTACTCTTATCTTCGTCTATTAGCCCGCGGTTATGTAGGTATTTATTAAAGCGGGCACGGTAAATCGCCTGGATGGGACCTAAGCCCATAGAAACCGTAGGATTACTCCAAAAATTCGGCATTAAGTGCGGGTGCGGATAAGAAGTTAGACCTTTTTCAGATTGTACTTCGTGCCGAAAATTCTCCAGGTTCTTTTTTGTTAAGCGTCCTTCCATATAAGCCCTCGCGTAAATACCCGGAGATGCATGGCCCTGAAAATACACCTGGTCTGCTATATCATCTTCAATTTTAAAAAAATGATGGAAACCTACTTCCCAGAGTTGAGCTATAGATGCATAAGTAGAAATATGCCCTCCAATACCACTATCGGCTTTATTGGCTTTTACCACCATAGCCATGGCGTTCCACCTGATATAAGCCAGGATTTTTGCTTCCAGCTCTAAGTTGCCCGGATATTCCTTCTCTTCGTTTTTGGAAATGGTGTTCAGGTAAGGAGTTTTGAGGGTATTGGGAAGTTGAACATTATGTTTCTTCGCTTCTTCCTCCAGGATACTCAGCAACTCCTCTGCTCGTTTTGTAGAATTATTCTCAATGATCCAGGTAAGGGAATCTATCCATTCCTGATTTTCCTGTTGGATGCTATCTTTACTATTGGCCATAATTTAAATTATAAATTTTAAAAGTGACATTTAAAGCCCGAAGCGGCCATAAAAAAAGGAAGATAAACCCAAAAAAATTCATCTCCCTCTATCAATAATTTTCCATTTAAACGAAACTATTTTTTAACAGTGAATGAGACTTTCGCGTTTACCGCATAGGACGTTATTTGATTATTATCAACATGGGCATGCATCTCTTTAACAAAAATAGATTTTATGTTTTTCACCGATTTACTTGCTTCTTTAAGGGCGTTTTTAACAGCATCATCGAAACTTGTTTCTGAAGAGGCAATTACCTCAATTATTTTCACAGTACTCATAATTTTATTTTTGGTTCAACTACATCCTTAATTTAAAAAATAATAAGCTTATCCTCAATTGATTAACACAAGATTATAGTGAGGTGTTAAATAAATAAAATTTCAGTCTATTGTATTTTTCAAATTTTCGTTTACACTGAAAAATTGGGGATGAAATTTTACCGAATAAAAATCAAAAAAAAATGCTGTCTATTTACAGGCAGCATTTGGTATTCTAGGCATTTTTCACTTCAGTGGTTTATCTAATCTGTCTCATCATCTATTTCCTTTTCCCATTCTGAAGCTATCACCTCTTCTTTTTTAATGAGGTTCCCGGAAGTTGTTATTTTGAAATGATTATTTTCTGAACTTTCCAGGCTCCAGATAATATTTTCAGCCTCCGGAAATTCAGCATCACCATTCATTTGCTCTTCAAACAATCTTTTAACGATATTCCTGTCTGAAAGCCCATCATTCAGCAACCTCAACACTGATTTTTTACTTAAATTAAAATCGGTATCCGTATTTGCGGGAGTAATAGAACAATGGATAATTGTGGCACTAGAACTGGGAAATTTGCCATTGAAGGCTTTAAAAAGCAATTGATTTACGTGGAATAAAGTAGATTGCAATTCCATCTCTGGATATTCTTCACAAACCGTATCAATAAGCATATCGTTGGATATCTGGTCAATTTGTCCTTCAGATAATAGTTCTCCCAGCTTGTACTCTAAAACTAATTTAGCCGCTTCAGAAGGCTCAAAATCTGATATAGCCATAAATAATAACTCTCTTAAATTTTCAGGATCGGAATCTTCCGCATCTGGAAAATCGAATTTTTTCAGCAATTGGATGTAATCTTCGTTCGTCCAATAATCCCTGATTTCATCTACATTATGAACTTCTTCTATGTTTATTTTATATTTCATCTCAATATTTTATTCGGTTATTAAACCCTATTATAACACATTTAGCATGATAATCAATTTTAGCTCGTGAAAATATGATACCATATTGCCGAACATTCTTAAAATAAATCTCTTTTATAAATTTTTATGCAGTAAGGAAAGCCTCTTAAAAGAAACGAGAAAGAGAAATTAGAAGATAGGAACCAATTATTCTATAGAGTTCCGGTTAAGATTTTTCGAAATTAAACTGAGAATTAAAAAAGTAGCCTCGCCAGGAATCGAACCTGGATCTAAAGTTTAGGAAACTTCTATTCTATCCATTGAACTACGAGGCCGTACAAGGGCAACAAAAATAATAATGTTTTGAGAAAAAAATCAAATTACCTCTTAAAACTTCGCAAAGCATCTGGAAACTTTGTAATTTCAGGTTGAAACCTAATTTTTACAATATGAAATTACTCGCAACATTAAGCAGCTTAATATTTTTATTTGCCAACACCTGTAATTCTCCCGAAGGTCAGGAGGAACTGCTTCAGCTTACCGGAACCCTTAAAGCAACAGGGATCACATCTTACCAATACGGTAGTCACACGCTCACCACCAAAGATACTTTTTACGCACTTCGAAGTAATAAGGTAGACCTTAGTCAATTTGAAGGAAAAACTGTAAACATTGAAGGTGAAAAAGTAGAAGGGTATCCTGTAGATGGAGGACCCGATTATATTGAAGTAAAAACTATTGAAGAGAAAAAATAGCAATCTTCTATATTTCTCATCTTTTTTAAGAGAAGCATTTTTCTATACTCCGGCAAGGCATCTAATAAGATTGCATATCTTTAATATCTAAATACTTAAATAATGAAAACAATTTTATTATTAGCTCTGACTGTTTTTTTAAGCCTGACGGTTTTTTCTCAAAATCCAGGAATTGAAAAAGAGGCATTTGCCCATACTTATTCTATCGTAGCCCGGGATACTGTTACCGGAGAAATGGCGGTAGGTGTACAGAGTCATTGGTTTTCAGTAGGGCCATTGGTGGCCTGGGGTAAAAGCGGCGTTGGGGTGGTTGCCACCCAGTCTTTTGTAAACCCGGAATACGGGCCTCGAGGCCTGGAATTAATGGAAGAAGGGAAAACTGCTGTAGAAGCTTTAGAAGAAATCGCCAATTCAGACAGTGGACGGGAATACAGGCAGGTGGCTTTTTTGGACAGCCGCGGAAATACTGCCGCATTCACCGGCCAGAATTGTGTAGAAGCCGCCAGCCATATCACCGATGAAAATTTTTCGGTACAAGCTAATATGATGCTAAACGAAGAGACTGTGCCAGCAATGGCAGAGAGTTTCAGTAGGAACTCCCATCTGCCGCTGGCAGAAAGAGTTCTGGAGGCCCTAAGAGCCGCCCAGGAAACAGGTGGGGATATCCGCGGAAAGCAGTCGGCAGCTTTAATAGTAGTAGGAGCGAATAAAGTTGATGAAAGCTGGAAAGATAAAAAAATAGACCTTCGGGTAGATGATCATGCTGAACCTATCAAAGAACTAGAACGACTCTTAAAAACTGCCCGGGCTTATGAATATATGAATCGTGGTGACCTTGCCATGGAAGATGGAAACGTAGACAAAGCACTTGAAGAGTATGGTGCAGCCGAGAAAATGTTTCCCGATAACCTGGAGATGCAATTCTGGAAGGCTGTGGCCCTGGCCAATGCAGGTGAAATCAAAGAAGCAAAGCCTGTGTTTGATAAAATCTTTAACAAGGATGAAAACTGGCGTGAAATGTTAAGAAGATTGCCAAAAGCCGGTCTCTTAGAGGTTAGTGACGAGGAATTAAAGCAACTTACCGAATAGATTATTAATTCATTGTCTTTCTTCTTATCTTGGCAATTCAGGAAAAAATCAAGCATTATGAAAAAAAGAGCAACAAAAATAATACTATCTGTCCTGGTGATAAGCCTCGGGTTCCTTACCTCATGTAAGGATGAAGAAAAAACATCTGAGACCACTAAAGAGACACCAGCAGTAAATTCCACCACCCAGCAGAGCAGTACCAGTAACTCTGAAGCTCCTGAATTAAATCCGAAACATGGAGAACCTTACCACCGTTGTGATCTACCCGTAGGAGCACCTTTGAGCCAGGCAGCCTCTACCCAGCAAAGTACGAGTACACAATCTCCAGTAAGATTGAAAAGTTCAACCCCAAAGATTAATCCGCCACACGGGGAACCAGGTCATTCCTGTTCAGTTCCGGTAGGAGCACCTTTGGACGGTTAGAAAGAATTTCAGAACAAAAAAATCCGTAGCTCTATAGAACTACGGATTTTTTTTGTTCAATTTTATATAATTAATCTAATCCTCCTCTTCGGGTTGCGTCTCTTGGCTCGGGCCAGGTCATTTGCTCTCCTGTTCTTCTGCTAACGGGAAGCACACTTTTTTCACGGGAAGTTGTTTCAGGATCTTCACTCGCCATATAGGTCATAATCGCGGTTAAGATCACGTTGCTGCGCACATCATCGAAAACAATCTTATCATAAGTATCTAAATTGGTATGCCAGGTGTAATTCCAGTAATTCCAGCTAAGAGAACTCAGCATAAAACCCGGGGCACCTGCGGCTACAAAAGAAGAATGATCTGATCCTCCTCCGGAAGGAGTTCCGGGGAAAGTAGTTTCGATATCATACTTGATCTCATCGGGCACCGGTTCCATCCATCTTCCAAGATAGTCGTATGAATGGAGAAAGCCCTGTCCATTAATCCTGGCAACTCTTCCGGTTCCGTTATCCTGATTGAAAAGCGCCTGAACATTATTCACGATCCCGGGATTATCTTTAACGAAGGCTCGCGAACCGTTTAAACCTTGTTCTTCACTTCCCCAATGCCCGGCAATAATAGTTCGCTTAGGATTAGGATAAAGTTTTTTGAGAATCCTCATCGTTTCCATCATTACCATGGTTCCTGTCCCATTATCGGTAGCGCCGGTTCCACCATCCCAGGAGTCGAAATGAGCGGAAAGGATAATATATTCTTCCGGTTTTTCGGTTCCTTCAATTCTCGCGATGGTATTAAAAGTCGGCACTTCACCAAGATCCTCCGATTCAGCTACAATTCTCAATTCCGGTTTATCCCCATATTCCGCAAGACGGTAAACCAAACCGTAATCTTCCAGGTTCATATCTATGGTAGGAATATTTTTGGTGTAAGCTCCAAAAATTTTGTTTGCTCCAAACCCGCGTGACCAGTAAGAAGTCACAATACCTACTGCACCTGCTTCTTCAAGAGCAAGGTGAAGGCTTTTATTATTATGGCCTGTTTTCTCAATTTTTTCTCTCCAGGCCTCTTCCTGTTCATCGCGCTCATCTTTCATTTTCTGAAAAGACTCCTCCGTGGCCCATTCTTCCCAGTTTTCATCGGGTCTTCCGGTGGCCTGGTATATGGAGGCCAGGACAATCTTCCCTTTTACTAAAGACAATTTATTCACAAAATCAAGAGAATCTGAAGCTTCCGGAAGCAAAACCACCTCTGCAGTAACCCCTTTCTTTTTAGTGGAAGGACTCCAGGCCAGTTGGCGTGCCTGCAAGCTCTGCACTCTTGGTTCGATAAGGTCTACGTGGGTTATCCCTCGCTCCCAGCCTTTCCAGGTTCCCCATTGCTGCTTTTCAGCAGAAATGCCCCAACTCTCATATTTTTCAACTGCCCAATCATGAGCATTTCCCATTTGCGGAGTTCCCACCAGGCGCGGCCCAACCACATCCATTAACTCATGCCCAAGTTGCTCAAGTTGTGAATTTTCATTGGCTTCCTTAATAATATTTTCAACAATCTGATCCTGGGCGGTAACAGATATAGAAACCAGAAGAAAGCAGACTAATAGTAAATTATACTTCATGGTAAAGTTTTAGATTGTTAATAATTTATGCTCAAATATATTCTATTTAGCTTAAAAACCTGCCCAGCTACTCTGCCGGAAAAAGGAAAATCCAGGCTTCAGGAAAGTTTTTTCAGAATTTGAGTATCTTGCCTATCAGCAAAACAACCCTCTAAGGTTTCATATTATTTAACCTGACAATAAATATTACTTATGAGAAAAACTTTACTTCTTTTATTCATTTTCAGCCTCATCTCTACAAATGGATTTACTCAGGAGAGCAAACTATCCGTAGAAAAAATAATGCAGGACCCCTCCTGGATGGGGACCTTTCCCGAAAATATAAAATGGGGTTACGATAGCCGGAATATCTATTTTGACTATAATCCGAATGCTAATCCGGGCGATTCCCTTTATAAGATCAATGTTCAGAATAAATCTGAAATTCAGAAAGTGAGGCTCGAAGAACGCCAAAAAATGATTCCTGGCGCCGGCGATTTCAATAAAAAAAGAACAAAAAAGCTCATTATAAAGAACGAAAATCTAGCCATAGTCGATCTAAGATCAGGCAAGATTACCCAGTTGATCGATCTTTCTGAAAGAATCGAAGATCCACAATTCCTGGCCGATGAGAATCTGGTAACTTTTACTTCAGGAAATAACGCCTATCTCTTCGACTTAAAAAATGCAAGACTAGATCAGCTCACTAAGATTCAAAAAGGAAAAAAGAAGGAAGAAAAAGCTGAGGACATTTCTGAAAAGGATGAATGGATAAAGGAAGAAAACCTCGAACTTCTCGGGGTGGTGAATGAAAGGAAAATAAAAAAGGAAGAAACAGAAGCTCACCGCAAAGCGGTAGGTGAAAAAGAAGATTTCACTTTTTATCTCGAAGACCGCAGCATAAGCAATCTGCAGGTGGCGCCCAATGCTAAATACGCCACTTTTAACCTGATCTCCCGTAAAAACGGAAAAAGCACCGATGTACCTAATTATGTAGATGAATCTGGTTACACGGTTAATTTACCCGCCCGATCCAAAGTAGGAGAAAATGAAACTACGATTGAAATGGCCATTTATAATTTTGAGAAAGACACTGTAATCATGCTTAATACAGCAAGTCTTCCGGGTCTGGAAGACCTGCCAGATTATACCGAAGATTATCCCGATCGCAACTGGGAAGAGATGGAAAGGGAAGTGATTCCTTCCAGGGCCTACTTTTCTGATAACGGAGAGAAGGCCGTAGTAAATATCCGTTCTAAAGATAATAAGGACCGCTGGATCGCGGCAATAGACCTTGAAAACGCTGAAGTAAAAAACCTGGACCGCCAGCGTGATGAAGCCTGGATCGCAGGTCCCGGCGTGGGTTATACCTTTTACGGTGGAGGCACCTTCGGCTGGCTTCCCGATAACAAGCACATTTATTTTCAAAGTGAAGAAACAGGATATTCTCACCTTTATTTACTCAACGTAGAAACCGGAAATAAAAAAGCCCTTACCAGTGGGGAATTTGAAGTTTTTGATCCCGAATTGTCCAATGATAAAAAACACTGGTATTTAACCACTTCTGAAGTCGGTCCCGGAGAACGTCATTTTTACAAGATGCCGGTAATGGGTGGAAAAATGGAAAAATTAACCCAGATGGTTGGAAATAATCAGGTTTACCTCTCTCCGGATGAAAAGTACATGGCTATCAGGTATTCCTACAGCAACCAGCCCTGGGAGTTATACCTTAAGAGAACCCGTGCCAATGCTGAAGCTGAAAAATTAACCGAAGGACAATCAGAAGACTTTGCCTCCTATCAATGGCGCGAACCTGAAATGATCAAGTTTGAAGCCGAAGATGGGGCAATGGTTCCTGCCAGACTTTACACTCCAACCGAGGAAGCTAAAAACAATGCTGCCGTAGTTTTTGTGCATGGTGCAGGTTACCTCCAGAATGTCCATAAATGGTGGAGCAGCTATTTCAGGGAATATATGTTCCACAATCTTTTAACCGATCTTGGTTACACCGTGATAGATATCGATTACCGGGGAAGTGCAGGTTATGGCCGTGACTGGAGAACCGGGATCTATCGTCATATGGGCGGAAAGGATTTGAGTGACCAGGTAGACGGAGTTAAGTATCTCATCGAAAACCACGACATCGACCCTGATAAAGTTGGGATATATGGAGGAAGCTATGGAGGTTTCATCACTTTAATGGGAATGTTCAATGAACCTGAAACTTTCAAAGCTGGAGCGGCTTTACGCTCGGTAACGGATTGGGCTCACTACAATCACGGATACACTTCCAATATTCTTAACGAACCTTCCAAAGACCCAATCGCCTATCGCAGATCCTCGCCTATTTATTTTGCTGAAGGTCTGGAAGGCCACCTCCTTATCGCTCACGGAATGCTTGATGTAAATGTTCATTTTCAGGATGTGGTAAGACTTGCTCAACGTCTTATTGAACTCGAGAAAGACAACTGGGAAATGGCCGTTTACCCTGTAGAAGATCACGGTTTTGTAGAACCGAGTAGCTGGACCGATGAATATAAGCGTATTTTGAAACTATTTAACCAAAGCCTTCTGGAATAATGGAAATAAATTTTGTGCGCCGGCAATTTCCGGCACTGGAACAGGACTTCACTTATATGGATAATGCAGGCGGCTCCCAGACCCTTGCCAAAGTAGCCGAAAGAATAAGTGGTTATCTTTTACATCATAATGTACAATTGGGAGCTTCTTATAAAGTTTCCAGGGAAGCCGGAGAAAAACTGAAATACGCAACCAACGGAGTCTCAAAATTCATTAATGCCTCGCGACCGGAAGAGGTAGTGATAGGTCCATCTTCGAGTATGCTTCTTCGAATTTTAAGCCTGTGTATAAGCAAACAATGGCAGGAAGGTGACGAAGTGATTGTCACCAACACTGATCATGAAGCCAATGTTTCTCCCTGGACCGATCTGGAAGAAAAAGGTATTAAGATAAAGATCTGGAAAGTAAACCCCGAAACCCTGGAACTGGAGCTTTCCCAACTTGAAAAATTGCTTTCTAAGCGTACCAGGCTGGTTGCAGTAACTCACGTTTCAAATGTACTTGGGACGATAAATCCAATAAAAGAAATCACTGAAATCGCTCACAAAGCCGGAGCCCTGATTTGTGTTGACGGAGTAGCTTATGCGCCTCACAGACAGGTAAACGTAAAAGAATTGGATGTAGATTTTTATGTTTTTAGCTGGTACAAAACCTATGGCCCTCACCTTGCTGTGATGTTCGGAAAATATGACTTGCTATACGAAATGGACGGGATAAACCATTATTTTTTTGGCAAGAAGGATGTGCCTTATAAGTTTCAGCCGGGAAATTTCAATTTTGAGCTTACCTACAGTCTCCTGGGAATCACCGAATACTTCGAGGAATTCTACCGGGAACATTTCCGCAGTTCAAAAAAATTAGACACTTCGGAAAAACTGGCCAAAAGTTTCGATCTTATAGCACGATATGAAGAAAGGATAAGCACACCACTCTTGGCTTTCTTGAGGGATAATCCTAATATAAGAATTATAGGACATCCTGAAGCCGATAAAAATAAAAGGGTGCCTACCATTTCCTTTGTCCATTCCAGGATGAAAAGCGATCAGATCGTAAAAAAAGTAGATGAACATCGCATCGGCATCAGGTTTGGGGATTTTTATGCAAAAAAAATCATCCAGGACCTGGAGCTGGCAGAAAAGAATGGAGTAGTAAGAATAAGCCTGGTACATTACAATACCACCGAGGAGATAAAAAAACTGATTGGAGTATTGAGAACGATACTTTAAAAATATTAGCCACGAATTCTTTTTCAGAATTTGTGGCTAATAGTTTATAAAAGCTGGAATCTAATCCAAAGCTTGTTTTAAATCTTCAATGAGATCTTCCTCATCTTCTACACCTACACTAAGGCGAATAAGGGAGTCTACAACCCCGGTTTTTACCCTTTCTTCTTTTGGAATGGAAGCATGGGTCATACTCGCCGGATGTCCCGCAAGAGATTCAACTCCACCAAGGGATTCTGCCAGAGTAAACACTTTAAGATTCTCCACCATTTTAATCGCACTTTCCAAGGTATTTTTTTTAGTAGTAAAAGAGATCATTCCGCCAAAACCTGTCATCTGTTTTTTGGCGACATCATGATTGGGGTGATCTTCAAACCCAGGCCAGTAAACCTTTTCGATTTTTGGATGATTCCTCAGAAATTTAGCCACTGCTTCTCCGTTCTCACAATGTCTTTGCATACGCAAGTGAAGCGTTTTAATTCCGCGTAACACCAGAAAACTATCCTGCGGGCCACAAACCGCACCACTGGCTTTCTGAATAAAATATAGTTTTTCAGCCAGCTTTTCATCATTTACCACAAGAGCGCCCAATACCACATCACTATGACCGCCAAGATATTTTGTCGCGCTGTGCATCACGATATCAGCACCCAGCTCCATAGGTTGCTGTAAATATGGAGTAGCAAATGTATTATCTACCCCGAGCAACAACTCATGTTTTTTGGCAATTTTGGAAACCGCTTCAATATCGATGATATTCATCATGGGATTTGTTGGTGTCTCTACCCAAATTAGTTTTGTCTTCTCATTAATATATTTCTCGATTTTCGAAGCATCCTGCATCCCGATAAAATGAAATTTTATCCCGAAATTCTCGAAGATTGAAGTAAAAAGCCTGTAAGAACCACCATAAAGATCGCTGGTAGAAATAATTTCATCACCAGTTTTGAACAGTTTTATCACAGCATCTATCGCCGCAAGACCGGAGCCAAACGCCAATCCAAACTTTGCATTTTCAATACTGGCAAGTGACTTTTCTAAAGCCGTTCTGGTGGGATTAGCGCTTCGTGAATATTCAAAACCTTTGTGTTCCCCAGGGGAGCTTTGCGAATAGGTGCTGGTTTGATAAATTGGCGGCATCACCGAGCCATAGGCAGGGTCGGTATTTTCCTGCCCCCCGTGAATTGTTTTGGTATTGAATTTCATATCAGCTGAGTTTAAAGCAAATCTAGGATACCTGTTGGGCAATAGCAAAATTGGCTGTACCTTTATATTTCAATTTAACAGCCAAAAAATTGAAAAAATTACTTTCTATTTTCAGTCTAATCCTTCTTTTTTCTGCCTGCGAGCAGGAACCGGAAAGTCTCAAATTTTCAAATTTTTCTGTAGAAAAAAGTGCAGATAATTGTGACCCCGAAACAGAAAAATGCAGCTTTATAGACCTGAACTTCCCTGAAGCTTCGGGTGATGGAACCCGGGAGAAAAGGATAAATGAAGAGATCGAGAATCATCTTAGTTATATTTTGGGTTATGAAGATGACCCCAATATCGAATCGGTGGAAGATATGGGAGATATCTTCATCAGGAATTACGAAAAAACCACAAAAGATTTTCCGGGATATAATACTCCCTGGGAAGCCACGATTTATGGTGAAATTAGTTATGAGTCTGATAAACTTGTTTCTATCCAGTTTAATTCTGAAGTTTTTGAAGGTGGAGCCCATGGCTACAGTAGTATTACCTGGCTTAATTTTAATCCTGAGACGGGAGCGATCTATTCTCAGGATGAACTTTTCACTGAAGATTTCAAGAACTTCATAGAGAAAAGATTCAGGAAAGAACAGGGAATTCCTGAAGGCGAATCTATAAACAGTACAGGATTATTTTTCGAAAATGATGAATTTCACCTTCCACAGAACATAGGTTTCAGCAGCACTAAAGTTATTCTCTACTACAATGCCTACGAGATTGCGGCCTACGCCGATGGCCCTTACCGGATGGAGCTCTCTCAAACTGAAATTTCAGAATATATAAAGATTGAATTATAAAGTATTTCAATATGAAAAAGATTTATCACCTCTCAACCTGCGATACAAATAAAAGAATCCTTAAAGAACTGAATCCTCCTGCGGCTTTTAAACTTCAGGATATAAAAACGGAAGGGATCACCGAAGAGCAGATCGAAGAAATGAAGGAGCTTGCCGGTAGTTATGAAGCACTTTTCAGTAAACGGGCACGGCTCTACAGAGAAAAAGAGCTCCACCTGGAAGAACTCACCGAAGACCAATATAGAAATCTTATTCTGGAACACTATACTTTCCTGAAACGGCCTGTGATTATTAACAACGATGATATCTTTATTGGGAATTCCAAAAAAATGGTGGAGGCTGCAAAAAAATCAATAAATGAGTAACAGAGTACTGGCAATTATTGCAGCAACTATTGCCAGTGCTATTTACGGGGTAAACCATACTTTGGCTAAAGGGGTGATGCCCGTTCACATTGAGCCTTTCGGATTTATATTCCTTAGGGTTTTTGGCGCAGCAATCCTTTTTTGGTCAATTAGTTTCCTCGGGCCACGAGAGAAAATAGCGACTTCAGACTGGCCAAGATTAATGGGGTGCGCTGTTTTTGGGATGGTTATAAATATGCTTTTCTTTTTTAAAGGCCTCAGCCTTTCCACTCCTATTAACAGCTCAGTTATCGTAACACTATCTCCGGTAATGGTGCTAATCCTGGCTTCCATTCTGATTAGAGAACGTATCACCTTGTTAAAAAGTATCGGAATAATCATTGGACTTGCAGGAGCACTAATTTTGGTTCTCTTTAGCGCAGAAACAGGCAGCAATGCACCTAATATTCCAATGGGAAATGTACTTTTTATTGTAAACGCCTTTTCTTACGGACTATACCTGATTCTTGTTAAACCCTTAACCGCAAAATACCATTCCTTTACTCTTATGAAATGGCTTTTTCTCATTGCCGTTTTCATAAACTTCCCTATCACTATTGGCGAGTTCACCGATGTTCAATGGAGCAGTTTACCGTTCGACGCCATGTGGAAAATGGCCTTCGTTGTATTAGGCACCACCTTTTCTACCTATTTGCTCAATATTTATGCACTAAAACAGCTTTCAGCATCAACCATAAGTGCCTTTATTTACCTGCAACCGCTTATCGCAATTGTTTATGCTATAAGTACCGGCGCCGATTCGCTGAATCTAACCAAAGTAGTTGCGGCATTGTTGGTGTTTGCCGGAGTTTATATGGTCACCAAAAAGAAAACCGAATTAAGGAATTAATTAAAGCTGGTGTGGCTCAACATGCTGGGGACGTTTACCATATTTCCGGGTATCCTCTTTAGTCAGTATCCTGAAATCTTCAGTGTGGGAAAAGCTGTCCAGATTTTTATACAATTTGGGTGGAAGTTTTGTGAGCTTACGTTCTTTAAGATCAATCCAGCTTCCCATCATTTCGCAGCTTGCAAAGTTTCTGCCTTTGTGATCATAGAAATTATGGAGGAATTCAAAATACATCCCGTCTTTGGACAGGCCTTTTAATTCGAGAGTAACTTTTACCGGATGACCGGCAAAAACTTCTTTAAAATAATAAACATGCTCATAAAACACTACAGGTCCCAGGTTGTATTTAACCAAATCTTCCTGCCCAAAACCATTCTCCATTAAAAAGCTCATTCGGGTATGGCTCATAAAATTTATATAGGCCGTGTTAGCCAAATGGCGATTGGCATCTGTATCGCTCCAGCGGATATCGAATTCTTTGATGTACATCACAAATTTTTTAATAAAACTAAGAATAAATATTATGCGTGCATAATTATTGCGCTTAAAATTAAATTACTGAAATTAGCCGCAAATGCCATTGATAAAAAGCACATATAGCGCCCCGCCAATATTTCGTAATGCCCATTTCTCGACCATTTATGCGTCCAGTCTTAGAAAAGTAGCCTTTAGTAGTTCACAGCGTGACCGTATAAAACTGGAAGACGGAGACTTTCTTGATCTGGACCGCAACTTCTCTTCTGAAAGAGCCAGTGAAAAACTGGTAATTCTACTCCACGGACTTGCCGGGAATTCCCGGAGACCATATATGAAAGCCATGGCACGAATTTTTGCTGAAGCCGGTTGGGATACAGCCGCAATGAATTTTAGAGGTTGCAGCGAAGAGATGAACAGGCTTTATCGCAGTTACAATGCTGGAGCCACCGAAGATCTCGAAGCAGTGATCAAGCATATTTTGGCTGAAAAAAGATATACTGAGATCACTTTAGTTGGTTTCAGTCTGGGCGGGAATTTAATGCTGAAATATCTGGGTGAGAATTCTGATATTCCTTCAGAAATAAAATCGGCGGTAGCGGTGTCTACTCCTTGTGATCTGGGAGCCTCATTAGAGGAGCTCAGTCAAACCAGAAATATTATCTACTCCAAACGTTTTGTACGAAAACTTAAAAAGGAATTATTCCGGCGCCATCTGGCTTTTCCAGAGAAAATCACAAAGGAAGAGATCGCCGGTTGCAAATCCTTACGTGATATTGACGAGCTTTATACCAGTAGGGCGCATGGTTACAAAAATGCGGCAGATTATTACCAGAAGTGCAGCTCGCTTCAATTCTTACCCAATATTCAAATCCCTACCTTACTCATAAATGCAGCAAATGATTCTTTTCTGTCAGAAACTTGCTATCCGGTAGAAGTCGCAAAAAATTCTGAAAATTTCTATTTGGAGATTCCGCCCTACGGTGGTCACGTAGGATTTATTCAGAATAATAAAACCTATTATCACGAGGAACGGGCCCTGGAATTTATACAAAGCTTTTCAGAATAAATCTTGATTTAAACTTGAAAATCTTCAGAAACGGGGAATTTTAAAATAGCCTTTAGGTCGCTTTGCGCTGCTTTAGAATTGATTATCTTTGCGCAAGTTTAAAAATCACCTATGATTCAGTCAATGACAGGTTTTGGAAAAAGCGTTACGCAACTTCCGGCCAAAAAGATTACCGTAGAGATCAAGTCTCTAAACAGTAAAAATCTTGATGTAAACGCACGCATCCCATCACAATATCGTGAGAAGGAACTTCAACTTAGAAATACCATTTCCAAATCGCTCACCCGGGGAAAAATAGATTTCTCTCTTTTTGTAGAGATTACCGGGGAGGAAACCACGGCTTCGGTAAACCCTGGAGTGGTAAAAAAATACATTCAGCAGTTAAGAGGAATTGTTGATGGCGATGAGACTGAATTACTGAAAATGGCTGTGAGAATGCCCGATGCTTTAAGTACCGCTCGTGAAGAAATTGACCAAAGCGAATTTAAGGCTATCGAAGAAGCCGTAATAGAAGCCCTGGAAGAAATTAACGACTTCAGGAATGCCGAAGGCAAAGCCCTGGAAAAAGACCTCAAGCTTAGGGTTGAAAATATTGACCGATTGCTCCAGGAGGTGATTAAAATCGACCCCGAAAGAGTGGAAGCTGTAAAGGAGCGCCTGAAAAAAGGCGTAGCCGACCTAAAGGAAAATGTAGATGAAAACCGCTTTGAACAGGAACTGGTTTATTATATCGAAAAATTCGATATTACCGAAGAGAAGGTAAGGCTGGAAAACCACCTCGATTATTTTAAGGAAAGCATCAATTCTGAAGATTCTAACGGGCGAAAACTCGGCTTCATCTCCCAGGAGATGGGCCGTGAAATCAATACAATTGGCAGCAAATCTAATTACGCTCCAATGCAACAACTTGTTGTGCAGATGAAGGATGAGCTGGAAAAGATAAAAGAACAACTCTTAAACGTACTCTAAATGAGCGATGGTAAACTTATCGTGTTTTCGGCGCCTTCAGGCTCGGGAAAGACCACGATAGTCCAACATTTATTAAAGCAAAAAGAACTTAACCTGGAATTCTCCATATCGGCGACTTCACGTGCCCCACGGGAAGGTGAGATAGACGGACAGCATTATTATTTTCTTTCTACTGAAGACTTCAAGAAAAAGATAAAAAACGATGAATTCCTTGAATGGGAAGAAGTTTACCGCGATAACTTCTACGGAACTTTAAAAGCCGAGGTAGAACGCATCTGGGCGAAAGGGAAGAACGTGATCTTCGATATTGATGTGGTTGGAGGCCTGGATATAAAAAATATCTATCCGGATAATACTCTGGCAGTCTTTGTAAAACCGCCAAGTATCGAAGAATTAAAGATCCGACTTAAAAAGCGCAAAACCGAGAGTGACGACAAGATTAATATGCGGGTGGCAAAAGCCTCGATAGAGCTTGCAACCGCACCTCAATTTGATTTTATAATAGAGAATCATCATTTGGGAACAGCTCTTAGAGAAGCTTACGATTTGGTTGCAAGTTATGTAGATGCGAAAAAGCCGGCGGAAAATGAATAGAAAGGTAGGCTTGTTTTTTGGTACTTTTAATCCGGTCCATATTGGTCATTTGATAATCGCCAACCATATGGCCGAATTTTCTGATCTGGATGAAGTCTGGTTGGTAGTTACCCCTCACAACCCTTTTAAGAAGAAAAGCAGCTTGCTGGAAAATCACCATCGACTGGAAATGGTTTATAAGGCTTGCGAAGGCTACGAAAATTTAAAGCCCAGTGATATCGAATTTGGCCTTCCTCAGCCTAATTATACTGTTACCACTCTTGCCCATCTTCAGGAAAAATATCCTACCAACGAGTTTTGCCCGATTATGGGAGAAGACAACCTGAAAAGCTTTCACAAGTGGAAGAATTATGAGGTTATTTTAGAGAACCACCAGATCTATGTGTACCCGAGAATGGCCGTTGGGAAACCGGCAGAAGAGTTTATGGATCATCCAAAGATCACCCGCATTGCCGCCCCGGTCATGGAAATTTCTTCCACCTTTATAAGGCAGGCGATAAAAGATGAAAAAAATATAAAACCTATGCTCCCTTCTGCGGTTTGGGATTATATTAAATTGATGAATTTTTACCGGTAAATCTTTAAGAAACCTCTACATTCTTTTTATAAATAATTTTCCATTTTCCGTTTTCTTTCCTCAAAAGATAAAGATTCATAAAACCTGCCCGTTCATGGGTTTTGTGGCCAGCAAGTAGTACTGCCTTATTAAATTCAGAATTGAAGGAAATTCTTGAAAATGTAACCATTTGAGAGTATTTACCAACATAATCGTCCAGGGATGCGCCAAAAATTAGATGATGACCTTTTTTACTTTCAATCAAATCTTTATTAATTGATTTTTCAGGTAATTTTTTTAATTCATTTTTTAAAGATTTATATTTATTATAACCTTCGGGCAGATTATGATTGATTTTAACCTGAAACATTGTGGTATCAACTATTAACCGCACTTTTACCTTCTCCAAAGAATCTATATTAATTTTCTTCGCCGGCGTTCCATCTTTAGGGGGCGGGGGGGGTACTGGTAATGGCATCGCCAGCTCATCTATTAATAATGATATTATTCTACCTTCTTCTTGTTGAGTTTTATTTTGGGAGAAGAGCTCACAAGAAAAGAATAGAATGGACAGAAAAAATAGTAAAAGAAATTTATTCATCGCAGGTTATATTAAAGTTAAGAGTAACCTCATTCCGATATTGGCCATAATCCTCATCGATACTCCCTAATGAATTATTAGGATCAAAATCTCTTAAACCATCCCAAGCAAATGTTTTATAATAATCAAGAGAATATTGGTCGTTATCTAGTTCTCTTAATGCTTCAGCAATGGGAGTTATATAATATTGAGTCATGTAAGGATGATCGATATGTTCTTCATCTACAGCTAATTTATAATGCTGATAATATTCAAACAACTGCGGTTTATCATTAGGATCTATATTCCCATCATGATGTTCCTTTACAAAGCGATAAATTTCAGCATGTATACCTTCGTGTAAAATTGTCGAAGCTAAATCTATAGGGTTCTGATTAGGATCTTCAAATTTTATTAATATCTCCCCTGTTTCTTCAAGGTTTGTGTCATCGGTACAGGCGATGTCAGTAATTCCACATTCTCCTATTGTAAATTTTAAATCATATTTAGGGTTGTCAATAAATCTTCCTATTGTTTCCTTGAACAATGCACTATTAGAGGCTAGAATAGCATTTATAACCTCTTCCAGGCAGGGATAACCTTCAATGGAAGAATCAATCAGAACCTCCACTGCATGATTATCGCTTCCAATAGCAGGACCGTGAGAATAATCAAGGTGGTTATGATAAACATCTCCATTATTATCATAATAGGAGGTATTATCAGGATTAGAACCTCCCACCCAAACATATTCAGAGGTGGTGTATTCGTTCCCGGAACCAATATAACCTCCATTTTGGTCATAGTAATCAGTCCAATGCTGAGTAATCATTAAAACATAACATCCATCTAAACAAGGATCTTTTGGGGCATATTTATAACCACTGTTAATTTTAGTATTTGTATGTTTGTCAGGGGTTTTTCCATTTTTGTACACTTCTGTTCTTAATGGTGTGCCTTGCATGTCATAAAATATAACGGTACCCGAAAAATCTTTTTCTTTAATATTTGAATAGCTTATATCTCCTATAGATTTAGAGCTTAAAAATTTAATGATTTCATATTTAGGAATTTCATTTGTGGTATTATCCACTAGCACCTTATAATTAGAATAGATTGTGTCATTGGAACCAATTAAAGTAGATTTTAAATTTGTAGCAAATTCAAATTTCTCGTTTTCAAAGCTTACATAATCATCCCACTCTACCTTTAGATGATCTCTTACATGTTCTTGTTCAAACCCTGATAAATTAAATTGTGATTTTAAAAGAGTTAATTCATTTTCATTATTTTCTATAAGCGTCTCCTTTTGACAGCTACTAATTAACAGAAATATTAGACCTAAAAACAGGTAATTTTTATTTCATACCCTCATTTTAAAATTTGCAAATTATTAAATAAAATAGTGTTTTTCAACCTCTTTACAAGCATATATAATAATAATTTTATCAAAAAAAATAAATTGTATTATTTATTAAGAATCATTTTTTAAAAAAATTTCCAAATTCATATCGGACGTCTAATTAGAGCAAAAAAAAATCCCTCCATTGAGAAGGGATTAGTTGTTAAAAAAGAAAGACTGTTTAAAAACTTTTTTTGGCCGTTCAGTTTAGCTGATTGAACCTACTTTTTTCATCGTGGAACTACAAGCTGTAGGACGTCGACTGCCCTCAATGTAACTTCCTCAAAATTTTTAAACAGTCTTAAACTTTTATTTCTTTTCCAGGTGTGGCACTCTAAGTACCTGCCCGGGATATATCTTGTCAGGATCTTTAAGCATTGGCTTATTAGCTTCAAAGATCACAGGGTATTTCATTGCATCACCGTAATGTTCTTTAGCGATCTTGCTTAAAGTATCTCCGCGTTCAACCGTGTGAAACTTGGCTTCAGGTTCGGTTTTATCTACCGTCATCCGGTCATCAACTTTTGCTATTCCCTCTGAATTTCCTACTACCAGCATCACTTTTTCTTTGGTGCTTTGGTCCTCAGCCTTTCCGGTAATGGTGGCGATATCATCCTCAATCTTAATATTCAGGTTTTCTACCTGTAATTTAAGATCCCGTAGTGTAGTCTCTAATTTTGAAGCCGCTCTAGCATTTTCACGTTCCGCTTTTTCGCGGGTATTTTCTGTTTTTTCAGTTGGTTTTTCAGCCTCTTTCTTATCCCTTCCAAAGATTTTTTCTCCGGCATCTTTTATAAATGAAAACACACCCATTTTTCTTGATTTATTAGTTTACAGTAAATTACAAAAGCAAAAGCATTCTAATTCCAAAAGTCATCCTAAAATTTTGTTAGATTTCTAACCAAAAAACGCCGGAAGATCATAAGATCCAACGGCGTTTTTCAAACTAAATAACCAACCAAAAAAACTAAGAAAATCCATTCTTTTCCTTTTTGGAATAAAGAACAGGTAAATAACGGACTGCTTTTCAGAAGATTGCTTCCTAAGTTTATTTTAACATGTTAAAGTTTAAGCCAGTACTCATTCTCCCTTATTACATCTAATTTCCAAGGTTTATTTATCCTTTTATTTTGTTTATTTTTGGCAATAGAAAATCTAATTATGGAAAAATCTCCTTCTTTTGCCGTTATCGGCGGAGGCAGCTGGGCGACTGCAATTGTAAAAATGCTTAGTGAAAACGTAGACACCATCCATTGGTATATGCGAAGTACTTATGCCATTGAGCATCTAAAGAAACAGGAACACAATCCTAATTATCTCAGCTCGGTAGAATTTGATATCAATCAACTCGATCTTAGTCCTGACATCAACGAAATCGTGAAGGCAGCCGATTATCTCATCTTTGCCATTCCTTCAGTCTTTCTCAAAAGGGAGCTCGACAGGCTGGATGTTTCCCTGGAAGGGAAAGTGATCTTCTCGGCAATTAAAGGGATCGTTCCCGAAAGCAGCCTCATTGTTGGAGAGCACTTCGAGCAATTCCATAATGTGCCCGCCGAAAATATAGGAGTGATTACCGGACCTTGCCACGCTGAAGAGGTCGCCCTGGAGCGGCTTTCTTATCTCACCATTGCCTGTAGCGATGAAGAAAAAGCAAAGGTTGTTGCTAAACATCTCAGCAGTGAATACATAAAATGTAAAATAAGCGATGATGTTACCGGTACCGAATATGCCGCGATGCTTAAAAACATTTATGCAATTGCCGCAGGGATAGCACATGGACTGGGATACGGAGATAACTTCCAAAGTGTGTTGATGAGTAATGGCATTCGTGAGATGAAGAAATTCATCAAGAAAGTACATAAGATGAAACGTAACATCAATGACTCTGCCTATCTTGGCGATCTTCTGGTAACAGGATATTCAGTATTTAGCCGCAACCGTATGTTTGGAAATATGATTGGAAAGGGCTATACCGTAAAAAGCGCCCAGATGGAAATGAGTATGATAGCAGAAGGTTATTACGCCACCGAAAGTGCCTACAAGATCAACCAGGAAAAAGGGGCGAGAACTCCAATTATCAATGCGGTTTATGGCATTCTTTACGAGGGTAAAAATCCAAAGAAAGTATTTAAAAAGCTGGCAGAAAAGCTCAATTAGGATCCATTGTACTCTAATGTCTTCTGGAAAGACCTTAATTATTTTTTAGAATCTATTTCACAAGAATCCCTTTTTCAGGGATTAAAGGGATTTCACGCAATGCCTTTTCGTTAATGGTGTTTTTCCTAAAGACAAACTTCTTTTCAAACATCTTATTTTCTGTAAAGAAAGTTACCTGAAACTCATTATTTAAGGCCAGCACTTCTTCCTGAAGAAATTCAACCTTGGCAAAAGATTTAGGGGGAAGTTTTTCAATCTTATGCCTCATCACTGAAGTTTGATCTTTGCCTGAAAAACCCCGACTAACGATAAGCACCATTTCAAGGGTATCATCCCGGTCGTTAATGAGGTAAGCATTCCATTCTTCAGCCCGGAAATCTCTGTTGAATTGTTTGACAGCTGCCAGATAAACTCCTTCAACTTCAGGTATATTGATATCTTTTTTCACTACTCTTTAATCTTATTTTTAGCCCAGATATATAAACCCCAAAGCGCGAGTGCAGCAATTCCCAATAGAATAGCTCCTAAGGCCAGTTCAATAATTTCTACAACTACTAAAATAATAATAACTGCAAGGGCAATTATTCCAAAGATGACTAAACCAGCTGTTTTCATAGGTATTTATTTCTTTACAAGTTAATCAGCCTGGGAGAATTTCAGAAGAATTTTTTTAAATCGAAGATTTAAACTGCTCCAGGAAGCGCACATCATTTTCATAGAACATCCTGATATCACCGATTTGGTAGAGTAGCATTGCGATTCTTTCTATCCCCATTCCAAAGGCAAAACCTGAATATTCAGTAGGATCAATATTACAATTTCTTAGCACGTTTGGATCTACCATTCCGCAGCCCATAATCTCCAGCCAGCCGGTACCTTTAGTGATTCGATAATCGGTTTCTGTTTCAAGGCCCCAATAGATATCAACCTCGGCACTGGGTTCGGTAAAAGGAAAATAAGAAGGTCTTAGTCTTATTTTTGATTTCCCGAAGAGTTGCTTTGTGAAATACAATAAAGTCTGTTTAAGATCGGCGAAGCTTACGTCCTTATCAATATAGAGCCCTTCCACCTGATGGAAAATACAGTGGGAACGAGCTGAAATTGCTTCATTTCTAAAAACCCGCCCGGGAGAAATCGTCCTGATTGGGGGTTTATTCTCTTCCATATACCTTACCTGTACTGAAGAGGTGTGGGTACGCAATAAAATATCTGGATCTGTCTGAATAAAGAACGTATCCTGCATATCGCGGGCCGGGTGATATTCCGGCAGATTCAAAGCAGTAAAGTTATGCCAATCGTCTTCGATCTCGGGTCCTTCAGAAACATTAAAGCCAACATTTGAAAAAATCTCTATAATCTGATTTTTCACGATAGATATCGGGTGGCGCGCCCCTATTTCAATGGGTTCCGCAGGACGGGAAAGATCACCATACACGCCTTTTTCTTCCTGCTTGCTCTCCAGCACCTCTTTTAAAGAAGTCACTTTGGCTTCAGCAGATTGCTTTAGCGCGTTTACTGCCTGCCCGAAATCTTTTTTCTGCTCATTAGGAACCGATTTAAACTCGGCGAAAAAACCGTTTAAAATTCCTTTTTTTCCCAGGTATTTTATTCGGAAAGCTTCGATCTGGTCAGCGGTTTCAGCATTAAAAGCTTCAACTTCAGCAATATGTTCCTTTATTTTATCTATCATGGATACATTTCTTTATCAAAAGGGCAAATTTAGTAAAAATGAATTTTTCAGCAGGGATTAATCTATATAACCATTGTGAATAAAATATTGCACAATGGCTTCTTTCATCAATACACTTTGTTCTCCTGCTTTAAGCACAGGTAATTGTTCCAGGGTTTTATAATGTGGCCAGCCTTCTTCATCATAAAAATCGAATTCATAATACCCATAAGGTTCCAAAAGTCTGCAAATAGCTATATGCATTAGATCAATTTTGTGATCTTTTTTAAACTTACGGTGTACCTGTCCTAGTTCCTGTACCCCAATCACGTATATTATAGCGTCAAGGTCCATTAATTCTCCATCTGCAAACTGCGCTGAAAGCTTCTGTTGCAATCCTTCCCAGCGTTCTTTTAATTGTTCGTCTCTTGCCATGGCGCAAAGATAATATCTTACTTATTGAAATTACTATATTTGAAGTATGAATACAATAGATATTGTGCTTGCTCTTATCCTGCTTTACGGCCTGGTTAGGGGATTTTTTAGAGGTATCCTGGCAGAAGTCGCTTCTTTGGTAGGAATTGTATTAGGAATTTATGCCGCAATTCATTTCTCCTATATTCTGGCTGATTTCTTTTCAGAAAATATGGGATGGGACACACAGTATGTAAATCTTATTGCTTTTGCAATCACTTTTGTTCTAATTGTTTTTTTAATCTCCCTGGCAGGTAGAATACTTACTAAAATAGCTGCTTTTGCAGCTTTAGGACTGGTGAACAAATTCCTGGGAGGCGCCTTTGGATTAATTAAAGTAGCTTTCCTGGTTAGTGTGATAATAATGTTCTTTAAAGCTACTAATGAAAAAATTGACCTTGTTTCTGAAGAAATCCTGGAACGGTCTGTACTCTATGCACCTATCGAAAGTATTGCTCCAATGCTGTTGCCATCTATATTAAGAGAGGCCAAAAAACAAGACCTTCTCGAGGGATTTGACGAACTCACTGAAAAAAAAGAGGCCCGGAATTAACCGGGCCTCCAATAAAATATTTAAGAAAAATCAGATATTCAACTGGTAAATGCTTTCCAACTGATTGTTGTTCTCTACAGTTACTTCAAGGTCTTTAATAATCCCCGAACCTACTCCGTACACCCAACCGTGCAACTGCAGCCCCTGACCTTTTTGCCAGGCATTCTGTACAATTGAGGTCTTGGAAAGATCGTAAACCTGTTCCTTCACATTTAATTCTACATACCTGTCCTGACGCTCTTTTTCATCTTCAATGGCATCAAGCTCATCCTTATGAAGCCTGTAAACATCTTTAATATGTCTTAACCAGTTATCGATAAGTCCAATGCTTTCATGGCCCATAGCCGCCGCTACACCACCACAACCGTAATGCCCGCAAACAATCACATGTTTTACTTTAAGAGCATTTACGGCGTAATCAAGCACGCTAAGCATATTCATGTCGCTGTGCACCACCATATTGGCGATATTACGATGTACAAATACCTCACCCGGTTGTGCGCCTATAATTTGGTTTGCAGGCACACGACTGTCTGCACAGCCTATCCAAAGCACCGGAGGTTGTTGCCCCTCGGCAAGTTTTGTAAAATAATCAGGGTCTTCTTTTAGCTGGCTTTCAACCCACTTCTTATTGTTCTCTTTTAGTTTTTTATAAAATGCATCCATAGCTAGAAATATATTTTAAGTATTTAAATTAGTGTAATTAGTTTAAACCGGCATATCCAGACCAAAGAATTTTCTATAACTATCGGGATTCTCAAAAATGCCCCGGTCTGAAATTAGTTTAATAGTGATATTTTTTCTTTTTGCTTTGATAGCAAATTCATCGAGAATCTCCAGGATATCATAATCCAGCACCCTGGTCTTGGAAACATCCAGACGCACTGTTGCACCTTCAGGCAGCGCGTTAAGTTCCCTGATTATAGCTCCTTTATTCAGAAATGTAACTTCTTCTGCCAGGGTGATCTGATATTGTCCATCAGGAATATCAAAACCTTCTTTATGGAGAAAGTGGGAGTTTTTATAACTGTTTATTAGAATTACAGACACTCCTACTAATAGTCCCAGTCCAATTCCCATAAGCAGGTCGGTAAATACTACTCCGGCTACTGTTATCACGAAAGGTAAAAACTGAGATTTACCTAAAGTGTACATTTGTTTAAACAAAGCAGGTTTTGCGAGTTTGTAACCTACTATCAATAGAACGGCTGCCAGCACAGCAAGAGGAATCATATTAAGCAGGCTGGGAATTGCAATGATAGAACCAAGAATTAGAAAGCCGTGCATTATAGTTGACAGTTTTGTTTTACCTCCAGATTGTGTATTTGCTGAACTTCTAACAATTACTTGTGTGACAGGCAGTCCACCAATCAAACCTGAAACCATATTCCCCGCTCCCTGGGCAAAAAGCTCCCTATTGGTAGGTGTGGTCCTTTTTTCAGGATCGATCTTATCAATAGCCTCCACACTTAAAAGTGTTTCCAAACTGGCAACAATAGCGATGGTAATAGCCACAATCCAGATTTGGGAATTCCAGATTTGAGAAAAATCGGGTAGGGTGAATTGTGCAAAGAATGAGGAAACATCATCTGGCACAGGAACAGCTACCAGCTGGCTGTCAGCTATTCCATATGTTCCGGCAGGTACAAGAAGATAATACAATACTCCAAGCGCGACCGCCACAAGAGATCCAGGCACCAATTTAAATACTTTATGTTTATGCACCAGGATGTTTTCCCATGATAAAAGAATAGTTAAAGCCACAAGAGTTAAGATAACAGCCCCGGGGGAAATCATTTGTGCCAATTGCCCAAATGCGGCCATTATTCCCTCACCGTAGTTAAAAAATTCAAGGTTTTCGCCATTAAGGCCAAATACATTAGGAATTTGTGAGAGGGCAATGGTAATTCCAATTCCGGCCAACATACCTTTGATCACAGAAGAAGGAAAATAATAACCAATGATTCCGGCTTTTAGTACCCCAAGAACAATTTGGAAAGCTCCGGCAATTACGACTGCCAGTAAAAAACTTTCGAATGCACCCAGGCTTTCAATAGCACTAAGTACAATTACTGCGAGGCCGGCCGCAGGACCACTTACTCCAAGCTGTGCTCCGGAGAGAGCACCTACCACTATTCCTCCGACCATACCGGCTATCAATCCGGAAAAAAGTGGCGCGCCACTTGCCAAAGCGATGCCTAAACACAAAGGAAGAGCAACGAAAAATACAACAATACTGGCAGGGAAATCTTTATTAAAATGTTTGAACATATATACAGGTTTTGTAAGGAGGATTAAAAATCTCCTTAAAGCTTACTTTCTTTAATAATTGAATAATGAAAATGAGAGGATCAATACAATCGCAAAAGATCATATCAAATCATTTATTCCCTTTCAAAAACGGGAATACAAGAAAATCCTCAAAAATTAGTAAGATTAGACCTGTTGGGGTGGTGGCGATATCACATCGAGAAAAACCACCGGATAAGCCTCGGTATAAAAGTGCCCGGGGTTCTTTTGTTCCTGTAGGAAATGAATACTTAGGTAATTGGAATGAGTTTCCTCCAGATTATATTCAAGATTTATCTGAGTTTTAGAACTTTCCTCTTCGTTTACACTAAAAGCCATAGAAACATCTGCCGATTTATCTATCAAAACCACAAAACTGGGAGTGGCCAGGAAGGCCACAAATAAAAAGGCAAGTATATAAGCTGTTTTTTTCACTCCCGGCAAAAATAAGTTTCTTCTATTAGAAACCAGACAACTTACCAATAATTTATTATTAAGAGGATATCAACTTTTCTTATAGTTTCCTAAGGTTATCGTCAAGTGTCCAACCTTGAGTACCATTAGCAAGTTCCAGTTTAACCCAGCCCTGATAATCTTCAAGAACCCGGGCCTTGGTGCCTTCGTGAAGAGTAAAAGCATTCCCGGCCCTTTGGCTTGGTTCATTCCTTATCTCTGCCTCTTCCACATAAATAATAGCAAATTTATTATTTAGCTGGATTTCCTGTTGCTGGAAGGCAAAAAACACTGATGCGGCCATCAAGATGAACATAAAAACAGCTCCACCAAAAAAGATTCGCTTTACCAATGGTTGGCTATGGAAATAATAAATCACGAAAAAAACTGCAAGCAGGACAGAAAAAATAATGGCCAAAACTCCCCAGGTATTATAGGAAAACATAGAAACAAGTTCATTAATAAACCTGGAAAAGCCTCTGGTTTCTGCCTCTGGAATAGCGTCCAAAGTCATATTACGGGCAAAAGCAAGATTGTTTTGCACATCCTCATCGTTAGGATCAAGCTGTAGGGCTTTTTCATAATAATAGATACTGGGTCCTACATTATTAAGCTTATAATGTGAATTTCCTAAATTATAATAAACCGCAACCGATGTCTCATTGTTCTCAATAATCTGTTCGTAAAGAGAGATTGCTTCCTCATAATTCCCCTCAGCATATTGAGTATTGGCCTTCTCAAAAAGTGCATCGTTCTGAGCCGGCATTAGCCAGGAAATAAAAAATATAAGGTAAATCAGATTTTTCATATCAAAGCTGTTTATCCAGGGTTGAAATTACACCAACGGCCTTATTGTAATCCTGCTCCATACTTACCTGAGAAGCCGGGGTATATCGCGCAAATTCGCAACTTTTCAGCAAATCGGTAAACGCCATAATATCTTCATCATTTATACCTTTTTCCTTTAAAATAGCACTTATTTTCTCTTTACTCATCTCTGAAGTTTGAATATGGAGTTTAGCCTTCAAATAATTATGTAGAGAACGCTCCAGTGCTTCATAGAATTCCTTCTGATTACCTAATTTTTTCTTAGCTTCTGAAAGGTACTTCCTTGCAAGCCTGTCAGCTTTTTTTATGCGTTGGCCTTTTTCATCACCTGCTATTTCCCGTCTTTTTCTTCCGAAGAGAATAAGCAAAGGAATTGCCAGAATTGGGAGCCCCAGGCTAGCCCAGAATACCGGCGAATTAAAAAATGAAGACTGTCCTATTGCCTGTAAATCTGGTTTTAATTTTATATACCTGAATTGATCTGAAGGCAAAGTCACTCCGCTACTGCCCCCCTGTCTGCCTGTAATTGAAGAAGCCGCAGGACCGCGTTTTACATCTATCAGGATTTCTTCAGAAGTAAGTCTGTGATAGGATTCTGTTTTAGGATCAAAATAGGAAAAACTCACAGGTTTAATAGGGTATTTCCCCTTCTGAGTGGGAACTATCGTATAATTTTCTGTAATAGTTCCTTCCTGCCCTCTTAGACTAACACTTACATTTTCGCTGCGTTCAGGTTCATAAACCTCAAGGGAGGAAGGTAATTCAAGTACAGGAAGTTCAAAGAGGTTTAAATTTCCATTTCCCTTCACCTCAACAGTAGCCTGTAAAGATTCAGAGGCATCTAATTCGGTTTTGCTGGCTTTCACATTAAAACTAAATTTCCCTACGGCCCCGGTAAAATCAAGGGGTTTACCCTCATTAGGAAGGTTTTTTACATTTAGTTTTCTGGTGCTGGAACTCACGGTTTTATTAATGGTTTTATACAACCTGCGTCCAAAGAGGTCCCTGCGCTCCCCCGGAACGTCCACCGAAATGGAAAGGGTTAATGGCTCTATATCCAGCTCCCCTGTTTTTTGAGGATAAAGAATACTTTTTCGTAGCTCTACATAGCGATAAGGTTCACCCTTATAATCACCGTTTTCTACACGCAATTCCCTGATGTCTATATTCTGGCTCCAGAAATCGGTGAAATTAGGACTATCTACCTCGTGCCAATCACTAACACTAATGTTGGGACTCACATACAACTTATATACTACAGTAACTGCCTCATTAAGATAAGGATCACTTTTTGATACTTCAGCAACGAGGTGAAGGTTTTCAGCCGCCGCAATTTCAGCATCATTGCCATCGGTAGGTTTGTCTACTGCTGCTGTTACTTCAATATCTACCGGGGAGGTTTTATAGGTAGTTTCATCTATTATAATTTCTGCCTGTCCAATAGTTTTATTCCCTCTGGATTTGGGCTGTAAAAAGAAGGAATAGGTCTTGGAATACGAGCGCTTTCCATTAACAAAGCTTTGACTCACCGATTGATTTGGACCGCCCACCACAGTAAACCCCTCAAATGACGGCGGCCTGAAGTTATCGCCATCTTTATTCATTTCAAAATCAACCCTTAAGCGTTCGTTGACTCCAAGCTTGTTTTTGCTAACCTTAGCTTCAAACTTCACCTGGGCCTGCACGCCTGCGGCCATAAGAAACAATATGCTTATTAATAGATATTTTAATTTCATATAAATGTAAAACCCTTCTTTGTAGGCATTCTCCTCTGCAAAAATTTTACCAATCTTTATCAGTTTTCACTTTGGCACCTTTTGCCTTTTCGGCATTTATCTTATCCTGAACTTTGCGTTCTTCATTATTCATCGCTTCCAGTAAACTTTTTATCTGCTCAGGAGACAATTTTCCCTGCTGAGGCTGAGGTTTAGGCTGTGGCTGTTCCTGCTCATCGCCGCCTTCGTCCTGCTCCTTTTCCTGGTCTCCTTCGTCCTCATTTTCATCTTCCTGCTTGTCCCCTTCATCTTTCTTTTCTTCCTGTTCGCCTTCATCATCAGATTCCTGCTCGTTTTCACCATCGCCTCCCTGGTTTTTCTGGTCTTCTTCCTGTTCCTCATCTTCTTCCTGTTCCTGATCCTGATTGTCGCCTCCTTCACCATCATCCTGTTGCTGCTGTTCTTCTTCCAGCATTTTCTTAGCTAAAGCCAGGTTGTAACGAGTCTCCTCATCACTGGGATTATTTCTAAGAGCATCTTTGTAAGCATCTACGGCTTCCTTATATTTTTCCTGCCGCATAAATGAGTTACCTAAATTATGGAAGGCTTTATGTTTCCTTTCTTTCGACTTGGCGATTTCCGCCGCCTGATCGAATCGTTTTACGGCTTCAGCAGGTTTTTCTTTGTTATAATAAAGGTTTCCCAAGTTATATTTAGCTGTAGGGTTGTCTGGATCTTTAGCAATAGCTTTGCGGTATGATGCTTCCGCAGATGCGAAATCATTTTCTTCGAGAGCATCTTCGGCCTCCTGTAAATATCTTTCAGCATCACGCTGGTCTTTCCTGTTGTTTTCCTGAGCCTGCGCCTGAGATCCGAAAAATATCATCAGCAGTAGCAAAACAGGTTTGATTATTTTCATATTGCAGCTCATTCTATTTCTCCTCCTTTTTCTTTCGCTCATTAAACAAATTAAGCTTTCTAACCCAAGCGGTTTTTCGCTCCAACAGAAAGATATCAAATAAGAGCAAAATGACGGCTAAACCTAAAAACCATTGAAATTGTGATTTATATTCGGCAAATTGCCTCGCCTCAAATTCGGTTTTCTCAATATCCTGTAGGGAATCCATCACCTGGCTTATCACCTCTGATGTCACTTTGCCGTCAATATATTTTCCATTAGTCGCTGAAGCTATATTCCTTAAGGTTTCAGGATCCAGTTTGGTAATAACGGTTTCTCCCTGAGCATTCTTTTTGTAATTCTGAATTACATTATTCCTTTTAATAGGAATAGGGCCACCTTTTTCTGTACCTACCCCAATGGTAAAAACCCGAATTCCTGCTTTGGCAGCCTCCTCAGCAATATCTGCAGTATTACCTTCGTGGTCTTCTCCGTCACTTAAAATAAAAAGCACCCTATTGGTTTGGCTTTCCTCATCATAAAAAGTGGTTGCCAGTTTGATCGCCTCACTAATTGCAGTACCCTGTGAAGAGATCATATCGGTATTTAGGGCTTGCAGGAACATTTTCGCCGAAGCATAATCGGTAGTAATCGGCAACTGCGGAAATGCGCTTCCGGCATAGGCTATAAGCCCCACGCGGTCACTTCCCAGGTTATCCAGAATCTGCCGTACCAATTGCTTTGATTTATCAAGACGGTTAGGAGCAATGTCTTCAGCTTCCATACTCTTGGAAACATCTATAGCAAAAACAATATCTACTCCTTCGCGCTTCACAGTTTCCATTTGAGAACCAATCTTTGGATTCACCAATGCAATCACCAGGCTTCCTAGAGCCAAAAGAATAAGTAATATCTTTAGCCAGGGCTTAAAAGCCGACCGGTTTGGGCTTAACTGAGAAAACATGGCAGAATCGGCAAATTTTCGGCGGGTGCGCTTTTGCCAGATCCTGTAAGCCACGAAAATGAACAGCACCACAGGCAAGGCCAGCAATAACCAAAAATATATTTTCTCCTCTAATATCATATTCATTAAATAAAACTCCTGAACAGGGTATACCTCAGCAATAATTCAAACAATAGCAAAGCTCCTGCCAGCAATATCAACGGGCGATATTTGTCATCATAATTATAATACCTGAATTCTTCTATTTCTGTTTTTTCCAGACTATCTATTTCATCATAGATCTCTTCCAGCTTTTCATTGTTGGTAGCTCTAAAATATTTACCGCCGGTATCGGCCGCTATTTGTTTTAGCAGCTCTTCATCAATCTCTACCTGGACATTCCCATATTGGAACCTGCCATTTGGCAAAACTCCAATGGGCGATAGTGCAGTGCCATTGCTCCCCACACCAATGGTATAAGTTTTTATCCCATATTCTACAGCGAGTTCGCTTGCAACTTTTGGATCTATAAAACCCGAATTATTAACTCCATCGGTTAACAGAATAATCACCTTGCTTTTTGCTTCACTATCCTTTAGCCGGTTTACCGAAGTGGCTAAGCCCGAACCAATGGCAGTTCCGTTTTCTAAAACATTGTTATATTCTATCTCTTCCAGCGCTCGCATTACAATACCCTTATCACTGGTGACGGGAGTTTTGGTGTAACTCTCTCCGGCATACAAAACCAGGCCTAATCTGTCGGCAGGTCTGCCTTTTACAAATTCTATCGCTACCGCTTTGGTAGCCTCCAGGCGGTTAGGCTGAAGGTCCCGTGCAAGCATACTTGCCGAAACGTCTACCGCAATTATAATATCTATTCCCTGGGTACTACTGGATCTTGTGGACACATCTACCGTTCGTGGGCGTGCCATTCCAAGGATAATTAATGCCAGAGCAAGAACCCGAAAGACCAGAAGTATTGGTTTTAATTTTGCCAAAACAGAACTTTTAGCCTTAAATCCCCCAAGGCTGGAAATCTTCAATTCGGCTGTTTGGCGGTTTCGCTTCCATACATACCAGGCTATGGCCGGCAGCAGCAGAAGCAGTAGCCAGAAAAACTCAGGGTTTTCGAAAGTGATATTATTAAACATTACTTGCCTTCTTCATTAAATTCAACCGAATCGATTATACGTTGGGTAATTTCTTCAGCATAGGTATCTCCTTCGTTATGGATTACCAAAATTTGTTCGAAGCCGCTATTTTCTATGAAATTCAGAATTTCATAGGCATTGGTGACGGCCCGGCCGGTTACCGGATCCTCAATTTCCAGAGTACCGAAAATCCTGATTCCCTTAACACCACTTAAAGTACTGAATTCCTCTTCCTTCATTATGATATTCCGGGCGCCCTGTTGTTCCAGCATGGTGTAAATACCATCTACCGATCTTTCCAGATCAAAATCCACCTCTCCACTGAATTTAACGGTAGTAAGTGCAGTGTAAAAATTACTTACCGGACTACCATAAACAAAGGTTTCGCTGCCCAGCATCATTTGTTTTGTCTCCTCCGGGAGTTCTAATTCTTTGCGTATTAAAACTTCGGGGGTAGTGATCATCACCGACGGATCGCCATATTCACTACGAATCCATTCACCTTCTAACAATTCTTTTGTAGGATGTCCAAGCAGGCTATCTCTCACCTCCTCAAAACCTTTAGAAATAATAAAAGCTGCACCCGCTCCAATAATTAAAAGGGAGGCCAAAACGGCAGCGATAACCACTCTTTTTTGTTTTTTCTTTCTTTCCCGCACTTCCCTGTACGCTTCATCCTCTCTTATTTCTTCTTCGGAAGGTTCGGGGATGGAAGCCTTTACTTCTTCTATAATATCACCTATCCGGGACCTATCAGATTTAGCGGTAATTATATCAGGCCTGGAATTAGCGAATTTTGCCAGATCGGCACGACTAAGGATGATTTTTAGATCCTGAATGGTCTTTTCGTCCAACTCAAGTTTACCCGCATTTTTATTCAATTCGAGATAAGTTATTAACTCTGAGGTAGTGCTTTCAAGGGCACGGTCATAGACTTCCCGATCTAAATATTTTCTGGCAGAAAATGTAAGTTGCGAATAATACTCCTTAACTTCTCTCTGCTCCAGCAGGCTTGAATTATCAAGATGCTGCAACTCAAGAATTACCTGTTCATAAGGTGGAAGCTCTTTTTCTGCCTCTTTCTTTTGTCTTTTTCTGTAGAGATAAAATACCAGCCCTGCTAAAACAAGAATTACCAAAAGCCACCATATCCAGGCAGGTATTTTGAAACTACCGGGGACTTCTACCGAAGGTTTAATTGGATACATCTTCTGTCTGGTTGTGTCTACTAACACATCGGCCACCTCAATCAGCAAAGAATCGGTAAGGTACTCCCTATTATTAATCAATACTTTTTGCTGTGGAATCACATATTTTCCCGAGTCGAATTGGGTAAGACTGTATTCCTTAAGCAACCTGAAACGATCCTCCAGTCTTATGGTATCCGCTTTAAAGCTTTCAACTACTTCCAGAGGAGAGAAACTATCTCCTTCAGGAAAAACAATAAGGTTTGATGAATCTGTTTCAACCTGAATGCTATAAAGGATCTGTTCCCCGATCTTTATCGTTGAAGTATCAATTTCAGCATCAACCCGGCTTTGCTGGGCATAGGAAAAAACAGAAATGAAAAGCATGAAAAAAAAGAGGGCACCCGAAAAGCGGGTTTTCCCTGATTCATTTCTATATTTTTTGGAGAATATTTTCTTCATAGTTTTCTATCCCCTGCGTTTAAAATAACCCAGTAATTTGGTTACGTAACTTTCATCAACCCTTGTATCTATCGTTCCCGCACCACTTAACCTGAAACTCTCTGTGAAATAATTCTTCCGCTTCCTATAGAATTCAGCATAATTGTTTCTAACTGATTTTGAACCTGTATTCACAGTAAGATATTCTCCTGTTTCTTCATCTTGCATTTGGACGATTCCCAGGTTTGGAATTTCCTCTTCCCGGCGATCGTACACCCTTATTCCTGTAAGGTCGTGTTTATTCGCTGCGATCTTCAAAGTTTGCTGATATTCATCAGCAATAAAATCTGACAGGAGAAATACAATTGCTTTTCTCTTCTGTACATTGGAAAAGTATTTCAATGCCCCGGCAATATCAGTTTTCTTACCTTCCGGTTTGAATTCTATCAGCTCTCTTATAATTCTCAGCACGTGAGAGCGACCTTTTTTAGGCGGAATATAAAGCTCAATCTTATCGGTGAAGAGCATCAGACCAATCTTATCGTTATTCTGAGTAGCAGAAAAAGCCAGGGTTGCCGCAATTTCTGTGATCACCTCCTTCTTGAACTGAGATTGTGTCCCGAACATTTCAGAGCCCGACACATCTACCATAAGCATTAAGGTGAGTTCTCGCTCTTCTTCAAAAACCTTTACAAATGGCTCGTTATAGCGGGCGGTAACATTCCAGTCAATACTTCGCACATCATCACCAAACTGGTATTGCCTTACCTCACTAAAAGTCATCCCCCTACCTTTAAAAGCCGAGTGATATTCCCCACCAAACACGTGATCACTCAACCGGCGGGTTTTAATCTCTATTTTTCGTACTTTTTTTAGTAGTTCTTTGGTATCCATTTTAGTCCTTTCCCGAGCCCGCTTTAAGGAAAGCAGAATTTTGAAAGTTTTTAATTAAGTGAATCAGAAAAAGTCCCAAACGGGAATAGAAGTCTAAGGCACTTCTATTTCGTTTACAATTTTATTGATAATATCCTCTGAAGTAACATTTTCAGCCTCGGCCTCATAGGTGATTCCAATTCTATGGCGCAATACATCGTGTACGACGGCACGAACATCTTCAGGAATCACATAACCACGCCTTTTGATAAAGGCATAACATTTTGCTGCCATTGCCAAATTGATACTACCTCTTGGAGATGCACCAAAATTAATTAATGGTTTAATCTCCTCCAGCTTGTATTTTTCGGGAGTACGTGTGGCAAATACGATATCGAGAATGTATTTTTCAATCTTTTCATCCATATAAACTTCCCTAACCGCCTCCTGGGCACGCAAAATTTGATCCAGACTAACTACGGGGTTAACCTTTGGGAAAGCTCCTTTTAAATTTGATCTTATAATGAGCTGCTCCTCGGCCATCTGAGGGTATTTAATAACCGTCTTAAGCATAAAACGGTCTACCTGAGCTTCTGGCAGCGGGTAAGTTCCTTCCTGTTCTACCGGGTTTTGGGTGGCCATTACCAGGAATGGTTTATCCAGTATAAAAGTTTCATCTCCAATGGTCACCTGCTTTTCCTGCATGGCCTCCAACAAAGCCGACTGCACTTTGGCAGGAGCTCTGTTAATTTCATCGGCAAGGACAAAATTAGCGAAAATCGGACCTTTTTTTATGCTGAAATCATTCAGTTTCATATTATAGATCATAGTACCTATAACATCCGCCGGTAAAAGATCGGGAGTAAATTGAATTCGGCTGAAATTACCATGTACAGCCTGGGAAAGAGTATTTATGGCCAGGGTTTTAGCTAAACCAGGAACTCCTTCCAGCAGGATGTGTCCCTGACCTAAAAGTCCGATAAGCAAGCGTTCCACCATATGCTTTTGTCCCACAATCACCTTGTTCATTTCGGTGGTGAGGATGTCTACAAAAGCACTCTCCCTCTCAATTCTCTCGTTCAAGCTAGCAATATCTACTGATGCTTCATTATCTATCATTCTAAAATTTTTTAACGGGAGTGAATATACATACTTCCAAATACGCGCGCAAATTGAAAAATCTTTGCCATTTTGGCTGTTAAGAGATGGTTAAAAAAGAGCGGCCACAGTGGCCGCTCCTTCAGTTAAATCAATAAAGCAAAATGTTTTTTTTACTCTGTTCCATCAAGAAAAACGGTTTCAAGATCGGTAGTACCATTAGCTTCAACTACTACATCATTAATGGTAATCATTGGATAGCCACTGGCTTCTTCAGGAGTAATGGTTACTTTATAAATTCCAGCTGGCAAAGCGTGCAAGACGAATTCACCACTATCTGAAGTATATGCAGAAATAGTATGACTCCCATTAGTTGCTTTAACTAAGGTACTGAATTCGGTAGGATGCACATCCCCTACGATCTCTCCGGTATTCGCATAGGCTGAAAGCCTAATAACAGGTTTAAGGATGTAGCCACCATTTCCTGTATTCACAACAGATTCTTCCACATCAAAATCAAGAAGGAATTCATAGTGCTCTCCGGCTTCCAGTTCCTGATTTAGATTTAATTTTAATCCTGACTGTTCGGCGCTAGGTGTAGCTAATGGTATCAGATCTCCATCAATCTCAACAAAATTATCTGGTCCAAGTACCAGTCTCATCTGACTAACAAATCCCGCAGGGATTTCAGAATCTGCAAGTAATTGAGTCATGCCTCCTGTTAACTGAAGTAAGTCATACTGTCCAGCCTCAACATCGTCAAGGCTTAACCAACCTTCTTCATCGGTAACCCCCTGTTCGGCTTCCACCTGCACCATTACATCCAGTACATCAACCAGTACAGCGTCATAATCGCCGGGAGCATCTGTCATCCTCACGGTCACTCTTGCATTTTCTTCAGTAATAGCATCATCAGTGTCGTCATCGCTACAACTGGTAAAGCCTAAGGCTAAAACCGCCAAAAAAATTGCCGGTTTAAGGCTCCATTTTCTAAAAGATCTTTTCATAAGTAGAATTTTTTTATTGTTCGTTGGTTCGATAACGGATAGGAAGATATTTCATTTTGTTGATAATGTATAATTAACGAAATTTAACAGGGTTTAACCCTATGTTAAAATACCTCAAAGGATTATTTAATTAGTTAGTACATTAGATTAAAATATTTCAAAATGAAAACAGCTCTTATAACAGGCGCTTCCAGCGGAATAGGCCGCGCCACAGCAAAACTTTTGGCCCGAAAAGAAATTCGATTAATCATCTGCGGAAGGAGAGAAGATCGTCTAACCGAACTCAAGGAAGAACTCGAAAAATTAGTTCCGGTGCATATGCTCCTTTTTGATGTTCGGGATAAAGATGAAGTCTCTAAAAATATAAGCCAACTCCCGGAAGCATTCCAAAAAATTGACATCCTCGTCAATAATGCGGGTAATGCGCATGGCCTGGACCCAATTGAAAGCGGTAATACCGATGACTGGGATGCGATGTTGGATATTAACGTAAAAGGACTTTTATATGTAAGTAAAGCAGTGATTCCCGGAATGGCGGCAAGAAAAAGCGGACATATCATTAATATTGGTTCTACTGCAGGAAAAGAAGTTTACCCCAATGGGAATGTGTATTGTGCCAGCAAACACGCGGTTGACGCACTTAACCAGGGTATGCGTATAGATCTGAATAAATACAAGATTAAAGTTGGGGCGGTAAATCCCGGTCTCACCCAAACCGAATTCAGCGAGGTACGTTTCAAAGGAAATACAGAAAAAGCCAAAAAAGTCTACGAAGGCTATAAAGCTTTGCAAGCTCAGGATATTGCCGAAATAATCTACTTTATGATTAGCCGTCCCCTACATGTAAATATTGCAGATCTCACGGTAATGCCTACAGCCCAGGCAAGTAGCACTATAGTAAATAAAGATTAATATTTTTAATGATATTAGAAAAATAAAAGGATATCAGACTTCGCGGAAATGACTGTTTATGATCAACAAACGCCTCCTAATTAAAAATCTCCTTGCGCATAGCAATGAAAACAGCTTCTACGACAAAAAGCTACGACTCAATATTGGAGAAAGAGAAGGAAAGGCTAAATTTTTAAAACATGTTTGTGCCCTGGCAAATTCAAACCCCAAGAACAATTCCTATATTGTGATTGGGGTAAAAGATGCCGACAACTCTATTGTAGGCGTAGATTTCTTTGATGATAGCAAGATCCAGAATCTTGTAAATGCTTATCTCCATAACCCGCCCTTGATCTCCTATGAAAATATTCCCTTTCCACACCTCCCCTCGCACCTGGTTGTTGGCCTGGTCACCATTAGACCAAACTATGGGAAGATATGCTCTCTGCAAAAAAATATCTGGAAATATTACAGAGGAGCCGTCTTCAAAAGGGAGGGAAGCATAAGTATGCCTAAAACTGCCGAAATAGAAATAGAGGATCACAATTTCGAAATAGTGAATTCTATTGAAAATCACTCTCATAATAATATTAAACTTACCTTGGATGGGGTTTTTGATTTTTTGAACAAGCGCCAGGATTTTAAAGCCACCTACAAGGTCTTTAAAGAATATTTTGTAGTGTGCTGGGCAGGAAAAGAGAAAAAGGGAAAACAAGGCACCTACTATTCAAGGGTGGATATTGAGCTCATCAATGAACAGGTAAAACTTTTTTATTCAGAATTAGATGAGGTTAGCATCACAACTACTAAAGACAAGTTTAAAATTCTGGAGTTCGTTCATCTGGGTTTGCACGATAGTTTCAAGTATTACCCGCTTGAAGAGGTAATTATTAATTTTAAAGATAATATGAGTTACGAGATTGAAAGCCGGCTGCTTTTTGAACCTCCTAAATTTGACAAAAAGGTTTTGTATCACATCTACAACAGTAACAATAGCCTGCTGGAAAAAATAAAACAAGACAGGCCATTGAATAAAAACGAAGAAAAAGATCTAATTAACCTTCCTTCAACATATCTTCTCTGCTATTTTAATAATTTTGAAAACGCAATTAATAAACTTGAAGAATCCAGGTTGCATCTAAAAAAATACAGCCAGGAAGCTTATAATAATTATAAAGAAACCAGCCGAATCTTAAGAAAAGTAAAATATAATTAATATGGGCAGAAGTATAACCATTGGAGATATTCATGGAGGCTTGAAAGGCCTGGTACAATTACTTGAACGAATAGATATAACTCCGGATGATGAGCTTATTTTTTTAGGAGATTATGTAGATGGCTGGAGTGATTCGGCGAAGGTGGTTTCTTATCTTATAAAACTCGCCCAACAAAACACCTGTATTTTTATTCGGGGAAATCATGATGATCTCACCTACCGATGGCTTAAGACAGGAGAATTCAAAGAGCAATGGTTGCAGCATGGCGGACAGACAAGCATTGATGCTTACAGGAATTTTTCAGAAGAAGAGAAAAAGCAGCACATAGAATTTTATGAGCAAATGCTGAATTATTATATCGATAAGGAAAACAGACTTTTCGTACATGCCGGTTTCACCAACCAGCACGGTCCCGAAGCCGAATACTACGAATCAGCTTTCTATTGGGATCGCACCCTGTGGGAAACAGTGCTTTCTCTGGATAGAAACATGCATGTTAGCGATAAGTATTACCCAAAAAGGCTACAGCTTTTTAAAGAAATTTATATTGGTCATACCCCGGTTACCCGAATTGGGGAAACAACTCCTGTTCACAGGGCAAACGTCTGGAATGTAGATACCGGTGCTGCCTTTACCGGCCCAATTTCCGCAATAGAAATAAATACCAAAGAAATTTGGCAAAGTGACCCTGTTTTTGAACTATATCCTGAGGAAAACGGCAGAAATTAAGACTTCTTTATAACAAATCCACATCTTTGAATTATATATTTGTGATTCAAGGATTTTAGCTTTTATTTGTTGGCTATTAAAAAAACATGGAATTCAGCACAATTCTTGTTGATAAGATTTTAACCAACAACATTGTCATGATGTTTGTATAAATTGTTTAGAAATGGCCCTTAGTAATGTTAGATTAGAAGTAATGCAAACCATCGAAAAGGAAGTAGATGGTTTTATAGATCAATATCTCATTCCCGTAGAAGATATCTGGCAGCCTACTGACCTGTTGCCAAATTTGCAAAAAGAAAATTACGCCGAGGATATAGACCAAATCCGTGAAGAGGCAAAAGAACTTGGATACGATTTTTGGGTGGTTTTGGTGGCCGATATGGTGACCGAAGAAGCCCTGCCAACCTACGAGTCCTGGTTAATGGATATGGAAGGGGTAGAGCAACACGGAAAATCCCGGGGAGAATCAAACAGTTGGGCTAAATGGGTTCGCCACTGGACCGGGGAAGAAAACCGGCATGGAGATACCCTAAATAAATACCTCTACCTCTCTGGTAGAGTGAATATGAAGGAAATTGAAAAAACCACCCAATACCTCATAAACGATGGTTTTGATATTGGAACCGGTAGAGACCCCTACAGAAACTTTGTTTATACAAGTTTCCAGGAATTAGCTACCAATATTTCTCACAAACGGGTAGGGCAACTGGCCAAGAAAAAAGGAAATAAAATGCTTGCAAAAATGTGTAACATTATTGCAGGAGATGAGATGAGGCATTACATGGCCTACCGGGAATTTGTAAAGACTATTTTTGAACATGACCCCAGTGAAATGATGCTGGCTTTCCACGATATGATGAAGAAAAAGATCGTGATGCCCGCGCAGTTCATACGGGAAAGCGGCGAAGGCATAGCCACGGCCTTTGAGAATTTCTCTAATGCAGCACAAAGATTAGGAGTTTACACCACCGAAGATTATATCAACATCCTGAAAACCCTTAATAATTACTGGGAAATCGATAAAATGCGTGGCCTTACCGACGAGGCTCAAAAAGCACGCGATTACCTGATGAAATTACCGGACAGAATGACCAGAATTGCCGGTAGAATGGCAATCCCACAGGATCAACATAAATTCAAATGGGTAGAGCCAAACGGTACCCTTTAAAAAATTTGAAAAAATTATAATATGAACCGCTTTAATTGATAAAGCGGTTTTTTTATTGCCGCACTAAAAGAAGTTTATTCCTAATATTGTAGATAATAAACATTCTATAATGAGCAATTCATCAAAACCGCTGCTGGTTATTCTGGCCTTCTTTTCCATCTACTTCATCTGGGGTTCTACATACCTTTTGAACAAGATCGCGGTTACCGAGTTGCCTCCTTTTATGTTAGCTTCTATTAGATTTATCATCGCCGGATTGCTAATCTTTTTTATTTGCAAAATTCTAAAAATTAGCCTGGCTATTACCCGAAGACAACTGTTAAATACCATTATTGCCGGTTTTCTATTTCTTGCCTTCGGAAACGGAGTTGTGGTCTGGGCCTTAAAATATGTAGACAGCGGTTTTGCGGCCCTGGAAATTTCAGCACAACCTCTGGTGGTTCTACTGATGATGAGGGTTTTACAGGGGAGAAAGATCCTGCCTATGTCTATGGTGGGTGTTGTTTTGGGAATTATTGGAATTTATCTGTTGGTGAGTCAAAATCAGATCATCAATCAGGAGAATTCCTGGTTAGGAATAGGAATGATCTTCCTTTGTCTCCTTAGCTGGTCCTATGGAAGTCTTTTTGTAAGCACAGCAAATTTACCTAGCAATCATTTTGTAAATACCGGATATCAAATGTTTACCGGTGGGATAATCCTTCTTCTTGGGAGTCTGTCTTTAGGAGAGAGTTGGAGCTGGCCAACCACCTGGAGCCAACCTACCACCTATTCTATGGTACTACTTGTTATCTTTGGAAGCATTGTAGCCTTTACCGCATTTAATTATTTACTGAAAGTGGTTTCTCCCGAAAAAGTAGCCACCTCAACATATATCAACCCGATTATAGCTCTTTTTCTTGGGTGGTATTTTTTAAATGAGCAAATCACCGCGCAATCTGTTATGGCTGCTATTGTACTGCTCACGGGAGTTTATTTTATAAACACAAAAAAGAAACTGGTTATTTTTTCAAGATTTTCACCGCGTTTTGGTAAAAAACTGAACCAATAAAGATTAAATTGCCTCAAAAATTTCTTTAATATGTATTCCCAAATCCTCGATCATATTTCCAGAGATATATCGTTAACCCCATCTGAAAAAGAGGAATTCACGGGGATACTTTCAGAAAAGAAAATTTTAAAAAAAGAATTACTAATCCTACCCGGAGACAAGGTGAATTCAGAATATTATGTAGTGAAAGGCTGTCTTAAGGCATACTACCGGGATCATACGGGCGAAGATCACATCATCCAGTTTGCTATTGAAGACTGGTGGATAAGCGATTTTGAAGCCTTTTTCCAGGAAAACCCCGCCGAGCTCTATGTAGAGGCCATAGAAGATTCGGTGCTACTCAAATTAGACAAGGCGGCCCTGGAATTACTTTACCGGCGCATCCCAAAGTTTGAACGTTTCTTCCGGTTAAAGATTACCAATGCTTTTGTGGCTTTGAGAACCCGCATCCTCTCTTCCCTTCAAAAAACCGGAAAAGAACGCTATCTGGAATTCTGTAGAACCTATCCACAGATCGAAAAACGCGTGCCTAACTATCATATTGCAAATTACCTTGGCCTCAAACCCGAAAGCCTGAGCCGGATTCGAAAAGAATTGACATAGCTTAACATTTTTTAACCTACCAGCTTAACATACATCAAGCATTAGTAGAACATGTAAGCCTTACCTTTGTCCATCAGTAAAATGAACGGAATTTTTCTTTCATTCTGCTAAAGCTGTGAAAATGAAAATTTTAATTTAAAAGTCACATAATGAGCAAGAAACAAGCTTTATTACAATCTTATAATTTAAACGGACTGGCTTTACCAAACCGTGTTGTTATGGCGCCCATGACCAGAAGCCGGGCTGCTAACCCCCAAAACAAAGCTACAGGGGAACTCCAGGGAGAATATTACAAACAAAGGGCCAGCGCCGGACTTATTATTGCTGAGGGCTCACAGGTTTCAAAACGCGCGGTGGGCTACGTGAATACTCCCGGGATTTATTCCAAAGAACAGGTTGAAGGCTGGAAAGAAGTTACCGAAAAAGTTCACGAAGCCAATGGAAGAATATTTCTTCAGTTATGGCATGTGGGTAGGATGTCTCACCCCGACTTCCATAACGGAGAATTACCTCTGGCACCTTCAGCAATAAATCCCAACGACAAATCTTTTACTCCTGAAGGTTTTAAAGATACCGTTACGCCAAAGGAAATGAGTATCGAGGAGATCAAAGAAACTGTGCAGGATTTCAAAAATGCTGCAAAAAATGCAATGGAAGCTAACTTTGATGGAATAGAAATTCACTCGTCCAATGGTTACCTTTTTCACCAGTTCTTTAACGCGACTTCAAACCACCGCACCGATGAATACGGCGGAAGCACTGAGAATAGAGCGAAAATTCTTTTTGAAGTGATCGATGCGATAAAAGAGGTGATGCCTGAAAATAAAATAGGTCTTCGTCTTAATCCATCCCTAAACGGAATTTTTGGGATGACTATGGATGAGGAAACCATTCCTACCTTCGATTATATCATCAAAAAACTAAATGAATACGACCTGGCTTACCTTCATTTATCTGAGCCATTCAATGATGTTTCAGACATTCCTTATGCTGAAACTGAGATAGCTAAACGCTATCGAAAGATTTATAAAGGCACGATTATCATCAATGCCGGCTTTGACCAGGAAAGTGGAAATAAGGTAATTGAAGAAGGAAATGCCGATCTTGTAGCATTCGGAAAACCATTCATTTCAAATCCGGATCTTGTGGAACGTTTCGAACAAAATGTTGAATTAAGCGAATACGACCAGGAAACTTTCTATACTCCGGGAAAGGAAGGTTATCTGGATTATGAAGCAAAAACAGAAAGAGCTGAAGCTTTAAAATAAACTGAGAACCTTTTTTTAAATGAAAAAATCCCGCGATCTGCGGGATTTTTTGTTTCCTGTTCTTATTTCTAAACAGTAGTTTATAGATCAAATTTAATTCCCTGGGCCAATGGCAGCTCGGTTGTATAATTGATTGTATTGGTTTGGCGTCTCATATAAATCTTCCAGGCATCAGATCCACTCTCGCGGCCTCCACCGGTATCTTTTTCACCACCAAAAGCTCCACCAATTTCAGCTCCTGAAGTTCCAATATTCACATTGGCAATTCCACAATCTGAACCTTCAACAGAAAGGAATCTTTCGGCTTCTCTCAGATTGTTGGTCATAATTGCTGAAGAAAGTCCTTGCACCACACCATTTTGGAGTTCAAGGGCATTCATTACATCCCCTGAATATTTCATAATATAAAGCACCGGTGCAAAAGTTTCATGCTGTACGATTTCAAAGTGATTTTCTGCTTCGGCGATAGCCGGTTTAACATAGCAACCACTTTCATAACCTTCACCTTCCAGCACTCCGCCTTCTACAAGAATTTTCCCACCTTCTTCTACAACTTTATCGAGGGCGTGTTGATAATTTTTCACCGCATCTTTATCGATAAGTGGCCCCACATGATTGTTCTCATCCAGTGGATTCCCGATTCTCAGCTGTTTGTAAGCATCTACAATGGCACCTTTCACCTTATCATAGATAGATTCGTGAATGATAAGCCTTCGGGTAGAAGTACATCGCTGTCCACAGGTTCCAACCGCCCCAAATACAGCACCGATAACCGTATTTTTAATATCTGCATCAGGAGTTACGATAATAGCGTTGTTCCCTCCTAATTCAAGGAGTGATTTTCCAAGTCTTGCGGCAACGGCCTGAGCAACAATTTTCCCCATTCTTATGGATCCGGTTGCTGAAATTAAAGGTACGCGTTTATCATTGGTCATCATTTCTCCTACACGGTAGTCGCCGGTGATCAAGGATGAAATTCCAGCAGGCACATTGTTTTCTTCAAAAACTCTGGCTGCTATATTCTGGCAGGCCACAGAAGTAAGCGGAGTCTTCTCTGATCCTTTCCAAATACAAGCATCACCACAAACCCAGGCCAAAGCCGTATTCCAGGACCATACGGCTACCGGAAAATTAAAGGCTGATATTATTCCCACTACACCAAGCGGGTGATATTGTTCATACATTCTATGTCCCGGACGCTCTGAATGCATGGTAAGGCCGTGCAACTGCCGGGAAAGTCCTACTGCAAAATCACAGATATCAATCATTTCCTGCACTTCTCCAAGACCTTCCTGGTATGATTTACCCATTTCATAGGAAACCAGTCTTCCGAGAGGTTCTTTGAGGCGACGAAGTTCATCGTTAAATTGTCTTACCACTTCCCCGCGCTGTGGTGCAGGCCAGGTTCTCCATTCTTTAAAACCTTTTGTAGCAGTTTCTATTACTTTTTCATAATCTTCCTTAGTGGTCGCTTTCACTTTACCAATAATCGCTCCGTCTACAGGAGAGTAAGATTCAATAATCTCTCCATTACTAAAAAAGTCGGTACCGGTTGAAGTACCGTTATTAGTTTCGTTTAAGCCTAATTCCTTCATGGCATCCTTAATGCCAAATTTTTCTGCTATTTCACTCATTAATCTTGTGTTTTTATCTGTTCTTTTGTGTGTTGTTTGCGAAAATAATAAAAATAAAGCGCTAATCCTCATCAGATGTAAAACGCTTATCCACCGGCATTACTTCCCCACATTTATTGCATGTTCTTAAATCCTTGCTTCCGTAGAAATGTTTGAAATGCTTTAAAAAATCGGTTTCAATATCGTTAAGCTGAAAATAAACTTCATATAATTTATTATTGCAGTTATCACAAAACCAAAGTAATCCGTCCTTTGCATCGGGGTCGGTTCTTTTGCGTTCTACTACCAAACCTATGCTGTTTTCATGTCTTTCAGGAGAGTGTGGTATTTTTCCGGGGTGCAAATACATATCGCCCGGACCTAGCTTCATTGTTTTCTTTTTTCCGTTTTCCTGGATATGCACCTCTATCTCCCCTTCAAGCTGGTAAAACAATTCCTCGGTTTCATTATAATGATAATCCTTGCGAGCATTCGGCCCCGCTACCACCATTACGATATAATCTTCAGATTCCCGGTAAAGGTTTCGGTTGCCAACAGGCGGCTTCAGGCTTTCCCGATTCTGTTCAATCCATTTATTCAGATTAAAAGGTTTATTTACAGCCATAATTTAGTTTTTTGCAAGCTTAAAATTACACATTCTACCTCACAAAGCCGGCCGATTAGTTTCTTTTTTAAGATAAACAGATTTCCATTTTGGTTTGAAACCAACAGGCTTGACTGATCTTCTACTGGCGGACTGACTCAAAATTTCTTATCTTCGGAATAAAATAACCAACAACGATGAAAAAAATATTTCTACTACTCAGTTTAAGCCTGTTTTTTGCCTGTAATTCATCAGAAGAAAAGCAACTACCAGAAGAAGTTTCTGAAGAAGAACTAAGCAGCATCCCCGATAATTTCGGAATTGTAATTCACGGTGGTGCCGGAACCATTGTTAAAAAAAACATGACCGATTCCCTGGAAAAGGCATATAAAGACAAATTGGAGGAAGCCATAAGGGTGGGACACGAGATTCTTGCCAATGGCGGCACAGCGATGGAAGCCGTACAGCGCACCATAAATATTATGGAAGATTCCCCTCTTTTTAATGCCGGAAAAGGAGCCGTTTTCACCAATGCTGAAACAAACGAACTTGATGCCTCAATTATGGATGGAAAAACGCTGAATGCAGGGGCTGTAGCCGGAGTGACCACGGTTAAAAATCCGATAAACCTTGCCTGGGAAGTAATGGAAAACTCAGAACACGTAATGATGGCGGGAAAGGGCGCCGAGCTTTTTGCGGAAGAACGCGGGGTGGAAATTGTAGATCCTGAGTATTTTTATACAGAAAACCGATTTCAAAGCCTTCAGCGCTTAAAGAACATGGACACTGAAGAAACCGAGCTTGACCACGACCAAAGCGCGGCATTTGTTGATCCCTTTATCAAGGATTCAAAATATGGTACAGTAGGTTGCGTAGCCCTCGATAAGGACGGAAATCTCGCTGCCGGAACCTCTACCGGAGGTATGACCAACAAAAAGTGGGGGCGTATTGGAGATGCTCCTATAATTGGTGCAGGAACTTATGCCAATAATAAAACATGTGCTGTTTCTGCTACAGGTTGGGGTGAGTTTTTTATTCGTGGAGTGGTCGCTCATGATATTTCGGCCTTGATGGCATATAAAAGATTAAGCCTTGAGGATGCCGCAGACGAAGTGATCCAGAATAAAATTCCAGACCTTGGAGGAAATGGCGGAATTATCGCAATAGACTTCCAGGGAAATGTTGCTATGGAATTTAATACTGCCGGAATGTACAGAGCACATATGAACAAAGACGGTGATTTGGAAATCGGTATCTACGGCGAAGAATAACAATATTCAGAATTAAAAATTCAAGGAAGCCTCATTTATGTTAATGGGGCTTTTTAATGAAAAATACGTGGAGGAGAATATAATACCATTTTAGATTAGCTCTGGTTTCCCCAAACTAATTATAGTTTTGCAAGCTTAAAATCACTGGAAAACAGTTTCCATCTTTACTGGGACAAGGGCGTATAATCAATTGCCTTTGACCTATTTAAGAGCAAGAGATCAATACTCCATTACATACAGGAGTGCCATCCCGACTCTAGTTCTTGGTTAACCAGCGCGAAAAATTCCTGGCTATTTTTAAACAGAAGTTATGTTTCAGCAAAGAATCCGACTAAGCTAAAAAATTTTTAAATTTATAGGAAAACAGAACTATGAAAAGCAATTTCAATGATATTATAAATGGTGACAAACCGGTATTGGTAGATTTTTTTGCTGATTGGTGTGGCCCCTGTAAAATGCTGGGACCGATACTAAAAGACGTGAAATCTGAACTGGGAGACCAGGTGAAAATTGTAAAAATAGATGTAGATCGCAATCAGGAACTCGCTGCCAAATACCAGGTTAGGGGTGTGCCCACTATGATACTTTATAAAAACGGGAAGCAACTCTGGCGTCAATCAGGCGTATTACAAAAACATCAACTTACCGAAGTTATCAAATCACATTCGTAAAAACCATCCCGGGATTTAAAATCCCGGGTTTTTATACATTCTATCTTAATTAACTTCCTGTATTACACGTAACAAAGGTTACTGTTAGAAGGTCACTCCAGCAGTAATTTTGCAACATAATTAAGTATTAATAACACGAGATAATTTAATTGCCTTTTACCCTGGATATTTACCAGAAAAAACATGAAAGTATGATGAAAAATTACCCTATATCCTTCGGCATTAATAAGCAAAAGTTATTAAAAAAGACATTACGCCAACTTATGTTTTGGGGAATAGCTTACTCACTTTTATTCTTCACTATACATCTACATACCATATCAATTTTTGAAACCTTTTTCGCAGACCTGGAAAACTCTACAGCGACACTGCCTCTTATTGTCATGTTTTCGGTTTTGCTCTTTAGTCCTTTGTTAGGTTTAATTGATATAATTCTGGAAGAAGATAAATTCAGAAATTATTCTCTTGGCCTGAATGTGCTAACTGCCGGCGCCCTATACACGATATTGTTAATGGGAGCAATTAGCCTGATAAGGTTATATTTATTGAGCTATGGAAAAAGTTTTTTACTAAATGAAATGAGCTTAAACCTTCTTACTCAACATTGGAGTAATTATTTTATGATTTTAAGTATCCATACCGGATTTATGAGTCTCATTATCGGATTTGTAAACCAGTTAAGTAAGAGGTTTGGCCCCGGAATGCTTCTTCCGCTTTTTTCAGGGAAATATAAGTATCCAAGAGAAGAAGAACGCATATTTATGTTTTTGGATCTTAGTTGTTCCACAAAACTTGCAGAGCAACTTGGACATATTAAATACTCTGCCCTAATTAAAGATAGTTTTTTGGATATTGATAAAATGGTTAAGAAATACAATGCTGAAATATACCAGTATGTGGGGGATGAAGTTGTACTTAGCTGGCCCCTGGAAAAAGCTAAAAATCTGGAATATATAGATTTCTTTTATGGAGTAGATCAGCTTTTCAGGGAAAAAGAAGCCTACTATAAAAGCAATTACAGCATTGTACCAATTTTTAAAGCCGGGGTTCACCTTGGAAAAGTTACGGCGGTAGAAGTAGGAGATCTCAAAAAGGATATCGCCTATCACGGAGACACTCTCAATGTAGCAGCAAGATTAGAAGGTTTATGCAAAATTCATTCTCAGCCTCTTTTAATTTCTGAAGCTGTTTATAACCTGGTTAATATTGAGAGTAAATATTATTCTACTTCCCTGGGACCACAATATTTAAAAGGTAGAAGTAATCCCGTAGAGGTATATAGCATTACCAAGACCTTAAGGAAAGTAGTCGCTGCTTAACCAAAACCCCATGATGATTTGATTTCATTAATAAGAAACTTATTAACTCTTATAGTTTTACTTTTTATCTCTATAAATTCCATTGGACAGGAAGCCGATGTAAATGACCAAAAAGATAGGCTCCCCAGTACCTGGGAGCTTCTTAAGTACGACGGAGCCAGTGCATTTGGAGGAATGAAATATACCTATTCCCGTCCATTACAATGGAAAAAAGACGATTTTATCACAGCCGGAGCAATTGTTGCAGGAACTGCTGCCCTGTATATATTTGATGAAGAAACCAGCGATTATTTTATTGAGCAGGACCATGAAATGCCACAATTAATTAAAGATATAGGCTGGTATTATGGAAGCCCCCAAAACAACTATGCTATAAACGGGGCGGTTTATCTCTATGGACTTTTTACCAAAAATGAAAAGGTGAGAAAAACAGGGGTATTGCTCATCTCTGCTGCTTCTACTGCAGGATTAATACAAACAATTACCAAGACTGCCGTTGGCCGTGCAAGACCATCAACAGGAGAAGGAAAAGCCAGTTTTGACCCATTCAGAGGAATTGGACCTTATCATTCATTTCCTTCGGGACACACTATCCTCTCCTTTACAACAGCCTATGCTATTGGAAAACAATTTGACAATCCTTTTGTTAAAGCGGGAATCTATGGGTTAGGAATGATCGCCCCGGTATCAAGACTTTGGGCTGGTGCACACTGGCTTACAGATGTAGGATTGAGCCTGGCTATAAGCGTTCTGGTAGTTGACAGTATTGATAATTATTTAAACGAAGAACGTCTCTATGGCCCGGAGGAAAAAAACAAGATAAGCTGGGAATTTAATGTTGGGTTGGGTAGAGTTGGTCTAACCGGAACTTTTTAATTAAGGGAGTTTCCCTCCTGTGACTGTCTATCCGGAATAGGCCAGGTTTTCAACTTTTTTCAGAAAAACCAGGTAATACTATGGCAAACAACAAGTGGTTTCTCCTTCCGCATACCTGAATTCCTGAAAAGCTTCACAGTAACTTCTTCTGGTTACGGAATACCGCGATCCTATTCAGGAATTTCCTTAGGAAAAAAATAAAACCGAACGACGAACTAAGTTATTTTTCCCTCTTAAGCTTTACCAGTTTTTAAATGGATTTTTACTCAATTGAGAATTGTAATACTTAAGTTCCCCCGTTATTTCTTTCCCTAACCAAATGGGTTTTTGAAAAGTATCTTTTTCATCTTTAAGCTCAATTTCTGCTATAACCAGACCCTGGTTTTCACCATAAAACTCATCCACTTCAAAGATAAAATCTCCGGCTTTAATAAGATATCTAGTTTTATCTATAATTCCCGGTTTACAAAGTCTAAAGAGTTCCCCGGCTTCATTTTTATCGATTTCTTTTTCCCATTCAAACCGGCTTAACCCATTCTCTTTAGATTTTCCTTTTATTGTAAGATAAGCGGTTTCATTGGTAATCCTGAGCCTTACGGTCCGCTCTGGATCGGTACTTAGAAATCCCTGTTTAATCGCGATTTTTTTAAAAGCCTGCTTTTTATACTTTTCAGATTTTACAAGGAATTTCCTTTCAATTTCAATCATGGTCTTTAGCTAATTTCTTTATCTCATCAGATTCTATCCTTATCTTTTCGTAACCATCTACGGCTACTTTCTGCATGGCTTTGGCTATAGAATCGGGATGAATGCTCTGATATTTTTTAAGCGGACCGAACATAACAAAATTAGCCGCTTTCATCAATTGTTTTGAGATAAATTCTAATGGCCGCTTCTCTTGTCTTTCTCCTCCTATTAATGACGGTTGGAAGATAAAAGTATTCCTTATCTCCTGCTGAAGTACTGCCTTTTCCATTTCCCCTTTAGTTTGGTTATAGAAGAATCTGCTTTTTGGATCGGCACCCAGGGCAGAAATCACCAGGAAATTTTCGATTTTATTTTCTGCACAAAGTTTGGCAGCGGTTACCGGAATCCCGTAATCCACCTTACGGTAGATTTCTTTATTTGGGGTTTTATTCTGTGTAGTCCCAATGCAACAAAAAACCACATCGGCTTTAAACTTATCCCGATGCCTGCCGAGTTCAAAAAGGTCTATAAGGTGCTCTTCAATTTTAGAACTCCTTATTGCCGTAGCGCTTCTGGAAAAAAGAATGATCTTACCATATCTTTTATCGGGAATCAATCTTTTTAGCAGATAACTGCCCGTAAGCCCGGTAGCGCCTAAAATGATTGCTGTTTTTGACATTTAGTGAGTTTTAAAGTCTTTTAAAGATACAGATTAATTATTTCTGTTAAAAAGAAAAACCTGAGCTGCAATCAAAACCTTTATCAGGGCTTGTAACCATGCAAAGTGAAGTTTCATTAAATTTACATCGTGGAAAAGGAGTTGATGCAAAGAAAGATTATCCATATTGACATGGATGCGTTTTATGCCTCTGTAGAGCAGTTAGATAATCCCGATTTAAAGGGAAAAGCCATAGCTGTTGGCGGAAGTTCCCAACGAGGTGTCGTAGCGGCTGCAAGTTATGAAGCCCGAAAATATGGTGTAAAAAGCGCTATGAGCAGCGTAATGGCCAAACGCAATTGTCCGCATTTAATTTTTGTAAAACCCCGATTTGAACGTTACAAGGAAATCTCCCAGCGCATAAGAGAAATTTTTTTTGAATATACAGATTTGGTGGAACCACTTTCGCTGGATGAAGCTTACCTGGATGTAACCGAAAATAAAAAGGGCAATCCCAGTGCGACGCTTATAGCAAGGGAGATCAGGAAGAAAATCAAGGAGAAAACCGGCTTGAATGCTTCTGCGGGGATATCCATCAACAAATTTATCGCGAAAATTGCCAGCGATTTCAATAAACCCAACGGACAAAAAACGGTAAACCCCGAAGAGGTTGAAGAATTTTTAGAGGTACTGGATATTCGTAAATTTCACGGCGTGGGAAAAGTCACTGCCGAAAAAATGTACCTGCTTGGAATTTTTACCGGCAAGGATCTAAAAACCAAAAGTCTCGAATATTTATCTGAAAAATTTGGAAAAAGCGGAGCTCATTATTTTAATGTGGTTCGAGGTATTCACCTTAGTGAAGTTAAACCCAACCGGATAAGAAAATCACTTGGAGCGGAACGTACTTTTAATGAAAATATCTCTTCGGAAATTTTTATGCTGGAAAGGCTGGAAAACATCGCGGAAGAAATAGAACGCCGACTGACAAAAAGCAAGGTAGCAGGAAAAACGGTAACTCTGAAAATAAAATACAGCGATTTCAGCTTGCAAACCAGAAGCAAAACTATCTCCTATTACATCTCCAGTAAAGACCTGATTCTGGAACTTGCCAAAGACTTGTTATATCAGGAGAAAATGAAAAATTCGGTGCGGCTTTTGGGAATTTCCCTTTCGAATTTAAACACCGATAAGAACAATAAACCTTCTGAAGTAAAAAAAGAAGTGGAGGTCCAGCTTAAGTTTGAATTTTAAATAAAAAAAAACCACCATTTCAGAGAAATAGGTGGCTTTTCAGTACAAATTATCCCGATTATTTTATTTCAGAAACCCTAAGTGTATTCACCATCCCTTTATCTGAGATAGGCATCGCAGCCAGATTAATGGTATAATCTCCATGTTGCACAAAGCCTTGTTCTTTGGCGATTCTGTTCACATCATCAATGGTTTCATCGGTACTTACGAATTTTTCGTAATTAAAAGCCTTTACCCCCCACAATAAACTTAGTTGGGAAAGAATTCTGGTGTTTGAAGTAAACACCAATATATGCGATTCCGGTCTCCAGGAAGAAATCTGGAATGCAGTATAACCACTATTGGTAAGTGTACATATGGCCTTGGCTTTAATCTCATTGGCCATATGTGCAGCGTGATAACATACAGATTTTGTGATATATCGTTTGGTGCGAATATGCGGTGGATCGTGCGGAACTTTAATAAGCGGTGAATTCTCTACGCTCTCCAGGATCTGGGTCATTTTTTCAATAACCTGCACCGGGTATTGCCCTACAGAAGTTTCTCCACTAAGCATCACTGCATCAGCTCCATCCATCACAGAGTTTGCTACATCGTTTACCTCTGCCCTTGTTGGGGTAAGGCTGGTAATCATGGTCTCCATCATCTGGGTGGCAATAATTACCGGGATTCTGGCTTTTTTGGCGGTTAGCACTAATTTCTTCTGAATAAGGGGAACTTCCTGCGCAGGAATTTCTACTCCCAGGTCCCCCCGTGCTACCATCAATCCGTCGCAATAGGCAACGATCTTTTCGATATTGGCAACACCTTCAGGTTTTTCGATTTTCGCAATGATTGGAATTTTATATTCGCTATGTTCCTTAATAAGATTCTGAAGTTCAATCAAATCCTCGGCGTGACGCACAAAAGATAGAGCCATCCAGTCTACCTGCATTTCACAGGCAAATTTAGCATCCTCAACATCCTTTTCGGTTAAAGCCGGAAGGGAAATATTGGTGTTGGGAAGGTTTACACCTTTTTTAGATCTTAAAGGTCCCCCCTGGATAACTTTTGTTACTACTTCATCTTTTTTGTTGGTTGAAACCACTTCAAAGATTAGTTTCCCATCATCAAGAAGAATACGCTCTCCGGCCTGTACATCGCTAGGAAAAGTATCATAATTCATATAGACACGTTGTGCCGTCCCTTTAAATTCCTTTCCGGTAGCGAATGTTATCTCGTCTCCATCAGAAACCACAACTTCATCCTTCATTACTCCAACCCTGAGTTTGGGACCCTGTAAATCGGCAAGTATTGCGGCGTTATAGCCTTTTTCTTTATTAAGTTCCCGAATCATGTTGATACGTTCCTTAACATCACTATAATCGGCGTGAGAAAAATTAATTCTGAACACGTCTACTCCAGCCTGGAGCATTTTATTTAGGGTTTCTTTAGAACTTGTTGCTGGTCCTAAGGTAGCAACGATCTTTGTTTTCTTATTTGTTGGCATTACTCAAAAATTAAATTTTGTCTAGATTTTAATTGCTCGACATCAATTCTATGCACCGCAATCACTTGTGGGATCTGGCTAATTATATTAACCAGTTTATTAAAATGTTGATCGGGCATATCTTCTTCTATTTTCAGAAAAAAATCTACCTTTTTATATTCGGGAATGAGGTTTAATTCCAGCGGCCTTACTTCGTCTTCTGCAAATAAAGAACCCTTATTCAGGACTTTTAAGGCTTGGCCTTTATATTTATTGGCCACCAGATTATAGCTGTGAAAGTTTGTAGGGTCTTTAAAAGTGAATCTTGAATAGTAGGCCTGAACGCTTTGATGCACAAAATCTACATCTTCTCTTTCTCTCTTTAAACCCAGTTTTAGATGCTTATTAAGCAAAAAAGCCATTCTAAAATCCTCTACGGAACAATAAATAGCAAGGAGCTTAAAGAGGTCTTCTTCAACCTCATCCAACAACATTTTATGCGCCTGCATAAGTCTTCTACTTTCTGGATAAAGATAAAATAAGAATAAGAAAAATGAAGCTTAAAGGGGTAAAAATTTCATAATTTTCTACGAAAACGTTATAGTTTAAGGCGATTCTCTGAAATTATGAAATAATATTTTGAAGTGCATAATATGCCCTTTTTGAAGCTTTCTCTTCAGCTTTCTTTTTTGATGTTGCTCTGGCCTTTGCCACCACCCTGTCATCAATACGGAGTTTTACAGCAAAATGTTTGGTTTCATCCTTTCCCGTATCATCATAAATTTCATAATTGAACTCCTTTTTCTCCTTCTGGCACCATTCGATTAAAAGACTTTTATAACTAATCACTCTCCCTTCCAACTGCTCGATATCTACATAGGGGTCTATAACCCTTTCATAAATAAAACGTTTACAATATTTATATCCCCTATCGAGGTAGATGGCCCCGATTAATGCTTCAAAAAGATTTCCGTGGATATTTACTCCAAATTGATCTACCGGGATATTGGTTTTGACGTGATTGATAAGATCCAGATCTCTACCTAATTCATTAAGGTGCTTTCGGCTAACTACTTTAGAACGCATCTTAGTTAGATAGCCTTCGTTTCCACTGGGTACAGCTTTAAAAAGATGGGAGGCAATAACTGCACTAAGGATGGCGTCGCCAAGAAATTCCAATCTTTCAAAGCTAATCGCGTTCCCTTTCTCGTCTTTAATATTTAAGGAGCGGTGAGTAAAAGCTTTACGGTAATGCGCCAGATTCTTGGGTCTAAAGCCCAGAATTCGGGATAGGACCATAAAAAAATTCCCGTCTTTAGAAGATCGGGAATTTAATATGTTTCGGATAACGCTCATTTTAGAAAATGTTACTCATCCAGTTTTTTAAAAATCACACAGGCATTATGACCACCAAAACCAAAGGTATTGCTCATTACCACCTTAACATCGCGTTTTTGAGCTTTATTAAGGGTTAAGTTTAATTCAGAATCAATATTTTCATCAGCATGTTCATGGTTAATTGTTGGAGGCACAATACCGTATTTCATAGATAATATTGCTGAAATAGCTTCTACGGCTCCGGCAGCTCCTAACAAATGCCCCGTCATTGATTTGGTTGAATTAATATTGATGGTTTTCGCATGTTCACCAAAAACCTTTCCGATAGCTTTAAGTTCGGCTACATCCCCAAGTGGAGTTGAAGTACCGTGTGTGTTTATAGCATCTATATCTTCTGGTTCAAGGCCGGCATTTCTCAAGCAGTTTTCCATTACTGCCACTACCCCATTTCCTTCAGGATGAGGGGCCGTCATATGGTAAGCATCTGAAGAAAGACCGCCGCCTATTACTTCGGCATAGATTTTTGCACCGCGTGCCTTCGCATGTTCATATTCCTCCAGAATCAAAGCTCCAGATCCTTCTCCAAGTACGAAACCGTCCCTGGTAGAGTCAAATGGCCTTGAAGCAGTTTCAGGGTTCTCATTACGAGTAGAAAGTGCATGCATAGCATTAAAACCTCCCATTCCCGCAATCGTCACCGCAGCTTCTGAACCTCCTGAAACGATAACATCGCTATATCCAAGACGAATATTGTTCAATGCATCGATCATAGCGTTGGCAGCAGAAGCACAGGCAGAAACCGTGGTATAATTCGCTCCCATAAATCCGTGACGAATTGAAATATTACCGGGGGCAATATCTGCAATCATCTTAGGAATAAAGAAGGGGTTAAATCTAGGAGAACCGTCTCCTTCAGCGAAATTTATCATTTCATTCTGAAAAGTTTCCAATCCGCCAATTCCGGCCCCCCATATTACACCAACCCGATACTTATCTACAGTATCCAAATCGATGCCGGAATCTTTAATAGCTTCGTCTGAAGCTACAATGGCATATTGGGCAAACCTATCCAGCCTTCTTACTTCCTTTCTGTCGAAATAATCCAGTGGATTAAAGTTTTTGAGTTCACAAGCGAATTTGGTTTTGAATTTTTCGGTATCGAAATAGGTAATGGGAGCACTCCCGCTTTTTCCATTCACCAAGCCATCCCAATATTCTTCAATATTGTTGCCAATGGGGGTTAGGGCTCCAAGGCCCGTGACTACAACTCGCTTTAACTCCATATAGTTCTGTTGGTTTATTTTTTTGCGTCTTCAATATAAGAAATTGCCTGACCTACTGTGGCAATATTCTCAGCCTGGTCATCAGGAATCTGGATATCGAACTCCTTCTCGAATTCCATGATCAACTCCACAGTGTCCAATGAATCAGCACCCAAGTCGTTGGTGAAGCTGGCTTCGTTTACAACTTCGTTCTCGTCAACACCTAACTTGTCAACGATAATCGCTTTTACTCTTGATGCAATGTCTGACATAATATTTTATTTTAAT
>NZ_DATCSO010000121.1:0-49514 GCF_036568425.1 Salegentibacter sp. | reverse complement strand
AACCAGGGAATGATATTGGGGCAGAGTGCTTTTGTTTACAGGTTGGAAGGAGAAAATGTACTGGTTTCTAAAAACCTGGTCGGTAAGAATGAGGTTCAGCCTATTCACGTAGATGTTTCTTTAGTAAATCATTCAGATGAGCTGGATATCGAAGGCTTTAAAGAATGGCGCCCTGAATTTAAAGATGCCAAATTTTTAACCGAAAAGGACGGAGCTTATATTGTTGGTCGCGAAGTCGAAAAAATGTCGAAATCCAAATACAACGTGGTAAACCCCGATGATATTTGTGAAGACTACGGCGCTGATACTCTTAGAATGTACGAGATGTTCCTTGGTCCATTAGAGCAGGCGAAGCCCTGGAATACCGCAGGAATAACAGGGGTGCATAATTTCCTTAAAAAGCTTTGGAAATTGTACCACAACGGCGAACAGTTTGAAGTTTCCGAAGAAAAAGCTTCAGCCGAATCTTTGAAGTCTTTGCACAAAACCATTAAAAAAGTGACTGAAGATATCGAGGAATTCAGTTTTAATACTTCGGTTTCTACATTTATGATCTGTGTAAACGAACTTTCAGCACAAAAATGCAACAGCAGAGAAGTGTTGGAGCCTCTTGTTATTTTGATAGCTCCTTACGCGCCACATATCGCTGAAGAATTGTGGAACAAGTTAGGACATTCAGAATCTGTAGTGACAGCAGAATATCCGGTATATGAAGAAAAATACCTGGTAGAAAGCACCAAAAACTATCCGATTTCCTTCAATGGGAAAATGCGATTTACTATGGAATTACCGCTGGATATGCCAAAAGATGAGATTGAAAAAACGGTTTTAGCCGATGAGAGAACCCAGAAGCAATTGGACGGTCGTGCCCCGAAAAAGGTAATCGTAGTACCCGGTAAAATTGTAAATATTGTAGGCTAGAAAAATTGGAAGATTTTATAATTTGAAAATTTGAAAAATCCGTTTCCTCATCTGGGAACGGATTTTTCATTTTAGAAAGTTTCGTCACCCTGAATTTATTTCAGGGTCTAGGTTGAATTGAAGTTTATTATATTTAAAAGTGCAGAAAAGCTATATCTATATACTTTCAAATTCTACCCGGAATATGCTTTATATTGGGGTGACTTCAGATTTGCAAAAGCGAATTTCAGACCATAAAAATGGAATTGGTTCGTCATTTGCCCAGAAAAATCATCTCAAATACTTGATTTATTTTGAAGATTTTACAGCTATTACCCAAGCAATTGCAAGGGAGAAGCAATTAAAAAATTGGCATAAAGACTGGCAATGGAATTTGATTAAATCTGTAAATCCGGAGTTTAACGATCTCTATGATCAATTATGAAAAGGTTTATTACTTTACACAAGTTAGATGCTGAAACAAGTTCAGCATGACAAGTCAAGAGAAATAGTTCTCAAAGAAATAGCATCACGGCCTATCACTACCCAAGATACATCTCTACCAATCCTTCAGGAGTATTTAGATATATAGTTTTATTAGGTTTGTCTATCTTTTCGATAAACTCATCGTTCATGGGGATAAGGATCTCTTTATCGCCCTTTTGAATCTCAAATAGGGCCTGGGCAGTAGAATCGTTGATTCCTGTAATTTTACCAATATTGCCGTGCTTGGAATCGATGACCTCAAAACCAATGATCTCGTGGAAATAGAACTGATCTTCGTCGAGTTCGGGGAGCATAGTAAGAGGTAAGTAAGTGTGTGCTCCAATAAGGTCTTCCGCGTCCTGCTCGGTTTCTATGTCTTCGAATTTAACGCGAAGCAAGGTGCTTTTTTGCAGGGAACTTCTTTCAATAAAAAATGGAACCAGATTCTCATTGTATTCAATGAGAACCGATTCCATTTCTGTGTAAGCTTCAGGTTCATCGGTGTCCAGTTTGATGAGCACCTCCCCTTTAAAACTAAATTTAGCAACGATTTTTCCTAAATAGAAACATTCATCTTTAGTCATCGTCGCCTGAGAATTAGTCTTTTTTCTCTTCTGTTTTTGCTTCTTCGGCAGTTTGTGCATCTGAAGCGTCCTCAGCCTGGGCTTCTGCAGTATCTGCAGCAGCATCCGCTTCTTGTTCAGCTTCTTCGGCAGCCAGAGCTTCTTTAGCTTCAGCTTCACGTTTTGCATTGGCTTCCTTCTCAGCTTCAAGAGCCTTAGCTTTTTCAGCCTGTTGCTCTTTAGTAAGATTCTCTTTCTTGGCGTTGATCTTAGCTTCTTTTTCTTCTAACCAGGCCTGGAATTTCTTCTCAGCCTCCTCTTCAGTTAAAGCGCCTTTTTTCACTCCTCCGGCAAGGTGTCTTTTAAGCATCACCCCTTTGTAAGAAAGAATAGCACGGGCCGTATCTGTTGGTTGCGCCCCGTTTTCTAACCATTTTACCGCTCCGTCAATATCAAGTTCAATAGTTGCAGGATTGGTGTTTGGATTGTAGATTCCTAATTTATCAAGGAATTTACCATCTCTCTTTGAGCGCGCATCTGCGGCTACGATCCAGAAAAAAGGTTTCCCTTTTTTACCGTGTCTTTGTAATCTTAATTTTACTGGCATAAAAATTAATTTGTGGGGTTCCCGACCCCGATTATTAATAAGGCTGCAAAGATACTACAATTTTCTAATTTACAAGTCTTTGCAATTATATTTGTTGTTTAGGCTGAAAATCATAAATATTCTGAAGTTTTTAATGCTTTTTTTGGCGCTCTTGTTAAAAGCAGTTAATTAGTGCTAAAGCCTGTTAAACAGCTTGTTGGATATTAATAACGAATTTATATTTATAAATAAAAATCAATTTGAATTTGCTATGAAATACCCCGAAAAAATTGCCGAAAAACTCAACCGGCTTCTTGAAAAGAATATTGATGCAGAAAAGGGGTATCGTTTTGCATCTGAAAACGTTAAAGACCCTCAGTTAAAGGCTTATTTTGCCGAAAGGGCAGAAGAGCGTTACGATTTTATTCATCAGCTTAAAACTGAAATCAGGAGTTTTGGTGAAACACCTAAAGAAAAGTCCAGTCTTGCCGGGGACGCACACCGGACCTGGATGAATTTAAAAACTACTTTTTCTGCAAATAAAGCTGAGCCCAGCCTTGAGGAAGCTGTGCGAGGGGAAAAAATTGCCTTGCAGGAATATAAAGAGATCCTGGACGATCCGGAGGTGCCTGCCAGTACGGCAAATATTCTGTTGAAGCAGAAAAACGATATTGTAGCTGCCTTGAATAAAGTAAAGAGCCTGAAAATTAAGGCCTGATATCTTAAGAGCCGATATAAATCCAAATGAAAAGAATGAACCATAGCAACAAACTCAGCTTAGCTTTAAATTAAGACTGAATCGCTTGCAAGAGTATGTTTGAAAAAGTATAAATAAAGTAAAAATGTACGAGCAGATGTTTGATTGAAGTAGTAGTAGTTTTTAGTGTTCGTACAGACCTCACAGATTGCACAATGTGCTTTCTGTGAGGTTTTTTACTGAGGTGTATTATCAGGCTTTCCAAAACAGTTAATAAATCTTAAAAAGTTTCTTTTTTGCCAACATTAAATTTCCATATTTTTAGCCTTCTGATTTTTATTTGAAATTCTTATTCTGAAGGCTGTAAATCAGCTGGATGCCAAATTGTTTTCTGCCCATGTACCTGATATTTGATACCGAAACCACTGGATTACCTAAACGCTGGAATGCGCCTCTTACCGATACCGATAACTGGCCCAGGTGTATACAAATTGCCTGGCAGTTACATGACGAAATGGGGAATCTGGTTGAAAGCCAGGATTACTTGGTAAAACCAGAAGATTTCAATATTCCTTTTGATGCTGAAAAAATTCATGGGATCTCTACCGAGCTAGCCGAACAGGAGGGAATCAGCCTGGTAGAAGTACTGGAGAAATTTCAGGCGGCCCTGGATAAGACCAAATTTGTGGTGGGGCAGAATGTAGGTTTTGACCTGAATATCATGGGTGCCGAATTCTACAGAAAAAATGTAGAAAATACTTTGCAGGAGCTTCCTGTACTTGATACCTGTACCGAAATCACAGCCGATTTATGTAAAATTCCCGGAGGCCGGGGAGGAAGATTTAAACTGCCCACCCTCACCGAGCTTCATGAATATCTCTTTGACGAAGCCTTTGGAGAAGCTCATAACGCAACAGCCGATGTAGAGGCTACAACCCGCTGTTTTCTTGAGCTTATCCGTAGACGAGCCTTTACCTCCAGCCAGTTAGGAGTGCCGGCAGGATATTTCGAGCGCTTTGAAGAACATAATCCTGAGCCTTTTAAGCTTATTGGTTTAAAGCATATTAATTTAAAGAAAGCTTCAGAAAGAATAAGGAAGGAACTTCAGGAACAACAGCCTTCCGATGAAATTACCACAGAGGAGATCGAGGAGAATTTGCAAAAACTTGATGAGATTCCCTTTGCACATTTACATAATCATTCCCAGTTTTCCATCCTTCAGTCCACCATCAGCATAAAAGACCTGGTGGAAGTTGCTGCCAAAGAAAATATGCCTGCCGTAGCCCTTACCGATCATGGGAATATGATGGGCGCCTTTCATTTTGTGAAAGAGGTGGGAGATTATAATAAGTCGGTTAAAACGAAAAATGAAGAGGCGCTGGCCAATAATGAACCGCCGGTAGGCAAGGAATTAAAAGCCATTTTAGGCTGTGAATTCTTTGTTTGTGAGAATCATGCCGATAAATCCCGCAAAGACAACGGTTATCAAATTGTGATGCTTGCCAAGAATAAAAAAGGTTATCACAACCTGGCAAAAATGTCTTCAAAGGCTTATACCGATGGGTTTTATTATGTTCCGCGAATAGATAAAGAAATCATACAACAGTATAAGGAAGATATCATTGTTCTTACCGGAAACCTTTATGGGGAAGTCCCGGGCAAGGTCCTGAACGTTGGAGAAAATCAAGCTGAAGAGGCTTTGCTTTGGTGGAAAGAACAATTTGGAGATGATCTTTATATAGAGTTAATGCGTCATGGCCAGGAAGAGGAGCGCAGGGTAAATGAGGTGTTGGTTCAATTCTCGAAGAAACATCAGGTGAAGTTAGTAGCTTCAAATAATACTTATTATTGCGCTAAGGAAGATGCTAACGCCCACGATATTTTGCTCTGTGTAAAAGATGGTGAGAAACAGGCCACGCCCATTGGACGTGGTAGGGGGTACCGTTACGGTTTGCCTAATCAGGAATACTATTTCAAGAGTTCAGAAGAGATGAAGAATCTCTTCAAGGATTTGCCTGAAGCGATATCTAATATTAAGGAGGTAGTCGATAAGATCGAGCCTTTTGAGTTGGCCCGGGATGTGCTGTTGCCGGCATTTACGATTCCAGATGAATTTCTTCATTCTGAAGATAAGCTGGATGGAGGGAAACGGGGAGAAAACGCCTATCTGAAACATATTACTTACCAGGGAGCCCAAGACCGTTACGGAGAATTAACCCCGGATATTAAAGAAAGATTGGATTTTGAACTTTCGGTAATTGAAAATACAGGGTATCCCGGATATTTCCTTATCGTTGAAGACTTTATTCGCGAGGCCCGGAATATGGATGTTTCGGTTGGACCAGGCCGGGGATCGGCTGCGGGTAGTGCTGTGGCTTATTGTCTTGGAATTACCAATATAGATCCGATTAAGTACGATCTGCTTTTTGAGCGTTTCCTTAATCCGGACAGGGTGAGCATGCCCGATATCGATATTGACTTTGATGATGAAGGCCGAAGCCGGGTTATGGATTATGTGATCCAGAAATACGGAGCCAATCAGGTAGCACAGATCATCACTTACGGAACTATGGCCGCTAAATCCTCGATAAGAGACACGGCCAGGGTGCTTGATCTCCCATTAATGGATGCCGATAGAATTTCGAAGCTTATTCCTACCATGGCCAAACTGAGCAAAATTTTCGGGATGGATGAGAAAGAGCTGAAAAAGAAATTCAGAAGTGAAGAGCTTGACAAGGTAAATGAACTCCTGAATATTTCTGAAGGTGACGACCTGGAGGCGCAAACCGTTAACCAGGCGAGAATCCTTGAAGGCTCTGTGCGAAACACCGGAATTCATGCCTGCGGGGTGATTATCACTCCCAGCGATATCACCAATTATGTACCGGTTTCAGTAGCAAAGGATTCTGATCTTTATGTGACCCAGTTCGATAACTCGGTGGTGGAAAATGCCGGACTTCTAAAAATGGACTTTCTGGGTCTTAAAACCCTTACCCTGATTAAAGACACGGTGAAAATCGTGAAAGGACGCCACAATATAGATCTTAATCCAGACAACTTTCCTTTGGATGATGAGGAAACCTATAAATTGTTCCAACGCGGTGAAACGGTAGGAATATTTCAATATGAATCGCCGGGGATGCAAAAACACATGAAAGACCTGAAACCTACGGTCTTTGATGATCTTATCGCGATGAATGCCTTGTATCGTCCGGGCCCGATGGAATATATTCCAAGCTTTATCGCCCGGAAACACGGGGAGGAAGAGATTGCTTACGATTTGCCCGATATGGAGGAATACCTGCAGGAAACCTACGGAATCACCGTTTACCAGGAGCAGGTGATGTTGTTGTCACAAAAGCTTGCAGGCTTTACTAAAGGTGAAGCCGATGTACTTCGAAAAGCGATGGGGAAAAAGATCTTTGCCTTGCTGGAACAACTTAAGCCAAAGTTTCTGGATGGAGGAGAGGAAAAAGGACATCCGCGAGAAGTTTTGGAAAAGATATGGAAAGACTGGGAAGCTTTCGCGGCTTACGCTTTCAATAAATCGCATTCTACCTGCTATGCCTGGATTGCTTATCAAACAGCTTACTTAAAAGCACATTATCCGGCCGAGTATATGGCTGCGGTGCTTTCCAATAACATGAATGATATTAAGCAGGTGACCTTCTTTATGGAGGAGTGTAAGCGAATGAAACTTAAAGTACTTGGGCCCGATGTAAACGAATCTTATTACAAATTTTCGGTAAATAAAGAAAATGCGGTACGCTTTGGGATGGGAGCCATAAAAGGAGTTGGTGCCGGTGCTGTGGCTACAATAGTGGAGAACCGTAAAACTGAAGAAGGTCCCTACAAATCTATCTTTGATATGGCTAAGCGTATAGATTTGCGTGCTGCTAATAAAAAAGCTTTTGAGAACCTTGCCCTGGCAGGTGGTTTTGATGGGTTTGGGGATACTCACCGTGCTCAATATTTTCACGATGCGGGAGACGGAATAAGCTTTCTTGAGAAAGTGGTAAAATATGCGGCTAAATTCCAGGAGAATCAAAATTCTTCGCAGGTAAGTCTGTTTGGAGAAGCCAGTGAAGTGCAAATTCCCGAACCCGAAGTGCCACCTTGCGAAGAATGGGGAACCATGGAAAAACTGCGCCGGGAGAAAGAAGTGGTGGGTATTTATATTTCCGGGCATCCTCTGGATGATTTTAGGCTGGAGATGAAGTATTTCTGCAATGCTGTACTAGCCGATCTTGAAGACCTTGAGCGGTGCATTAACCGTTCTCTCAGCCTTGGGGGAGTGATTACTGATGTACAGCATCGCACCACTAAGCAGGGGCAGGGTTGGGCTATCTTTACGGTAGAAGATTATCATTCTTCTTATGAGTTCAAGTTGTTCAAGGAGGAGTACCTTAAATTCAGGCATTTTTTGGTGCCAAATTCTTTTGTGCATGTCAAGATCAATATAAAAGAAGGTTGGCATAATAAGGAAACAGGTAAGAAATTCGATCCTAAAATTCAGTTTACAGATTTTATGCTGTTACACGAAGTGATGGATACCTATGCGAAAAAACTGACGATTCAGCTTAATATTGACGATCTTAAAGAAGATAATATTCAATGGATGAAAGAAACCTTCAGAAATCATCGTGGCAACCACATCCTTAATTTTGTTGTTTATGAGATGAAAGAACAGGTAAAGTTGCATATGCCAAGCAGGAAACAGAAAATTCAGATCTCCCAGGAACTGCTTACTGCCCTGGAGGAACAACAGGTTTTATATAAGCTGAATTAGCCTATTTTACTGAAATAAAGACACCTAATATGCTCATAATGAAATACAATATTGAGTTTGTAAGGAAACCGAAAATATTTGACTAATTTTACAATTGATTTAAACGAAACACAAATACGTTATAAAAACAAATGTTATGGCAATTGAAATAACCGATGCTACTTTTGAAGAAAAAGTTTTAAAAAGTGATAAACCAGTTTTAGTAGATTTTTGGGCTGCCTGGTGTGGACCATGTAGAATGGTTGGACCTATCATTGAGGAAATAAGCCAAGAATATGATGGAAAAGCCGTGGTTGCAAAACTTGATGTTGATGCTAACCAGGAATTTGCCGCTAAGTACGGGGTGCGTAATATCCCAACCGTTCTTATTTTCCAAAATGGAGAGGTTGTTGGCCGTCAGGTTGGAGTAGCTCCAAAAAACACTTATGCTGATGCTTTAGATCAACTAGTTTAGTTTTTCTTAAGTACATATAACTTTAAAAATCCCGGTCTTTCCGGGATTTTTTTATACCTAATTCCTATCTTAGGGCAATGGACTTAAATAGGGAAATACATAGTCTTTCGGGAATTTCCAATCTGGATTTGTTGGCCCGCCAGGTGGTGGAAGGTTATATCTCTGGAATGCATAAGAGTCCGTTTCATGGTTTTTCTGCTGAGTTTGCTGAACATAAGATTTACAATGCGGGGGAAAGCACTAAGCATATAGATTGGAAGCTCTATGCAAAGACCGATAAACTTTATACCCGCCGCTATGAAGAAGAAACCAATTTGAGGTGTCACTTCATAATAGATAATTCGGCATCTATGCATTATCCCCGTGTGGAGAAATTCAGAATAGATTCTTTAAATAAGATAGGCTTTTCAGTTCTGGCGGCCGCGAGTATAATGCAAATATTAAAACGACAGCGGGACGCAATGGGATTAAGTATATATAGTGATGAATTTGAGTTTTACGCTCCGGAAAAAGGTAGCGAGAGACATTATTTTATGCTGTTGAATGCTATGGAGCAAATGCTCACTAAGCCTGCGAAAAGAAAAGCTACTGATACTTATACCTATCTCCATCAAATCGCCGAAAAACTTAAACGGCGTTCCCTGGTTTTACTGTTTACAGATATGTTTCAGGCTGATGCTGAAGAAAACGAACTGTTTGAAGCGCTAAGGCATTTAAAATATAATAGGCATGAAGTAGTACTCTTTCATGTGCTCGATAGTAAAAAAGAGCTAAGCTTTGATTTTGATAATAGCCCCCGGCGTTTTACCGACGTGGAAACAGGGGCTGAGGTAGATCTTTATTCAGAAAATATTCAGGAAAGCTACAGAAAAGCTGTGGGACAATATGTGAATGAGCTTAAATTGGAATGCGCAAAATATAAAATAAGCTATGTGCAGGCCGATATCAATAAAAATTTTGATAAAATTCTCATTGCTTATATGCTTGAGAGACAAAAGCTTGTCTGAATCTTTAAAAATAAGCTTGAAAAAAGTGAAAAAAAGGTTTGTGTAATCTAAAATGCGTGGTATATTTGCACTCGCAATAATGCAACGGTCTGGTAGTTCAGTTGGTTAGAATACCTGCCTGTCACGCAGGGGGTCGCGAGTTCGAGTCTCGTCCAGACCGCAAAGTTGCAAAGAAGCTCCTCTAATCGGGGAGCTTTTTTTGGCACTAATGATTAGTTGTGTTGTTTGTCCCGATTATTCGGGATTGTGTAGTTAGCCATTGGAATTCCTGGTTCTCTAGGATTTTATGGCCGACTGATGAGAAGCTTTTTTCCGTGTATTCGGGAAGAGGCTTTTTTGTTTTTAGGACTATTCCGTTTTAAGATTCATTTCAAGGACTTTCTGGGGATCAAGATCATTTTCTGGGTTTTAGGCAAATAATTTCTCCAACCGGTATAAAAAGAACTCCGTCTTTCTTACTCCTCTAAATTGGACTTCTGAATGCTTTTAAACGATGTGTCTATTGAGATTACCATCGAACTTTAGGGTCATTCCAGGCTTCACTATGTAAACTACGGCAAATCCTGGAAGAAAAAGTTTTGGGGGTGGAACACGAGGTCTCACTCTTAAAATTAAAGAATTTATGAACCTCCTCCTTTTAATTCTATAGGCACAGGTTTCCATTCACATTAAGATATTTCCTGTCTGAGTCTTCTATGCGCATCAATTATCGAGTTGTGTTAAAAATAAAATTTCCTCTTTAACAAAACCTTAGGAAAACCCTCTCTGGGATTATTACGTAGGTATAGATGAAAACAAATTTTATTAATTAAAACTTTTCTAATCATGAAAAAAGCTAAACACATTTTAGGAACCAGCTTACTTTTAGTTGCTGGTTTATTCTTAATCTCCGCAGATCACATTGATGCGCCAGCAGTACAAGGTGGATCAAGTGATATTACAGATTTCTATGCCTTTCAAGGAGAGAATTCAGACAACATGGTATTTGTTGCCAACCTGCAGGGTCTTTTAAGTCCTTCAGCGACTTCTGATGCTTCTTTTGATGAAAGCGTAATGATTGAGTTCAACATTGATAACGATGGTGACTTTATTGAGGACCTGGTAATCCAGGCAGTGCCCAGAAACGGTAAGATGTATATTCTGGGACCTGTAAAACCAATGGAAACCGGTTTATCCAGTACTTTAACTGGAGATGCCACTAAGGATTTTACTTCCGTAGACATTACAGCTTATGGAGAGAATGCCGAAATCATTTCTAAAAATGGAATATCTGTATTTGCAGGACCCCGTGATGATCCCTTCTTTATGGATTTTGCCCAGTATAATGCAATTATAGCAGGAGAAGCATCAGGATTTAACAACCCTGGGACCGACACTTTTGCTGGGACTAATGTTATGTCTGTGGTAGTTGAAGTACCTAAAGCCATGATAGGTGGTACAGGAACCATTAATACGTGGGTAGAATCTAAGAGAAAACAATAATATCAATTCAGAAAAAAATATAATTATGAAAATATCAATTAAGATTTTAGGAATAGCTCTAATAACAGGATTGTTAGTAAGCTGTGATAAAGAAGATATACCCAACGAGGTAATAGTAGATAATACCCCTGATTTGTCTGGAACATACATGCAGGAAGATCAAATGGGAAGGCCCGCTATAAATACAGTATTTGTATCCTCAGAGAATAAAGATCAGTTTAATGTAACAACTCCTTCCAATCAAAATGCGGCTTTTCAAACAATGTTTGAGTCTAAATTACTTGCACTAAACCCGGGATATACTACAAATGCTTTAGGGATGGATGCAGCTACCTTCACAGGTGCTTTGGCAACAGATGTTTTAAATGTATCCCTTGACGGTCCCACTACCTTTTATGACGGAACTAATGTCTTAACAGGTCGAGCTCTTACCGATGATGTTATCACCGTAGAATTACTATTGATCTTTGGAGGCCCCGATTTCTCTGAAAATCCGGAATTTTCAGATGATCATGTAGATGCTAATGACAAGGAGTTTCTAACTTCTTTTCCCTACCTGGCTTCGCCACATTAGATCACTCCAATTTAGAGCAGGTCGAAATGGCCTGCTCTAATATTTTTTCAACTAAAACTTAAAATAACAACCCATGTTCAAGAAATATTATTTAACAACTGCATTTTTAACGCTTCTTGCATTTGCAAGCTGTGATAAAGCTCCTGAACAAATAACTAATAAGAAAGATTATGAGGAATACCTTCAAAACGATACTTCCTTGACGCTGGAGCCCATTAAAAAGGATCGTAATTTCTGGAAAGAGAAACTGGAAAAAAATCCGGGACAATTTCCATATTTAGGAAAATTGGCGGCCTCTCAATCTCAATTGTTTGATGCTACCGGAGAGATTAAATATTTAATTAAGGCCGAAGAAAATTTAATAGCGGCCAATAAAAGAACCGGCTATAGTCAGGCCGGTTATCTAAGATCCCTTGCCAGGAATTATATTTCACAACATCGTTTTAGGGAATCCTTAAATCTTTTAAATGCCGCTGAGGCAATTGGTGAGAATATTAATGATACTCATAAAATGCTATTCGATGTTTATATGGAGCTTGGTAATTATGGAAAAGCCGAAACATATCTTGAAAAAATTGAAGATCGAACTGATTTTGATTTTCTTATTCGATATGCGAAATGGAGCGATCATGAAGGAGATTTGAGTACAGCCATAACTTATATGGAAAAGGCGATGGAAAAGGCCGAAGCATCTAATTTAAAGGCCTTAAAGCAATGGGCATATACCAATATCGCTGATTTTTATGGACATAATGGAGAGATTAGAAAATCATATAATCACTTTTTGAAGGCACTGGAATTAGATCCTAATAATGCCTATGCAAAAAAAGGAATTTCCTGGATCGTTTATTCCTATGAACGTAACCCTAAAGAGGCATTACGCATTTTAAACACTATTACAAAACAAAACCAGACCCCCGATTATTATTTATTAAAGGCTGAAATAGCTGAATTTATGAATACTGAATCTGCAAAAAGATTAAATCTGGCGTCTTATTGGGCTGCGGTTTCAAATGAAAATTATGGAGTCATGTATAATTCCAACAATGCCATACTTTACGCCGAAGAGTTCTCGGAACTTGAAGAAGCTATGCACCTGGCGCAAAATGAAATTGAGAACAGACCAACTCCGCAATCTTATGCGTTGTTAGCCTGGACTTACTACCACAAAGGTGAATATGAAAATGCACTGGAGATTGCAGAAAAAAATGTTGTAGATAAGACCCACGAGCCTGAAAGCCTTTTTCATATGGCGAAGATATATAAGGCCAATGGAAAAATGAGAAAAGCCAGGGTTCTTAAAGAAGAATTATTAGAAAGTGTCTATGAACTTGGACCGGTGACGGAACAGGAAATTAGAAAGATCTAATGAGATTGAAATATTTTACATACCTGTTTTTTATGTTGTATTCGGGGTCTGTCTTTTCCCAGGAGCAAATTAAAGATGTAAGTAAGGATTTCGAATTTTATCTTGAGAAGGAGATTACTCTGGGTTTTTTATATGTTTCAGAAGATTCTTATCAGTTTAATCTGATTTCTGGAAATTTCAATAACCTGGATTTTCAACTTAAAATCAGAATGGAAGAAGAACTGAGTAGTGAGGAACAATATAATTTTTTTTCAGAGGTAACATTTTTTGATATGCTCTTAACTTATCAAAAAGGTCCGGTTGGAGTGGCTTTGGGCATAATAAACATGCTAGGATTTAATAGTCCCTCCTTTGCAATTGAGGGGTCTTTCGAGAATGAAGGAGAAGTGGTTAACAATGTTCATTTTACTCATGAAGCTGACTTCATGGTGAGTACCGTGTTGATTTATAATTTTTAAATCTAATTATTAGGTCGCTGGGTAATTTTTGGTTGGTTTGTTTGTAGAGCGTTTACCGAATTTCTGGTAAGCGCTTTCTCTTATCCGAAAAGTATTTCAATAGAATCTCATATAGCGTGGAATAGCAAATCCCTCTATTTTATCTTGTTAGAGCCAAGGCTAGAAGATTTGTAATTAGGAAGCCGATTCTACTATTCCAATAGTGAAGAGCTGCTCCATAGTGGGAGTTTCACTTCCTCCGGTGGGTTCTAAAGTGATTCCAAAAGCTTCAGAATCATTTGGATTTGGTATGGTGAAGATTTTATTGTCATCTGTTTTAAAGTCATCAATAGTACCTAAACTTGTAGGAGATAATGGAGTAAGCTTTAAAGACCAAACCTGATAGACTTTGCCTCTTGGTGGCTCCGGCAGTCCCTGGGCATCTAAATAGATGTTCCCGGCTTTTTTATTCCAGTATACTTTAGCATAAGCGTCCGGTGAAACAGCCTGTCCTTCCAGGGGTACAGTGATAATATCTTTATTCCTTAAAACTGTAATTAAATTCTTTGCTTCAGCTAGATCTGAATTAGCTTTCTCTATTTGTTCTTCCATCAATTCATTGTTGGTTTCAACAACCTGTATCTGTTCTTTAAGAAGATTTATTTCATTTACAGTCCACCACAAAGTAAAGCCTATTACAAGTGCTGCAGCCCATCCCGTATAAGCTATCCAGGATGGCCGTGTTCTTTTTAGTGGAATAGTGCCGGGGTGGTTATTATCTAACCCAAGTTTTGATTTTACTGCGGAAAAAAGATGTTTAGAATCAGATGGTGAGGCGGCACTGGTGAGAGCAACTATTGAAGATTCTATTTTCAAGACTTCTTCCTGCACTTCGGGATATTGCAGCATAATTTTAAAGACCTCTTCATTTTCTTTTTCAGAAAGAGCCCCTGCAACATACAGTTCAAGTATTCCGGATTCTATGTATTTTTTTACATCCATTTATTGGACACCTAACATTTGGCGTAATTCATTTATGCAATTTCTATTCCTTGTTTTTACCGTCCCAATTGGCATATTAAGAGTTTCAGAAGTTTCTTTTTGGGTAAGCCCCTTAAAGTATAACAGCTCAATTATTTCGGTGCATTTGGTTGCAAGTTTTTTAACGAAAGATTTCACACCAATTGCATCTGTAGTACGGCTGTAATTTTCTTCGGTTTCTAATATATTTACGAAAAATTGACTGTCAAGGTTTTTCTTTGAGTTCTTAAATTCTTTGGAACGTGTCTTATCGATGGCCGCATTTCTTGCTATGTTTAATAACCAGGTGAAAAAACGTCCTTTTTTTGGAGAATAAGAATCTGCATTATGCCATGCTTTCATAAAGACGTCCTGCAAAACTTCCTGGGCAATGTCATTATCACGAACAATATTATATATAACGCCATGCATACTTTCACTGTACATCGAATACAGTGACTCAAAAGCCTTTGCATCTTTTTGTTGAAATTTTATAACGAGGGCGCTGATCTCCATAGATAGTTTTACGGAGCGTAATTTAGGAATTAAAATTAAACTTCTAACTCCCCAGCTAATCATTGGCCGGATTTTTAAATAAGGAATCTTTTATTGATACAGAAACCTCAAAATAATTCAGAATTTTTTAGACCTTGAAAATACACTTTTGTTGGCAGGTCAATAAGGTCATTTCCCATTTTGAAAAGAACTTTTTAGCTTTTAGGCTATTCTGAATTTTTCTCTTTTCCACAATATTTTTGCCAAAAACAAGGGGCTCTTTAAAAGCCCCTTTCAATTTTGATCAATAACTTAATATACTATTTCACCAATTTCTCCAATGAATCTTCAATATCTCCTGGCGTCGACATTATTTTGCTGAAGGTACCCATCGTTAAATCGGGAAAAGCAATGGCAATTCTATACCTGCCATGTAGCATGTGAACTTCATTTCCGATAACTAGTACCTCGTAAGGAAGAAAAGCGGTATGTTTAGGTTTGCCAATATCGATTATGGGAAGAAATTTAGCCTCTCCTTTTTCTCCCTTAATCCCAAAGCCATATAGGGCTATGTTTTTTCCTGGGATTTCAATTTTATAAAGCATTTCCAGGTTGATATTCTTTTCTTTGGCAGCGGTTTCAATTTTATTTGTGGCTGTTTGGTAACTATCAAAACTTTCAAGTTCTACGGTATCGTCAAAGTAAGGCATGGCAAACATATAATGATATTTCCTTAGCTCTTTTTCCGATAAACCTTCTTCAGAACCGAAGGGCAAATTTCTAAAAGACCCCGTGGCCTCCATAGCACTTTCCAGTTTGTTGGAAAGCTTTGTGTAATAAGCAGAAACCTTAGGGTAATCTTTTCTAAAGTAAGCATTTCCCCAATAAGCAGGGTTGGTATAAGATACCAGTGTTTTTCCATTTTCACGGGTGATTGCTACCCGTAAACTTGCAGCAAATCCGGTTAACTGGCCAACCTCTTTTACTGCAGATTTGAGTTCGGGTGATGTAAAAATAAGAATCCACCGGTTGGCATCATTTGCAGGTTGATATTGACCTACAATCTCAATTCCGTTTTGTTCAAGGTTTAAGGGTAATTTATCTTTTAGTTCTGATATGTTATCCGTTGTTTCTATGGCCAGCACATAAGGTTTTAAGTTTTGTGCATTTACCCAATTTAATGAGAGGGTAAGGAATAAAAGGAGATTTATTATTTTCATGTTCTTTGTGGTTTTGGGTTTGCAATTATTTGAAGCAACAGGTCAATATATTTATTTATAGTAATGAGGATTGGTGTCCTCCGATTTCTGATTCCAGTAATCCTGGGTAACCTTATGACCATCGAAAGTTTTTAGACGGCGCTCAAAGACGTAGATTGTAGGGTTAAATACCATATCTGTTACTGCTACGGTATAGAGTTGGGGTTCTTCTTCCGACTTCCGTTTTTCTTCTTCCACGATCACTTCAAAGCCGTTGTGTTCCAGTAGCTTTTTTAGGAAATCTTTTCTTTCTTCATTTATTTTTTTCTCTACGAAGCTAACCCGGGTGTCCCCAATACTGCCAAATGTATGTTTTCCTTCTAGTGCCATAACTTATTGATTAAAAGCAGCGCTTAGTTCATAAATGTAATCGTATAAGGGACTGTACATACCCAAAACAAGGATACCAATTACTGTAATACCAAGTCCTAAACGCATATATAATTTGTTGTTGAAAAATGGAATCGGGTTTTCATTCTGCCGCAGGAACATCGCCCTCACAACCAGCAAATAGTAGTATAAAGAAATAGTGACGTTCACCACTGCCAGAAATACGAGCAGGTAGTAACCTTCTCTTGCTGCTGCGGTATACAGGAAGAATTTTCCAAAGAATCCTGCCACCGGTGGAATTCCTGCGAGAGAAAATAAAGCCAGTAACATAATAAGGCTCAACTTAGGATTGGTTCGGTACAAACCATTGTAATCATCAATGTTTTCTTTACCTGTTTTTAATGAAATTGCCTGAACTACTCCAAAGGCTGCCAGATTGGAGAAGATATAGATCATCACAAAATACACAACTGAAGCTGTCCCTAGCTGTGTTCCGGTGATTAGACCCAGTAAAATAAAACCAGCCTGAGCGATAGAGGAGAATGCGAGGAAACGTTTCATATTCTGTTGCCTAAGGGCAAAAAGGTTACCCACAAACATGGTTGCTAAGGCTACCACATAGATCATATTTTCCCATACTTGCATTAAAGGCTTAAGCACTGTAAACATAAGGATCATCAGGATGAAAACCGCTGCTCCTTTAGAAATAACCGAAAGATAAGAGGCAACACTAATCGGTGCTCCTTCGTAAACATCGGCCGTCCAGAAGTGGAAAGGTACCAATGAAATTTTGAATGCTAATCCTGTAAAAAACAGTATGAATCCCAGGATAGTTAAATTGTTGGAGGTTATTACCTCAATAATGTCATTGAAATATATAGAGCCTGAAGTCGCATAAAGCAACGAAATCCCGAATAACGAAACCCCGGAAGCCAAAGCTGCCGAAAGAATAAGTTTAATCCCCGCTTCACTGGAACTTCTTTTTACCAGTTCAAAGGCTGCAAGAGCGGCCACCGGTATAGTCGATAGTTCCATCCCTATATAAAACATCAGAAAGTCGCCCGCCGAGATCATAAAATACATTCCCAAAAGAGAGAAGAAGAGTAGGATAAAGAATTCGGTACCCCGGTTTAGTTTTACGATTTTTTCCTGTATCCAGTCAGCTGATTGTAACAGAAGAATGAAAACTCCAATGTTTAGTACATTTTTAAAGAAGTGGATAAGGTTGTTGGTTCTAAACATCCCACCGAACAAACTGCTTTCTTCCAATGGGAAAAAGCCCAGCGCAGTATGTATTCCGAAGAGAAATATAGCCAGATGAACAGCACTGGATTTTTTCTGCTTCGGAATAAGTATTTCAGCAATAATAAGGATTAGGGCTATTGCCAGGAGGGCCATCTCGTGCCGCATCAGGAAAAAACTACTAAGTTCCATTTTCGTTCTTTATTTAAATTATAATACTCCCTGCAAAAAGGGTTGTAAACTTTTTAATATCATATCGCTTAACCATAATGGAGCTACGCCTATTCCCACAATAGGAAGAAGCAATAAAAGCACCCCGGTTGTTTCGTACCAGGTAGCTTTTGGAAGGCTTAAATAGCTTTCATTCTTAACAGGCCCCATCAGCATTATTCCTACTACCCGTAAGATGTATACTGCGGTAACAACAATTGCTGAAACCGAAATTATGGTGACCACCCTGTGGAACATATCTTCATTCTGAAATGCCCCTACAAAAATGTTCATTTCGGCTACAAATCCGCTGAAGCCTGGCAACCCAAGGGAAGCCAGCCCGGCGATAACATATATTACCGAAATGAATGGAATTACTTTTAAAAGTCCTCCCAGTTTTGTGATATCCCTCGTATTGGTTCTGGTATAGATCATTCCGATTAAGGCAAAGAAAAGGGCTGTCATGAAACCGTGGGATAATGATTGTAATATCGCTCCGTTCCAGGCAGTTTTATTCAGCATTAAAAGTGCAAATAACACCAGCCCCAGGTGACTAACCGAAGAGTAGGCGTTGATATATTTTAGATCGGTTTGTCTTATGGCAGCAAATGCTCCATAGATCACTCCTGTAGCCGATAAAATAATGAAGAACCAGGACCACTCCAGTGCGCCTTGAGGAAGAAGGAACATCGCCACCCTAAAGACTCCGTAGCCCCCAAGTTTCATTAAAACCCCTGCGTGTAACATGGAAACCGCAGTTGGGGCCGAGGCGTGCCCATCTGGAGACCAGGTGTGGAAAGGGAATAAAGCACCCAACACCGCAAAACCTATAAAGATTAATGGGAAGAATAGTTTCTGAGCTTCAAAAGGGATATTTACCTGTGCGATCTCAAGGATACTAAAAGTTAGTGGTCCGCCATCGGCATTTGAGTTGAAGTATATTCCCAGAATTCCCACCAGTAACAGGGCAGAAGCTCCCATTAGCATCAGGGTTAATTTCATCGCAGAATATTCTTTGGGTCCGGAACCCCAGATACCAATGAGGAGATACATAGGGATTACCGCGATTTCATAGAAAAGGAACATAGTAAACAGATCTATGGAAATAAAGAAACCGTAAACCCCTGTCGCCAAAACCAGTAATGAAACAAAGAATTCTTTAGGCAAATCGTATGTTTTCCAGGAAATAAATACCCCGGCCAAAACAATTATAGAGGTTAAAAGGATTAGTGCGACCGAGATCCCATCTACTCCAATATTATAATGAATGTTTAATTCTTCAAACCAAACGATATCCCTGGTAAACACGAATATACTATCGTTTATGCTTTGTTCCTTCAGGTAGGCGAAAAGCAGGTTTATCGCCATTCCCAGCTGAATAATACTGCCTAGCATAGCTATTTGCCGGGCCTGTTTTAATCCTTTCGTGAAAACCAATGCGATGATTACGAGTACCGGAAGAACAACAAAAAGTGATAAAATGTCCATAATGATCAATTAATTAGTCCATAGGTAAATGAAAACGATTGTCAGCACTACAATTCCGCTAATAAAGCCGAAGGCATAATCCTGAACTTTTCCAGACTGAATTCCTTTAATTTTATTGGCAACAACCAAAGTTTTATTGCCGATTCCTTCCATGGTTCCATCCACAAATTTCTTATCGAAATAGGCAATTGGAGCAGAGATCCTTTTAAAGATCAGTTTACGGGTTATGAAAAGGTATAGTTCGTCGAAATAAAATTTATTGCTGGCCCAGAGGTAGAATACTCCAAAGGCCCGGGCAAATCTTTCGGCCAGGTCGTTTTCTTTTTTATAGAATATCCACGCCAAAATGATTCCTATTAAACCTATAAGCACTGCTGTGGCCGCCAGTGGATAATTTAAATGTGCTACAAATCCCAGCTTATCGGCGGTTACGTATTCACTGAATGGAATAAATCCAACTACTACACTAAAAATCGCCAGGATGACCAACGGAATAGTCATAGAACGAGGAGATTCCTTCGGTTTATGGGCATAAGTGGTCTCTTTTCCCCAGAAGATTCCGAAGTAAAGTCGGAACATATAGAAAGCAGTTAAACCGGCTACCAAAATTCCTATAGAATAGAGAAACTGACTGTTTTCATAAGCTGCTACAAGTATCTCATCTTTACTCCAGAAACCTGCCAGAGGCGGAACTCCTGCAATTGCCAACGCAGCGATGAGAAAGGTGATATTGGTAATTGGCATATGTTTTCTAAGTCCGCCCATATCCTTAAGATAATTACTGTGAACGGCATGGATCACCGAACCTGCGCCAAGGAATAAAAGGGCCTTGAACATTGCGTGGGTAAACAGGTGGAACATAGAGGCCATATAACCGACTCCTTCGTGACCATCAAAACCTGAGACCCCAAGGGCCATCATCATATATCCTATCTGAGACATGGTTGAAAATGCCAGCACCCTTTTAATATCTGTTTGCGTTATTGCTATAATTGCAGCAAAAAGGGAGGAGAATGCTCCCACATAGGCAACTATGTTTAAGACGTAACCTTCTTCGACGAAATAATACATGGGGAAAAGCCGTGCAACGAGATAAACCCCGGCAACTACCATTGTGGCCGCATGTATCAGGGCCGAAACCGGTGTTGGTCCTTCCATCGCATCGGGAAGCCAGATGTGTAATGGGAACATAGCTGATTTCCCCGCACCTCCCATAAAGATGAGGATTAGAGCCCATGTTAATACCGATAAGCCCATAAAGGAGGTGGAAGCCCAGTTGGCTATTGCAGCACCTTCAGGGTTATTTAGAGTTTCAAAGTCCCAGGTCCCGGTGTAGAAACCTATTATCAGGATTCCGATAAGAAAGCCAAAATCGGCAAATCTGGTTACGATAAAAGCTTTTTTGGCCGCAGCCACCGCCGAGTTCTTTGTATAATAATATCCGATCAAAAGAAAAGAGGATACTCCCACCAATTCCCAGAAAATGTAAATCTGGAAAAGATTGGTAGCCAATACCAAACCGTACATAGAAAAGGTGAAAAGAGAAAGAAAAGCAAAGAATTTGGTATATCCCGGGTCTCCTTTCATATAGCCACGACTGTAGATGTGAACCATCAGGGAGATGGTAGATACTACGATGAGCATCATTATAGAAATAGGATCAATAAGGATCCCGAGATCTATATGCAGGCTATCTGTAAAGTTCAACCAGACCGTTTTTTCAGTAAATGTCTGATACGCACCATCTAATTTTCCTGTCACAAAGAAGTACTGAAAGGCACCATAAAATGAAAGTATGGTGGAGGCGGCGAGCCCTGCAACACCAATCCAGCCGGAAATTGCCGGCTTGATCTTTTTATTAAAGATTCCCAGTACCAGAAAGACAGCCAGGGGAATTAATGGAATTAAAAAGAGATAACTTATGTTCATAGCTTCCGTCTTTTAATACTTCAGAGTTTCAGTTTCTTTAACATCTACAGAACTTATTTGCTTGTAGAGATTTATGATTATTGCCACGGCCAGGGCGGTTTCTGCAGCTGCCACAGCAATTATAAATATTGAATATACCATCCCCTGTAAAAGTTCGGGATATAGGTATTTATTAATGATCACAAAATTTATCACCGTCGAATTCAGGATAATTTCGACCGAGATCAACATTGAAATAAGATTGGTTCGGGTAATGAATCCATAAATTCCAATGAAGAACAGGATAGAGGTGAGAGTGAGAATTTCCGTTATGCTAATGCCGGGTATCATGGTCTTTGTTTTTTTATTTGATTAAACAGCTACCTCGTCTTCCAGAAGTTCTTTCTTCTTTGCAACTGGTTCTTCTTGTTTTACTACAGGAGTTTCTTTAGGCTTATCCTCAGTTTCGTCTTCTCCCTTAGCGATTATAATAGCTCCTATCATTACTGCCAGCAGAAGAATACTTATCACTTCAAAAGGCAGAATAAATCCACCCGCCTCAGTACTTAAAAGAGCAAATCCAATATCGGCAGTGGTTGTGGTTGTTGCTGTAGTGGTTTCAACAAAGGGATGGGAATAAATAGTAGTTAGAAAGACTCCTAAACCAATTAGAGAGGCTAGTGCTGTGATAATTCGTTTGGATTTTTTAGCGACTTCCAGTTCCATATCGATATGATGCACCAGCAACACCGAAAAAATGATCAACACAATTATCCCTCCGGCATAGACTGTAAGTTGTATGGCGGCTAAAAAGTTATAGTCTACCATAAAATAAATTCCGGCTATACCTATTAAGACAAAAAGCAAATAAACCACCGAACGCAACATTTTGCGACTGCTCACCGATGCTATTGCCGAGACTATCATTATTAAGGCTAAAACATAAAAAATATACTTTTCCATATCTATATTATTCTACACCGGCTTTTACCTTTGATCCGGGTTTGTTTAAAACTCTGGTAAGCTGACTCCTGTCATAAACCGCATTTTCAAAATTAGGAGCCCATTTTATGGCTTCTGTAGGACAAGCATCAATACACAATCCGCACTGGGTGCACATTCCATAATGAAAAATATGTTTATCTATTAATTTTTTCTTCTTCCCGGTTTCAGGATCTACCTGGCGATCCCAGATTATTTCTATACTACCATTGGGACAGGCGATCTCACACTTCTGACAACCGGTGCAATTGTGTTCATTATTTTCATCGTGTGGCATTACTACCTCTCCCCGGAAACGTTCAAACATTTTCAGGGTGTCACGGTTGTCTGGATATTGTTGGGTGATGGCTCCTTTCCTGGAGTTCAGGAAATACTTTCCTGTTACGCCCATTCCGGTTAGCAGGGTTTTTATGCCGTTATATATGTCTGAAAAATAACTCATAATTTCTAAAATTGAATTGTGAAATTAAGCCATATTATTATTGCCATTAGCACGATGTTAAACAGGTTAATAGGCAATAGATATTTCCATTCCAGGGTGAGGAGTTGGTCTACTCTAAGTCTGGGGAAGGTCCATCTGAACCACATCATTAAAAACACCAGGGCAAAAGCTTTGAGTAGGAACCAGAATACCCCGAGCCATGGAATTGATTCTGTTATCCCAAATGGGGACAACCAGCCTCCGAAGAACACTGTAGTCCCAATAGCGGCTATGATGAACATATTGATGAATTCGGCTAAAAAGAAATAAGCGAATTTCATCCCGGAATATTCGGTATGAAAACCTGCTCCCAATTCCGATTCGGCTTCTACCATATCAAAGGGTGCCCGGTTTGTTTCTGCAGTTCCGGCGATCATATAAATCATAAAGGCAATAACTGCGGGAATATGCCCCTGGACAATGAGCCAACCGCTTTTTTGTACTTCAATTATTTCTGAAAGTTGCAGGCTACCGGTAAGCAGGATCATGGTAAGCAAAGAAAGTCCTACTGAGAGCTCATAACTTATAGTCTGAACTCCGCTACGCATAGCTCCAATTAATGCAAATTTATTGTTACTACTCCAACCGCCCAGTAATATCCCGATAACTCCAATAGAGGAGATAGCGATAAGGAAAAAGATTCCAATATTTATATCGAAGGCCTGTAGGTTTTGGGAAAATGGAAAAACAGCCAGGGCCATTAGGGAGGAAATAATCAAAAAATAGGGAGCTAAATTATATAGGAATTTATCGGCCTTATTTGTGCCGGTTAGCTCTTTAGATAATAGTTTAAGAGCATCGGCAATGGTTTGAAACATTCCGAAGAAACCAACCCGGTTTGGGCCAATCCTTAACTGGAACCAGGCGGCTACTTTTCTTTCCATTAAAACCAGAAATAAACCCAGAACTGCAAAGACCGTAAGATATGCCGTTGCAATCATTATCATTTCGGTGATATCTGTCACTGATGCCGGCATCCAGCCTAAAACCCAGCTGTGAATGTTGTTTGTTATGATAAGGGAACTATACATTGTTTCAGTTTTAACGATCAATATCTGGTACAACAATATCTATGGTCGCCATCGTGGCTACCAGATCTCCAATCTTTCCGCCCACAGTAATATGGTTTAACAGGGAAAGATTTGAAAGCCCCGGGGAACGGAATTTCATCCGGTGCGGATTCTTTCCGCCGGTACTTATTATATAAACTCCAAATTCGCCTCTTGCAGTTTCCACCTTTTGATAATACTCTCCTTTTGGAAGCTTGATCACAGCCTTGGTGGGTACCTTGAAGTCTCCTTCCGGAATGTTATCAATGAGCTGTTCGATGATGGAAATTGATTCCCACATTTCCTGGATCCTTACCAGATACCGGGCGTAAGAATCACCTTCGGTATGTAAGGCTTCGTTGAAAGTCACTTTATCCAGGGCGCTGTATGGATGATGTTTTCTCACATCGCAGGAATAGCCCGATCCTCTGGCTACAGGGCCTGAGGCTCCAAAAGCAATAGCATCTTCTTTGCTTAATACGCCTACTCCTTTAGTTCTCTTCTGAAAAATGATGTTTCCAGTAAGCAGTTTATCGTATTCCGGTAATTTGGTCTTGAAATGAGTGATGAATTCTTTCACCCTTTTAATGAAATTTGGATGGATATCCTGCATCAGCCCGCCCGGAATATTATAATTCATAGTTAGCCTGGCTCCGCAGGTTTCTTCAAAAATATCGTTGATCATTTCCCGGTCACGGAACCCATAGAAATAGGAGGTAAGTGCCCCTACATCCATTCCCATTACTCCCCACCAAAGTGTGTGAGAAGAAATACGTGTTAATTCGTCTATAATGGTCCTAATTACTTTTACCCGCTCGGGCACTTCTATTTCCAGAGCATTCTCAATGGCAAGGCAAACGGCTTCATTATTAATGTGAGAGGATAGATAATCCATCCTATCGGTAAGGTGAACGATTTGCTGATAGCTATCGCGTTCGCACATCTTTTCTATAGAACGGTGAATATATCCCAGATCTGGTTCTACCTTTTTTATGATCTCTCCATCTATGGTGAGCAATAGCCGCAATACCCCATGGGTTGCAGGGTGTTGAGGCCCCATATTGATGAAGTATTCCTCAGACTTAAAGTTGTTATTTATAGTAGCAGTTTCCATATTTCTTTATTTAACAACCATATTTACCTCATCTTCATAATCTTTTCTAAGCGGAAAGCCTTCCCAGTCTTCTGACAAAAACAAACGTTTTAAATTGGGATGACCTTTAAATTTTATTCCAAGGAGGTCAAAAGCTTCTCTTTCATGGAAGTTGGCGGTAGGCCAAATATCCTGTACTGAATCAAACCACGGATTCTCTCTATCTGAAGTCTGTACTTTTACCACCAGAATATGCCGGTGCTTTGTAGATTCCAGATGGTAAACCACTCCGAGTTCTTTTCCCCAGTCAACCCCGGTAAGGCAAAAGAGGTAATCGAAACCTGTGTGGTTATTCTCCTTTAACCTGGACATTAGTTCATGCAGGTATTCGGGATTTATGCTTACATTCAAAAACTGGGAACCTTCTTCAGTAAATTCCAGGTGGACGCTTTCAGGGCCGGAAAACCAGGTGGTGATCAATTCCTGTAATTCTTGATTTGTCATAACTACTTTTTTTAAAGACCTTCATCAAAACCTTCCACAGGATTTTTCCTGTTTTGTATACTTTCTGTACGAATTTTTTCCTGGAGCTTCAGCATTCCGTCGAGTAAAGCCTCGGGACGGGGCGGGCAGCCTGGAACATATACATCAACAGGAATTACGTGATCTGCACCTTTTACTACCGAATAGGAATTATAAAAGAATGGCCCTCCCGAAATAGCACAGGCCCCCATGGCGATCACGTATTTCGGTTCGGCCATTTGGTCGTAAAGCCTACGTAATACAGGAGCCATTTTATTCACGATAGTACCGGCAATGATAATAAGGTCGGCTTGCCTTGGGGAAGGCCTCGCTACCTCAAAGCCAAATCTCGAATAATCGTGACGGGCAGCCCCGGTTTGCATCATTTCAATGGCACAACAACTTGTTCCGAAGTATAGTGACCACAGCGAATTTGATCGTCCCCAGTTAATTATCTTATCTAATGAGGTTACAATAATATTTGCACCGTTTCCCGCAGGTAATACCTGGCCAGGAAAATCTTTTGGTACTTTTTGATTTTCTACTTCCATTTTAATGCTCCTTTTTTCCACGCATATGCCAAACCTAATCCCAGAATAGCCAGGAAGATCATGATCTCGACTAAAGCTACTGTTCCTACTTCCTCGTACACTACAGCCCAGGGAACCAGAAAGGCTATTTCTACATCAAAGATTAAGAATAGGATTGCGAATAGATAAAACCCGACTTTAAACTGAACCCAGGTGGGGCCTATAGTAGGCATCCCACTTTCGTAAGGCTCACGTTTCTGAGGGTTATCTGATTTGTGTGATATTAAATTTGAGATAAAATTCGCGCCGGCGACCAGAATGACGCCGGCGAGAAAGAAAACTATCAGTGCTTCTGAACCCATAATATAGTTCTTAATATGTTAATAAAATTAACAGTTTTCAAGGGTTTAAAAACTGATGTAAATCAGTTATGCTTTAATTTACCTGATAAGTTTCTCCTGAGAAGAATAGGTCGTCGGTTTTTCTGAAATCAGACTTTGCTTTTATCTGTTCAGTTAACTCGTCTTCCCTCTCTTCCAGGGTAACATCCTGAAAACTCCTAATAATTCCTGTAACTAATGGCTCCTCCAACCTTACCAGCATCTGGTGCATAGTAGGATCTTCGGTTTTTGCATCGTGAATAAGAATATCCTCTTCTGTAATACCGTTCTCACCTATGGTGACAGTTTCCAGTTTAAGTCCGTTTAGTACCAGCCCCTGATCTCTGTTTTTTCCGAAGATCATAGGTTTTCCATGTTCGACAAAGAGTTGTTTGTCTTCACGCACTTTCTTGTCGGTGTATTTTACGTAGCAACCATCATTGAAAATCACACAATTTTGAAGTACTTCTACTAATGAGGTGCCTTTGAATTTCTGGGCCTGAATAAAAATGTCTGTCATTTCCTTGGGCGCATTCCCTCCAATACGTGCAAAAAACCGGGCCTGAGCTCCTATTGCCAATTCCCCGGGTTGAAACGGGGGTTGGGTGTTTCCATAAGGAGAAGATTTGGTTTTCTGACCTACCAGTGAGGTTGGTGAGAACTGTCCTTTGGTTAGCCCATAGATCTCATTGTTAAACAGAATAATATTAAGGTCGATATTTCGTCTTAGCACATGTATGAAGTGGTTTCCGCCAATGGCCATGCTGTCTCCGTCTCCGGTAATAACCCAAACGCTTAGATCTGGATTTGCCAGTTTTACTCCAGATGCGATAGCGGGAGCTCTACCGTGAATGCCATGCATCCCATATGTTCCCATATAATAAGGGAAACGCGAAGAACAACCAATCCCTGAGATAAAGACTACATCTTCTTTTTTAACTCCTGTCTCAGGCAATGCTTTTTGTACCGAACGTAAAATAACATAGTCATCACAGCCCGGACACCATCTTACTTCCTGGTCATTTGCAAAATCTTTGTAAGAATATTTTTTTACAGTTGTTTCCATGATTACTCTGCTATTTGTTTAAATTTTTCGATGAGTTCGCTGTTGGCGAAAGGCAAGCCCTGAATTTTGTTAAACTGAAGGAATTTCTGTTCTTCAAAGTTCATCCTAAGCACATTTACAAACTGTCCGTTGTTAAGTTCACAAACAAGTATCTTTTTGAACTTGCTTAAAAGTTCTCCCGTATTTTTTGGAAGCGGATTGATATAATTGAAATGGGCAAAACCTATGTTCTTGTAACCTTCTTCTTCTACGATTTGCTTAACCGCTGAATGCAGTGAACCATAGGTGCCTCCCCAACCAATTACCAGCAGGTCACCCTCCTGGGCAAACTCCGGTTTGATTTCGGGAATATAATTCTCTACTTTTTTCACTTTCTCGGCCCGGGTATGGGTCATGATTTCGTGGTTCTCCGGAACGTGAGATACATCTCCTGTAATGCGGTCTTTTTCAAGTCCGCCCACGCGGTGTTCCAGACCTGGAGTTCCCGGGATCGCCCAGTTTCTTGCCAGGGTTTCTTGGTTTCTGTCATATGGATGCCAGTTTTCCTTAACCTCATTAACCAGGTTGTTTTTGATCTCCGGCATTTCTTCAAGGCTTTTTATCTTCCAGGGTGCTGAACCGTTGGCGATATACCCATCGGTGAGTAATACCACCGGGGTCATATGCTCAAGTGCAAGTCTGGAGGCTTCATAGGCGAAATTAAAGCAGTTGGCCGGGGTGCTTGCGGCGATGACAATCACCGGGCTTTCTCCGTTTCGGCCGTACATGGCCTGCATAAGATCAGATTGTTCAGTTTTGGTTGGTAAGCCTGTAGAAGGTCCACCGCGTTGAACGTTCACTACAACCAGGGGTAATTCTATCATTACTGCCAATCCCAGAGCTTCTCCTTTTAAGGCAAGTCCTGGTCCTGAGGTTGTGGTTATAGCAAGATCACCGGCGAAAGAAGCACCTATGGCAGAGCTGATCCCTGCAATCTCATCTTCAGCCTGAAAAGCTTTAACCCCAAAATGTTTATGTTTTACCAGCTCGTGTAAAATATCTGTCGCTGGAGTGATAGGGTAGGAGCCTAAAAACAACTCTCTGCCCGATTTTTCGGCTGCTGCCAGGAAGCCCCAGGCGGTAGCCGTATTTCCCATAATAATCCTGTAAGTTCCTCCCTGCATTTTTGCGGGAGAAATACTATAGGAATTTGGAATTAACTCAATGGTTTCAGCATAAAAGAAGCCGGCATTCAATACTTTGGTGTTGGCTTCAATCAGGTGAGGTTTGGTTTTGAATTTTTTCTGGAAGAATTCAATAGTATGTTCCGGATTCCGGTCATACAACCAGTAAACCATTCCCAGAGCAAACATATTCTTGCTTCGGGTAATGCTTTTGTTATCGAGACCTTCAACGTCCTTTAAAGCCTCCTTGGTTAGAGAGGTCATGGGCACCGTTACCACCCTATAGTTTTCAAGACTTCCGTCTTCCAGAGGGTTGGATTCATATTGTGCCTTTTCAAGGTTTTTCTTGGTAAAGGAGTCGCTGTCTATTATTATAGTATTACCCGGTTTTACCGCGTACAAATTGGTCTTTAGGCCTGCTGGGTTCATTGCTACCAGCAGATCCAGGTTGTCACCCGGGGTGCTAACCTCTACACTCCCAATATGCACCTGGAAACCTGAAACTCCGTATAAGCTTCCCTGGGGAGCCCGAATTTCAGAAGGATAATTAGGGAAAGTAGCCACATCATTACCAAACATGGCTGAGGTATCAGAAAACTGGGTGCCGGTTAATTGCATCCCGTCCCCTGAATCGCCAACAAAACGAATAACAACAGCATCCAGAGTTTCAGCATTGGGATTCTTTTCAAGTGTAATCATAAGCTTTAGTATTTTTTAACATCCGTTCACTTAATGATGGAACATGATCTGAACCAAATTTAAATTTACTCTTAGCTTTTAAATATGATTGACATCATAAAACTCGTATTTCATTTCTGATTTCCAATTATTTAAAAATATGATGATTGTCATAATTTGAGAGGATGATGCTCTCTAATTTTATAGAATAGTTTAACAAAATATAAATATCTATGGCACTTTTTATAACAGAGGATTGCATCAACTGTGATGCTTGTATTTCAGAATGTCCAAATCATGCAATTTATGAACCAGATCAGGAATGGTCTTATGCCGATGAAACATCTTTAAGCGGCTCCGTAACTACGCCAAGTGGCCAGGATGTAGACGCCGATGAAGAAAAAGAACCGATCTCTGATGAATTCTACTTCATCGTTTCGGATAAATGTACTGAGTGTAAGGGATTCCACGATGAGCCTCAGTGTGCATCGGTGTGTCCTGTAGATGCTTGTCTTCCGGATCCTGAGCATGAAGAAACTGATGCGCAGTTACTGGAGAAAAAGGAATGGCTACATGGGGCCTAAATTTTTAAAAAAGAGGTAAAAAATGATTGAAAAATTTCCCAAACTCATTTGTGATGCCAATGAGGCGGTTGCAAGAGTGGCGCATAAAACAAATGAAGTCTGTGCTATTTATCCTATTACCCCCGCTTCGCCTATGGGGGAGCACGTTGATATTTTTAGTTCAAAGGGCAAAAAAAATATCTGGAATAACGTTCCGCGTATCGTTGAGATGCAGAGTGAAGGAGGTGCGGCAGGTGCTGTGCATGGTTCTTTGCAGGCTGGTGCTCTCACTACCACCTTTACTGCCTCGCAGGGACTGTTACTCATGATTCCAAATATGTATAAAATAGCCGGGGAATTGCTGCCCACAGTAATTCATGTAGCAGCCAGGACGGTAGCTACCCACGCGCTATCAATTTTTGGAGATCATTCAGATGTTATGGCAGCCCGGCAAACGGGCTTTTCTATGCTCTTTGGTGGCTCGGTACAGGAAGCGATGGATTTTGCGCTTATCTCCCAGGTGGCAACTTTACGCAGTCGGGTTCCGTTTATGAATATTTTTGATGGTTTCAGGACCTCTCATGAAATATCCAAAATCGATGGAATTACCGATGATATCATTAAAAAAATGATGCCTGAAGATAAGATCATGGATCATAAAAACCGATCTCTTGATCCCGATAGCCCCGTGATACGAGGTACTTCTCAAAACCCGGATGTTTTCTTTCAGGCCAGAGAGGCTTCCAATTTACATTATGAAAAAGTACCGGGAATCGTTCAGGAGGTTATGGACGAATTTTATGCTCACACCGGTCGACGATATAATTTATATGACTATATAGGTCATCCCGAAGCTGAAAGACTCATTATTATTATGGGCTCCGGGGAAGGCGCAGTGAAGGAAACCGTGGAAACCCTTCTCAATGATGATGAAAAAGTTGGTGCTTTATTTATAAGAATGTATAGGCCTTTTTCTATCAAGGACTTTATGGATAAGATTCCTGCCAGTGTTAAAAATATTGCTGTTTTAGACAGGACCAAAGAACCTGGAAGTACTGGAGAGCCTTTATATCTTGATGTGATCACTGCTTTTGCTGAAAGCGATAGAACCATGCCAAAGATAATTGGTGGTCGTTATGGGTTGTCTTCCAAAGAATTCAATCCAGCGATGGTGAAAGGTGTTTTTGATGAGATGTTCAAAGCTGAACCTAAGAACCACTTTACTATAGGAATTAATGATGACCTTAGCTTTAAGAGCTTGCTTTATAACCCGGTTTTCAAAACCAAAAAAGCAACCTTCAACTGTATGTTCTATGGCTTAGGATCTGATGGTACGGTAGGTGCAAATAAAAACTCTATTAAGATTATAGGTGAAACTACTGATAATTACGTTCAGGGATATTTTGTTTATGACTCCAAAAAAGCCGGAGCACAAACTGTTTCCCACCTTCGTTTTGGTCCGGAACCTATCTTCTCAAGTTACCTTATTAATACTGCTGATTTCATTGCTTGCCATCAGTTTAATTTCATTGAAAAATATGATATTCTGAAAAAGGTAAAGAAAGGCGGAACTTTCCTTCTCAATGCTCCCTTCTCTAATGAAGAGATCTGGGATAAACTTCCGCAGAGAATGCAGGAGGAGATCGTGGAAAATGAGCTTCAATTCTATGTAATAGATGCTACTAAGGTGGCTCACGAAGCAAAACTGGGAAAAAGGACCAATACGGTGCTTCAAACCTGTTTTTTCGCTATTTCAGGAGTATTGCCTAAAGACGAAGCTATCCAGAAAATCAAGGATGCTATCGTTAAATCTTACTCACACAAAGGAGATAAGATCGTGAAGATGAATTTTGACGCCGTAGACAGTTCTCTCGCAAATCTTCAGAAGGTAGAATATCCGAAACAAATAACAAGTACCCGTAGCCTTAAACCTATGATGACCGGAGATGCCGATCCTTTTGTGAAAGAGGTTCTTGGCAAGATTCTGGCGGGGGAGGGAGATGGCTTACCGGTAAGTGCCTTCCCGGTAGACGGAACTTTCCCAACTGGCACCACGCAATTTGAAAAAAGTGGTATTGCCGATTTCGTTCCTGTTTGGGATGGCGAGGATCTTTGTACCCAGTGTAACAAATGTGTGGCTATCTGTCCGCACGCCGCAATAAGATCTAAGGTGGTTCCTAATGAGCAACTGGCTGATGCGCCGGGTACCTTTAAAGCAGTTCCTGCTAAGGGTCGTCCTTTTGATAGCAAAGCTGAATCCTATATTCTCCAGGTTTCTCCTGAAGACTGTACTGGCTGTGATCTTTGTGTCGCTGTTTGTCCTGCAGAAAGTAAAGAGATTGAGAATTTCAAGGCTATCAATATGCATAACAAACTCGATGTAGCTGCGGAACAGAATCAAAACTGGGATTACTTTACAGATTTACCTTACTACGAGCGTTCTGAGCTCCAGATTACAAACCTTAAAGGTTCGCAGTTCCTTGAGCCGTTGTTTGAGTTCTCGGGAGCCTGTTCAGGATGTGGTGAAACTCCATATATTAAAATGCTTACCCAGTTATATGGAGATAGTATTTTAATTGCGAATGCGACAGGATGCTCCTCAATTTATGGAGGTAACCTGCCTACCACACCTTATAAGACCAATGAGTTTGGAAGAGGTCCGGCCTGGGCTAACTCCCTTTTTGAGGATAACGCCGAATTTGGTTTAGGTATGAAGCTGGCTCTGTCCAAAAAACAGGAGATCGCAGTTGAATTGCTTAAAGAATTGGAGCCGGTAATTGGAAAAGAACTGGTAGCTTCTATTCTGGATAACACTGAAGAAGATGAAACTCAGAAGAAACAGAAACACGCTCACATAGCCGAGCTTAAATCTATCCTGGAAACAATTGATACCGATGAAGCCCGAAAACTGAACCAGCTTACTCAATACCTACGCAAAAAAGCAGTGTGGATTCTGGGTGGTGATGGTTGGGCCTATGATATTGGATATGGTGGAGTAGATCATGTCCTTGCTTCAGGAGAAGATATTAATATCCTGGTTATGGATACTGAGGTTTACTCAAATACCGGTGGACAAATGTCTAAAGCTACTCCTTTGGGAGCAAGTGCAAAATTTGCGGTTTCTGGTAAAAAATCCTCTAAGAAAAGCCTTGCCTTGCAAGCCGTATCCTATCAAAATGTGTATGTAGCGCAGGTTGCCATTGGTGCAAAAGACCTTCAGACACTGAAAGCTATTGAAGAAGCGGCAGCTTACCCTGGTCCTTCAATTATAATCGCGTACTCTCATTGTGGAGAACACGGTTATGAACTGAAACACGGGGTGACTCAACAGGAAAAAGCTGTTGAGACAGGTTACTGGCCATTGTTCAGATTTAACCCTGCACAACCAAAAGGTAAGAGGTTTAAACTGGATTCTAAGGCTCCTGCAGCTCCTTTAAGTGAGTTTATGTACAAGGAAACCCGATTTACCAGGGTTGCAAAGGAGAATGCTGAATTGGGTGCTGAACTTCTAAAACGTGCTCAGGAAGAAGTGGAAACCAAATGGGAGAAACTTCAGCTCTTTAGAGATATGTAAAAGAAAGATTGCCCTTTAGAAAGAATCAATATTTTAAAATCATATAAATGAAAGCCAATAACAACTTTTTTGATGAGGCTCAGGAAAAATTAAGTCAGGCTAACGACGAATTTTTCAGGCCAGAGGAGGATCTTGTGACCTATTCGGTATGTAAAAACGCACAATTCTCCATTGAGAACTTTCTAAAGGGTTACCTTCTTAAGCACCAGGTTGAGGTAGGGGATTGTAAAACCCTGGAGTGCCTGTATGAAAAATGCTTAGACATTAATGAGAATTTTGCACAGCTGGACTTAAGTGCTCTTGAGTGTGGTTCCCATTCTTTGAATACCCGGGATTGTAATGATGTGCCTAAAGTGAGCAACTGTTTAGCTACAGCCAATAAACTGGAAGCTCTTCTAAAAGAGGAGCAGATTATTGCTTGATCTATTGTTGCTTACCTATAAGTTTTAGTTTTTTAAGTTTAATTAATTTTATAAGGAGCTTTCTGCCTGTGCCTGGTGGGAAGCTTCTTTTTTTATATAAAAAATCCCGCCTCTAAATGAAGCGGGATTGATTATTTGCTTACAGAGGTTTAATCTGTTACATCATTCCGGGCATACCTCCGCCCATTCCACCTGGCATACCTCCGCCGCCTTTGTCATCCTCCGGGATGTCAGTAAGGGCGCACTCGGTGGTTAAGATCATTCCGGCAACTGAAGCGGCATTTTCAAGAGCTACTCTGGTTACTTTCTTAGGATCTATAATTCCGGCTTTCATCATATCTACATAGGTGTTGGTTTTGGCATCATAACCATAGTCCTTGTCACCTTCGAGTACTTTATTGATCACAACAGAACCTTCGCCTCCTGCGTTTTCTACAATTGTTCTAAGCGGAGACTCGATAGCACGTACCACGATTTGGATACCTGTGGCCTCATCGTCATTTTCAGCTTTTAGTTTTGCCAGTACTGCCTGAGCACGTACCAGGGCAACTCCACCTCCGGCAACGATTCCTTCTTCTACAGCTGCTCTGGTGGCGTGAAGGGCATCATCTACACGGTCTTTTTTCTCTTTCATTTCTACTTCTGACGCAGCACCTACATATAGTACGGCAACACCTCCGGCAAGTTTTGCCAAACGCTCCTGAAGCTTTTCCTTGTCGTAGTCTGAAGTGGTAGACTCGATCTGTGATTTGATCTGGTTCACACGGTTTTCGATAGTAGCATTGTCTCCTGCACCGTTTACGATAGTCGTATTATCTTTATCGATGGCTACTTTTTCAGCAGTACCAAGCATATCGATAGTGGTGTTCTCCAGAGTGAATCCTCTTTCTTCAGAAATTACTGTTCCACCGGTTAAGATAGCGATATCTTCCAGCATCGCTTTTCTTCGGTCTCCAAATCCTGGAGCTTTAACTGCAGCGATCTTAAGCGAACCACGCAGTTTGTTAACTACAAGAGTTGCCAGGGCTTCTCCGTCTACGTCTTCAGCAATAATCAAAAGCGGCTTACCTGATTGGGCTACCGGCTCAAGAACAGGTAGAAGATCTTTCATCGCAGATATCTTCTTGTCAAAAAGAAGGATATAGGGATTTTCAAGATCAGAAGTCATTTTCTCGCTGTTGGTAACAAAGTATGGAGAAAGATAGCCACGGTCAAACTGCATACCTTCAACCACATCTACGTGAGTCTCGGTACCTTTGGCTTCTTCTACGGTAATTACACCTTCTTTTCCAACTTTTCCGAAGGCCTCAGCGATAAGTTCCCCGATGTGTTCGTCGTTGTTGGCAGATATAGAAGCAACCTGCTTTATTTTTTCAGAAGAGTCGCCTACTTCTTTAGTTTGTTTTTTAAGATCTTTGGTTAGTGCTATAACAGCTTTGTCGATCCCGCGTTTAAGGTCCATTGGGTTTGCACCAGCAGCAACGTTCTTAAGGCCTTCTTTTACGATAGCTTGTGCAAGAACGGTGGCTGTAGTCGTACCATCACCGGCAAGATCGTTGGTTTTAGAGGCTACTTCCTTAACCATTTGAGCCCCCATATTTTCAAGAGCATCTTCCAGCTCTATTTCTTTTGCTACGGTAACACCATCTTTGGTTACGGTGGGCGCACCAAATGATTTACTGATGATTACATTACGTCCCTTTGGTCCTAGGGTTACTTTTACGGCATTCGCCAATGCATCAACACCGCGTTTGATCCCGTCCCGGGCTTCAATGTCATATTTTATATCTTTGGCCATAGTTAATTTAATTTAGTTAATTCCACGATTGCGGAATGCTATTAATATTAATGTTTTTTATTGAAAATTTCCTTAAGGGAAAGTGAAGTCTTATACTATTGCAAGTATATCGTCTTCCCGCATGATAAGGTAATCTTTACCTTCCAGTTTAAGTTCGGTACCTGCGTATTTTCCGTAAAGAACCATATCGCCTTCTTTTACCGTCATCTCGTGATCTTTGTTGCCTTTACCTACAGCTACAACTTTCCCACGCTGAGGTTTCTCTTTGGCGGTTTCAGGGATGTAAATTCCCGAAGCTGTTTTTGTTTCGGCTGCTGCCGGCTCGATAAGTACCCGGTCTGAAAGCGGTTTAATGTTTAGTCCCATTTTTATAAATTTAATTTTAAGGTTAATTAACTTTTAAAGTGAATACTGGAGTTTCTAAAATTGTGCCATCAGATAATTACTGACATATAGAAACAAAAAATGCCAGCTTGTCATAAGCTGGCATTTATTTTATTATGATGGTTTGTTAATCCCTAGTTGTTGTCAGTTTCAGGATCAACCGGCGCCTGAATAGGAGCAGGGATATTTGTTTCAATTTCTTCGTCACCTTCAAAGACACGTGATTCACTAATTCCACTTCCGTCCATGATCGTGATGTTAGAAAGCAGGATTAAAACCAATAATAAAGTAGCCAGAGTCCAGGTACTTTTATCTAAAAAGTCGCCTGTTTTTTGAACGCCCCCAACTTGTTGACCTCCGCCACCAAAGGATGAAGATAGACCGCCACCTTTAGGATTTTGTACCATAATTACTACTATCAGTAAAAAGGCTACAATAATAATTAGTGCTAAAAAAATAGTGAATGTGCTCATTCTTATGTGTTATTGTTTTCTTGTAATTTCTCTATTGCCCGAATTTGGTCTGCAAAGAAACCACTTTTTTCGGGATTTTTCAAAATTAAAATTTTATATGCCTGTATGGCTTTGATGTAATTTTTTTGCTCTAAGTAAACTTTAGCCAAAGTCTCAGTCATCAGGGCTTCGGGGGAGGTTATACTGCGCTCTGCAAGGTTGCTTTTCTTAGTGGTTTTCCCGGGTTTTATCTTAGGACTTTTGGAAATAAATTCATCTATGAGATCAAATTTTCTCGTGATTTCTTCTGAAGGCTTTACCGATTCCCTTACCGGTTTTGCTGAAGTGAGTTTTAACCACTCCGAAAACGAGTGTGATTCTGATGGATTGAATTCCAATGGGTCTCCAATTCCAAGTTGCTCTTCGGCTGGAGTTTCTTTTTCTTCCTTATTTTTTTTCTTAGGACTGGTTTCCTGGAAAAGGCCGGGATCCATCACCCGCTCCGATTCCGATTTTTTCATCTTTATGGCTTCGTCAATGGCGATGCTTCTCTTTCCAAAAACCTCCTGGGCTTCATAAACCACAATATTTTTTATGTTTTCTTCCTGCTCCTTAATCTGCCTGGCGATCTTGTTTTGGTTGAACTCTGCCGAAGTAATAAAATCAAAAAGTACACTTCTGTCTAAAGTATAAGCCGCAGTTCGTTTAAGCGCCGAATTATAGCTTAAGGCATTATGATCCTTTAGACCTTTAAGCCTTAAGGCCCGGGCGGTTTGAAAATAGGGGGATTCGGCTAAAATACTCTCCAGGGCCTTTGTTTGGGCTTCGGTTATCGAAGCAGGCTGTTCCAGTATTTTTATAAACTCCTGTTTTTTCATTACCAGTCGGTTAGTGCCGCGTTAAAGATGTCTTGTGTTAATCTGGAATATATTTGTTCTATGGCAGCGTCTAAATTGGCGCCAATAAGCTGTTGATTAGCAGGATAGTCATAATAGAAAGAAAACCTGCGTTCAAAATCTTTATCCGGTTGCAGGGTATTGTAATACCTAACATTTACCGCGATGGTAAGCCGGTTTTGTGCGGCCGTATTATCTGCAGTAGCAGTCATAGGGGCAATGTAGAAATCTATAATCTCGCCTTCAAAGATGAGGTCGGCGTTATTATTGGCGAGGTTCAGGCTGGTTTGGTTTTGAATAAGGTCCTGGAGCTGCAAAGTAAAGGTCCTGTCTATACCCGGTTCTACAAGATCGGCAGTATTCTGAAAGAAATTAACCTGAAAGGTTTCAGCTGCCCCGGTATCGGCGCCGGTAAAAGAATACATTCCGCAGGATTGCACCACGAAAATCAATAAAAAATTAAACAGAAATAGGCTTCTTTTCATAATTGTCTAAACTCCGGTTAGAGGTTATATTGTTTGATTTTGCGGTATAGAGTGCGTTCGCTAATTCCCAGTTCTTCAGCTGCTGCTTTACGCTTACCGCTATGGCGCTCCAATGATTTCTTGATGAGTTCCAGTTCCTTGTCCTGAAGGGAGAGTGTTTCTTCCTCCTCGATCTCTTCAGCGAAATAATATTTGTCATTTTCAGCTTTCTGGGCTGCTTGAGGACTCTGTTGTGGAATTTGTAATACCTCCAGTTTCTCTGCCGTTAATTCTTCAGATTCGGCATCTTCCTCGTCTTCATCGCCGTAAATTTTATTGATGAGGCTTTCGTTTTCATCGCGAACCTTGTCTGTGTTTCCATGCTCCATCAATTTTAGGGTAAGGCTTTTTAGGTCGTTTAAATCGCTCTTCATGTCGAACAATACCTTATAAAGAATTTCGCGCTCATTGCTGAAGTCACCTTCTTTTTTCTTTCCGGCAATCACCGCAGGCAGGTTACTGCCAATATCCGGAAGGTATTCTTTGAGATTTGCGGCAGTGATTACACGTTCCTGTTCCAACACCGAGATTTGTTCGGCAATATTTCTTAGCTGCCTTATATTGCCGCCCCATCTGTAATTCTCAAGAAGCTTCACTGCTTCATCGTCCAGTTTGATTGTTGGCATCTTATATTTCAACGCGAAATCTGAGGCGAATTTTCTGAATAAAAGATGGATGTCACCTTTGCGTTCTCTGAGAGGTGGTAGGTGAATGTCTACCGTACTTAGGCGATAATACAGATCTTCCCTGAATTTTTCTTTCTTTATGGATTCCTGCATGTCTATATTGGTGGCGGCCACAATACGAACATTGGTTTTTTGAAGTTTGGAGGAACCAACCTTCATAAACTCTCCGTTTTCTAATACCCTTAACAAGCGTACCTGGGTGGGAAGAGGAAGTTCTCCAACTTCATCCAAAAAAATAGTACCGCCATCAGCAACTTCAAAATAACCACTTCGGGTTTGAGTGGCTCCGGTGAAGGCGCCTTTTTCGTGCCCGAAAAGCTCACTGTCTATTGTACCCTCCGGGATAGCACCGCAGTTAACAGCGATATATTTACCGTGCTTGCGGTGGGAAAGCGAATGTATGATCTTGGGAATGCTTTCTTTTCCAACCCCGCTTTCTCCCGTTACCAGTACCGAAATATCGGTAGGGGCAACCTGTATGGCCTTCTCGATGGCACGGTTCAGTTTGGGATCGTCCCCAATGAGTCCAAACCTTTGTTTTGTTGCTTGTATAGATTCCATAATTCTAATCTCTGTCATTTCCGCGAAGGCGGAAATCTAATCCAATCCTTGTTATTCCTACCAGCCTGTTCATACTTAATTTCAGTAAAGGCGGAAACTTCTTTTAATCTTCGTCATTTCCGTGAAGATGGAAATTTAATTATTCTCACTAAATTCTACTGGCTCCCCAATAAGGGTGGCGCTGGTGCAGTCGTTTATCTTAACATTCACGAAGTCTCCAATGCTGTAGTTTTCTTTTGGAAATACTACAACCGTATTTTGAGTATTGCGGCCACTCCAGTGCTCGCTGGATTTCTTCGATTCTTTTTCAATAAGAACTTCTACAGTTTTTCCTATGAATTGCTGAGTCTGGTATAAGCTGTGTTCCTGCTGTAAACTTACGATCTCGGAGAGCCTTCGTTTTTTTGTTTTTTCTGGCACATCATCCTCTAATTTTCTTGCAGCCATAGTTCCCGGTCTTTCAGAATAAGCGAACATAAATCCGAAATGATACTTCACATACTTCATTAATGAAAGAGTATCCTGGTGATCTTCTTCGGTTTCGGTTGGAAAGCCGGTAATGATATCATGGGAGATTCCACAATCAGGAATTAACTCTTTAATATTATCGATAAGACTGAAATATTCTTCCCGGGTATGCAAACGATTCATTTTCTGTAGGATTCTATCGCTCCCGCTTTGAACCGGTAAGTGAATATATTTACAGATGTTTGGATATTTGGCCATCACCTCAATTACATCCAGAGTCATATCCTGTGGATTGGAGGTTGAGAACCTGATGCGCATTTTTGGTTGAGCTTCAGCAACAAGTTTCAGAAGCCCGGCAAAATTAGTTGCCGTAGCTTTTTGAATCTCAGAAGCATTTTTGAAATCCTTCTTTAGCCCCCCGCCATACCATAAATAACTATCTACGTTCTGTCCCAGAAGAGTGATTTCTTTGTAGCCTTTTGCAGCGAGGTCATTCACCTCTTCTACGATGCTTTGTGGGTCACGGCTGCGTTCCCGTCCACGGGTGAAAGGTACTACACAAAACGTGCACATATTGTCACAACCCCTGGTGATTGAAACAAAAGCAGAAACTCCGTTGCTCTGTAAACGCACCGGTGAGACATCAGCGTAGGTCTCTTCCTTAGAAAGAATCACATTTACCGCATTTCTTCCTGCTTCCACCTCGTTGATAAGGTTTGGCAGGTCTTTATAAGCATCTGGCCCTACTACAAGGTCCACAATTTTTTCTTCTTCGAGGAATTTGTCTTTTAACCGCTCGGCCATACAACCAAGTACGCCCACTTTCATTCCCGGATTTATGCGTTTTACAGCATTATATTTTTCAAGGCGCTTTCTAACAGTTTGCTCAGCCTTTTCCCGAATTGAACAGGTGTTTACCAATACAAGGTCAGCTTCCTCAAGGTTCTGGGTGGTGTTGAAACCCTCCCTGGAAAGAATAGATGCTACGATCTCAGAGTCACTGAAATTCATCTGGCAACCATAACTTTCTATAAAGAGCTTTCGGCTATTTTCCTTCTTTGGCTCCATTACCAGGCTGTTGCCTTGTTGTTTTTCGTCAATTATCTTCTCCATAATACTTTTCTGGCCTTTTAAAGCTTTAAGATTTGCAAAGATAGGACTTAAGCTGTTTCTGACAAAGTGACAGAATTTTTTTTATCACTCCTGCGCAACCTTTTTAGAATTTATGCATCTAATAGGAAACTAATCTTCATTATTATGAGAATTTTCTACTCTATTATCACTTTGCTTCTAATGGCTTTAATGGCCTTGTTCACTTCTTGTGAAAAAGATGAAGAGGCCGGAAATGTTGAACTGGTTGCCGTTCCGGTAACAATGTCGGTAGCCGAATTCAGATCTTCGGTATATATCCAGGAGCCAAAAGAAATTGAACAGGCCGGAAAGATGTATGTCTATAAGAATTTTGTCTTTATTAATGATGTTAATCGCGGAGTGCATATTATAGATAATTCCAATCCTGAAAATCCCCGAAAAATAAAATATCTGAAGATTCCTCAAAATACCGATGTTGCCATAAAAGGAGATATGCTTTTTGCAAACAGTGGGATGGACCTCGTGGTTTTCGATATTAGCGATATTAATAATATAAGACAAGAGCAAAGGCTGGAAAATGTTTTTGATGATTATCAACCTTCAGCCCCTGGTGGTGCCGCTTTTGTTGACACCGAGAATCTGGACTTTCAGAAAGAAGTAATTATTGGTTATGTATTAGAGCGTAGAAAGATTGAAATGGTTCTGGACGAAAGAATATTGATAGCAGCTGAATCTTTTAATTCCGGTGCTTCAGGACCTGCAGGTACCGGTACCGGCGGTTCTATGGCTCGTTTCAATATTAAAGACAAGTTTCTATATGTAGTAGGCAATCAGTCGTTGTCGGTTTTTGATATCTCAAGCCTTTCTTCACCGGAAAAAATTTCCACCGATTATGTAGGCTGGCAGATAGAAACCATCTTTAATCAGGATGATTATCTCTACCTGGGTAGTTCTGCAGGAATGTATATTTATAGCATTGAAGAGCCTTCAACCCCTTTATTTATTTCCAGGCTTCAACATGTGCTGGGCTGCGATCCGGTAGTGGTAGATGGAGATATGGCTTATGTGACTATCCGGGGCGGGAATGAATGTGGGCAATCCTGGAGCCAATTACAGGTGATAGATGTAGCCGATAAACAAAACCCTGAACTCCTGGCGACCTATGAAATGGATAGCCCTTATGGTCTTGGCGTTAAAGACGATTTGTTATTTGTTTGTGATGGAGACTCCGGACTTAAAATCTATGATAAAACACAATCCCCCGGTTTAACCTTAACAGACCACTTTGAGGACATTAACACCTATGATGTAATTCCGCTGGAGGAGGTGCTGTTAATGGTTGGGGATGATATTCTGCATCAGTATTCCTATGAAGATAACAATATCAGGCTTCTGAGTTCTTTTAGTCTGAAATGATCCTTTTTGTTTGGTTTTTTAAAGGTGGGGCCGCGGAGTTATCTTCGCGGTCTCTTAATTTAATGAAGCCCCACTTCGCAAAGCCGAAGGCGCATGCGAAGTGCTTGGCTGAATTAATCCCGCCATCGATTCAGCGTCTTAAAATAGATATTTAGTGCAGGGTTTAATTTTCGATTAATTCGGGAACTTTTTCTCTCTGATCTGTAAAAGCAAAAGATTAGATTGCCGGATTATATCTCGAGTTTTAGCTGCTCTTCCGGTAATAGTCTAAAACTTTGCCGGTGATATTTTGTGCTGCCGTATTTCATAATCGCAGCCCGGTGCTCGGAGGTAGGATAGCCTTTGTTTTGTTTCCAGTTATACATTGGGAATTCCTCGTGGATTTTTTCCATATAGGCGTCGCGGTATGTTTTTGCCAGGATTGATGCGGCGGCGATACTCAAATATTTCCCGTCTCCTTTAATAATGCAGGAATGAGCTATGCTGGCATAAGGCTTAAATTTATTGCCGTCAACCAGGATGTGATCGGGATCGCATTTGAGTTGGTCTATTGCCCTGTGCATACCCAGAATAGAAGCGTTAAGAATATTTATTTCATCTATTTCTTCCATGAATACATGAGAAACCCCAAAAGAAATGCACTCCTTTTCAATGACTTGCCTTAACAGATTCCGGGTTTGGAGTTTTGTTTTTTTTGAATCGTTTAAAAGTTTATTTCTGAAATCTTTGGGGAGTATTACTGCTGCGGCAGTTACAGGTCCAGCAAGGCACCCCCGTCCGGCTTCATCTGTGCCACATTCATTTAGATTGGAATCGTTATAATAGGGCAGGAGCATATTTAATTTGCTTTGGGGTTCAAAGGTAAAAAAATGAGAATAATAACTTTAGCTTGGTTTAAGTTAACGAGTATTCTTTAGAAGCTTTTTCTAAAGCTTGTAAAGTAAATATCTTTTGATGTTTGAACGCTGTTGCGCCTCCTTATTCCCTGGCAGCTCTTGGTGCTGCTGGGATTCCTTCCTACACCCATGGATATTACCGTTACTCCCGGTGAAGATTATTCCATGGAACCCCGGAGATGAATTTAACTAAATATTTGTATATGAGAGGCTCACCTGAAAGGGCAGGTTTTTATTCAATCGCGATTAACTTATTTCTTGAAGGTGTTAAAATTTTGCATCAATTTAAATAGATTTTAAGGAAATTTTACTATTTAATTACGTTTAATTATAAATTCATTTGTTTTATTAAGATTTTATTAAGAATTTAGTTGTAAGCTAATTCAAATAGATAAATATGAAAAAACAATTACATGTAATACTAACATTATTGTTGGTATTTGTTGTGCAAATTTCTTTTGCACAGGAAAAAACCGTAACCGGTACGGTTGTGGACGAAGAAGGTTTGCCACTTCCGGGGGTGAACGTAATTGAACAGGGCACTAATAATGGTGCTCAAACTGATTTTGATGGTGCCTATTCGATTTCAGTTGAAGAAGGAGATGTTTTAGAGTTCAGCTATTTAGGTTATGTGACTAGCCAGGTACGTGTTGGTGCTGCTGATGAATACGATGTCCAGCTTTCTGTAGATGCAGAAGCTCTGGGAGAGGTTGTTGTGGTTGCCTATGGTAATACCAGTTTAGAAGCTTTTACCGGGTCTGCCTCAGTTATTGGATCAGAAGAACTCTCCAATAGAAATGTTACGTCTCCTATTGCTGCTATAGAAGGAAAAGCAACGGGGGTTCAATTTACTTCGGCTTCAGGTCAACCAGGGTCTTCCCCAGGAATTGTAATTCGTGGTGTAGGGACTTTAAGTGGTGGCGCAGAACCTCTTTACATAGTAGATGGGATGCAGTATGAAGGCGCGATAAATACAATTAACCAAGAAGACATTGCATCTTTCACCATATTAAAAGATGCCGCTTCAACATCTTTATATGGATCCAGGGCGGCAAACGGAGTTGTTTTAATAACCACAAAAAGTGGATCAAAAGGACCTGTTAGAACTACTGTTTCAAGTCAGTTTGGTTTGGTTATGCAGGGTATTCCTAATTATGATGAGGTGAGCCCGGGAGAATATTACGAAACTATGTGGGAGGCATTAAAAAATTCAAGTTCTGCTGGTGGAGATCCTGCATATGCTTCGGCTAACATTTATAGCCAGTTAGGTTATAATCCATTTAACGTTCCAAATGATCAGATTGTTGGAACTGACGGGCGATTGAATACTAATGCAGAGGTTATCTATAAAAGCCTGGATTGGTATGATGTTATGCAGCAAACAGGTGTTAGACAAAACTATAATGTTAATGTGTCTGGGGGAGGAGAAAATAACAAAGTTTTCTTCTCAACTTCTTATTTAGATGAAGAAGGTTATGTTGTTACTTCAGAATTCGAACGGTTAACTACGCGTTTAAACGGAGATTTTGAAATTAATGACTGGATAACAACCGGAGGTAGTGCCAACATCACTATTACAGAATCCAGAGGTCCGGCATCGGCTGGTACCACAAGTATTGTTAACCCCTTTGGTTTTGCTAAAAATATAGGCTCGATTTATCCGGTTTATGTTAATGATTTAGATGGTAATATTGTTCTTGATGCCGGAGGAAATCCTGTATTTGATTCTGGAGAGGGATTTCCTGAGTATAACATTGGTTCAAGGCCGGTAAGTCAGGGACGTCATGCCCTACAAGAATTGTTGCTAAATGATGAGTTGAATAGGGATAATACCTATGGGTTTAGATACTATGCCGACTTCAAAATAATTGAAGGTCTTAATTTTAGAGTAAATTACGGTAGAGATATCAATGAAGGTATTAATAAGAGTTACGAGAACAATATTATAGGTGATGCCCAGCCTACAGGTAGGTATGGTGAAACAAGATTTAGAAGAGAAGTAGAGAATTTCAACCAAATCTTAACTTATTCTAAAACCCTATATGATTTTCATAATATAGATATTACAGCTGGTCATGAAAGTTTTGACAGACAGTTTTCTTCAAATTTTGGAACAGCTATAGATCAAACCGCTGAAGGTATTTATGAATTTGCAAACTTTGCAACACCTGTAACTTTGGGTGGGGCTACTACCAACAAAACAATTGAAGGATATTTTTTAAGAGCTAATTATAACTTCGACGATAAATATTACTTAAGCGCTTCTGCAAGAAGAGATGGGTCGTCTGTGTTTGGTAGTGATTCCAGATGGGGTAATTTCTATTCTATAGGTGCTTCCTGGAGAATGGATAAAGAGGAGTTTATTCAGGATTTATCTTTTATAAATAAACTGAAATTAAGAGGATCATTTGGTCAGGTAGGGAATGATGATTTAGGTGACTTCTTCTTATCACAGCCGAGATATAGCTTAACTTCCAATGCTGGTAATCCCGCAATAATTTGGACTGATATAGGAAATACTGACTTACAATGGGAAACGGTAGACAGCTGGGATGTGGCCCTGGAGTTTAGTTTATTTGACAATTTTGTAGGTGGGACTATAGAATATTACAAAAGAAATTCTACAGATCTGTTATATAATTTACCAATAGCACTAAGTAATGGCTTGAATTCATATCCGGCAAACATTGCTGATATGTACAATTCTGGTTGGGAGCTTGGTTTAAATTTTGATCTTGTTAATGCAAATGACTTTAATTGGGATTTAACATTACAGGCATCAACCTTTAAAAATGAAATCACCAGCATTCCAGATCCTTTTGTAAACGGATCCAAGAGATGGGAAGAAGGAAGATCGAGATATGACTATTATATTCTCCATTCAGCTGGGGTGGATCCCGAAAATGGGGATCAGTTATTCTATAAATTTGAATTGGATGAAGACGGCAACAGTGTGCCTGTTTTAGGAGCAAATGGGGAGCAGGAAACTACCAATGACTGGCAGGATACTGAAAGAGCTTATACTGGAAGCAGTTCAATTCCAGATTTATTAGGTTCTGTGGCAAATAGCTTTAGTTACAAAGGTTTTACTTTAGATGTATTGATCACTTACGGTATAGGAGGTAAGTTTTTAGATTACGGATATGCAGCAATGATGCATAGCGGAAACTTTGGGAGCTCTTATCATCCAGATATTTTAAACGCATGGCGTGAACCGGGTGATATCACCAGCGTGCCAAGATTAGAGAGCGGTAACCCAAATTTAGTGCGATCTCAGTCAACAAGATTCCTAACTGATGCTTCTTTCTGGTCACTTAGAAATGTTAATCTGGGCTACACATTTAATAGCTCCTTTACAAACAATCTTGGGATTGATAACCTTAGACTTTCCGTTATTGGTGAGAACTTATATCTTAAGAGCGAAAGAGATGGGTTAGATCCACAATATAGTTTATCTGGAACTCCTGCTGGTAACGATTACAACCCTGCGAGACTTGTGTCTTTAGGATTGAATATCGGATTTTAATAAGAAAACAATAAATTAAAACATTTCATTATGTTAAGAAAAATAAACTTAATGCTATTGTCTATAGCATTCCTCACCCTAACGTCCTGTGAAGAAGAATTTCTTGAAACAGCACCTACAGACGCTATCTCAGAGACTGATGCCTTTGCAACAGCAGAGAACATGGCCTTGATACTTAATGGCATGCATAGATTCTTGTATGCTCAAGCTCAAATTATTCCTGGCGGAACTTCCTATAGATCGGGAAATCAATACTGGGTTCCACTTGGTGATAATATACCTGGTGGGGTTATACATACTGCAAGAGCCAATAATTTAGGATGGCAGGATGAGACCCAATGGATTTCTCATACACAAGAGACCTCCACAACATCTGAACAATTATGGTATCAGCGCTATCACATCATAGCTAGTGCGAATGCCATAATCGAAAAAGCAACAGATGGTAGCTTAGTTGAAGATGCTAGATTGAAAGAAATAATTGGGCAAGCATATGCGTACAGAGCATGGGCTTATCATTCTTTAGTTTCACATTATGCAAAAGGCTATTTAATAGGAAATCCATCTTCTGATCCAGGAGTGCCTTTACTATTCAAATCTGAAACTCCTTTTACGAGTGCACCAAGATCCACAGTTGAGGAGGTTTACAATCAAATTCAAGACGATATTGATACGGCTATAACCTATTTTGAGGATGCTACGCAAAGACCAACGGGTAGTGCAGCTGGAAAATCCCAACTAAATATTGATGTTGCTTACGGTATTAAAGCGCGTGTAGCATTAAATAAAGGAGACTGGCGAACTGCTGCAGACGCCGCTAAAATGGCAAGGGCAGATTATCCACTTATGAGCGAAAGTGATTATAAGTCAGGTTTCAATTCAAATCTCCTCCCTGAAGTTATTTGGGGTAGTAATGTTATAACTACAGAAACTACATTTTTCCGTTCTTATTTTTATTTAATTGCTAATACATTCAATGGAAGTCAAAATAGGAATAATCCAAAAATTATCGATAAAAGATTATACAATCAAATCCCTGATACAGATTATAGGAAAGATTTGTTCCTGGCTGATGCTCCAAATACCAACAGCTCAGCTGCAAATGGAGAAGGTGGTTTTGAAAATGATCCTAACTATACTGATCGGGAGCTTTTTGAGGCCAAGATACAAGAGTATACAGATAAATATGGATGGACTTCTCGTCATAATTTGCATCCCTATATGCATGTAAAATTTTTACAACAAAACCCAGGATCTATTGATCCAGATGATATCATCTATATGCGTACTTCAGAAATGTACTTGATAGAGGCTGAAGCTGAAGCGATGTTAGGTAATATTGATGCTGCACAAGATGCTTTAAGACCTTTGGGCGAAATGCGTGACAGTGCTTATGATGTATCGGTTTATGATACAAAAGAGGCATTAATAGAACATATAAAGTTTCAAAGGAGTATAGAGTTATGGGGAGAAGGTTTTTTATATACAGATAAAATACGATGGGACGAGGGAATTGACCATGCTGCAGACGGCGGTTCTGGAGCTTCGGCCATACTTTACCAGGATGGATTTTTTCAGGAAAGACCCTCAATTAATGATGATTGGATTTTTAAAATTCCTCAAGCCGAAATTGATGCCAATCCAAATATTGGACCTGCCGATCAAAATTAATAAACTGTTTTGTATGGAATAATCGATACAGATTCTTAATTAAAAAGTAACAGGGGCTGAGGCCCCTGTTTTTTTAAACCTAATTCTTTAGGACTATCCTGGTTATAAAATATTTGAAACTACACAAAAGCTTTTGTACTCTTTAATTCATGAATCTCTACACGACTTTATAGGCGTCGGATCTCGCACTGTGGGGCAAGATTGTTGGAACCTGTAGTGGCCTGGCTATATTGGCTATTCAATTTACCCGGAATGGGTTTTGGTTACTAGGAGATGAGAGGGAAAGACCTTCTGGACCATGGAACACCATTGCATTCCCCAATTCCCTGGGCAGCTCTTGGTGCTGCTGGGATTCCTTCCTACACCCATGGATATTACCGTTACTCCCGGTGAAGATTATTCCATGGAACCCCGAAGATGAATTTAACTAAATATTTGTATATGAGAGGCTCACCTGAAAGGGCAGGTTTTTTTTATGCATAAGGGTGATACAGTTATTAATAGACCCTACGGATAGTTGTAAAACTTCACTATTAATGCAAATTCTTTTACGGAGATTTTACTTTTTAAATACTCTTAAACATAATTTTACTTGTGTAATTAAGAATTTATTGTGATTTTTGGCGTAGGCTAATTCAAATTAACTTAATAATGAAAAACAAATTACATGGTTTTCTAACGCTGTTGTTAGCGTTTGTAGTGCAATTTACCTTTGCACAGGAAAAGACGATAACCGGTACGGTTATCGACGAAGACGGTTTGCCTCTTCCGGGGGTTAACATTATTGTTAAAGGTACCATGAAAGGTGCCCAAACAGATTTTGACGGAAATTACAACATCAGTGCTCAAAGTACAGATGTGCTTGTATTTTCTTATGTAGGTTTTAAAACCCAGGAAATTCCTGTAGGTGATAAAACCAGAATTGATGCTACCCTTGGGGTAGATGCAGCTGCTCTTGAAGAAGTGGTGGTTATGGGTTATGTTTCTAAACGTAAAGATGATATGACCGGTTCTACTGTTCAGATATCATCAGATGAGTTACAACAAACTCCTATGGCGACTGTAGATCAGGCCTTACAAGGTAAGGTTTCAGGTCTTCAGATATCTACTTCGTCTGGTACTCCAGGTGCAGTGCAGGATATTCGTATTCGTGGTATAAGCTCTATTAATGCAGGGAATGAGCCCTTGTATGTAATTGATGGAGTGCCAATTATCAATGATAATGTTGGTGGAAGTACAGCTACTTCTTCACTTTCGCCTCTTGCGAGTATTAACTCCAATGATATTGAAAGTATTACAGTGTTAAAAGATGCTTCTACAACTGC
>NZ_DATCSO010000120.1:0-4777 GCF_036568425.1 Salegentibacter sp. | reverse complement strand
AGGTCTACCAGTGTTGTACTTGGTCTAAACCTTATATTTTAATAATAACAAAATAATATACTAGCTATGTTTAAAACATTTAAATCAATTCTGCTCGTTTTTCTTGGGGTGGCCCTATTCTGGTCGTGCGAGAGCGACCTGGAATTGCAACCTGAAGATAACAGGAGCACAGCTGAAGCTACCTTCGATAGCCCCGAGGCTTACAAGCAGTTTTTAGCAAAATTATATGCCGGCCTTTCTGTTAGCGGACAGGAAGGACCTGCGGGAAATCCCGACCTTCAAGGTCTTGACGAAGGTTTTTCTCAGTATTTGAGACTTTATTGGATGATGCAGGAGTTAACTACCGAAAATGCAGTAATTGGATGGAATGACGGTACTATTAAAGACCTTCACGCCCAAAACTGGACTTCAGGTAATGAGTTTATTAGAACTATGTACTCAAGATTAATGTATCAGGTAGCGCTTAATAACGAATTCTTACGACAAACCACTCCCGAGCTTTTGGATTCAAGAGGAGTTGAAGGTGTTGACAGAGAAAACATTCTCGGGTACCGGGCTGAAGCAAGATTCTTAAGAGCGCTTCACTACTATCACGCTTTAGATCTTTTTGGGAATCCTCCTTTCGTGACTGAAGAAGATCCTATTGGAGCTTTTCTTCCGGAGCAAATTCAGAGTCAGGAGTTATTCACTTATATTAAAACTGAATTGGAAGCAATTGAAGATGAGATTAGCCCCGTTGGATCTGCCGAGTACGGCCGTGCCAACCAGGCTGCTGTTTGGATGCTCCTTTCAAAGCTTTATCTAAATGCAGAAACTTATACAGGAACTGCACAATATGACAAAGCAATGGAGTATACACAGAAGGTACTTAATACCAACTATGATCTTGTTGACGATTACCAGAAACTATTCCTTGCAGACAATGACGAAAATGGAGCCCAGAATGAAATTATTTTCCCTATCACTTTTGATGGAAATAACACCCAGTCTTATGGGGGGATGGCTTTCATTATTCACGCTGCTGTAGGTGGCGATATGGATCCTGCAGACTTTGGAGTAAGCAGTGGTTGGGCCGGATTAAGAACTACATCAGCTCTTGTGGAACAATTCCCGGGAGAAGCAGAATCTGCTGACAATAGAGCTTTATTCTTTACTGAAGGTCAAACAAAAGAAATCAATGATTTATCCAGCTTTACTGACGGTTATGCTGTCACCAAATTCAAAAATGTTGATGTAAACGGTAATCCTGGTTCAGATGGAACCGGAGAATTCCCTGATACCGATTTCCCAATGTTCCGTCTTGCTGATGCTTACCTTATGTATGCTGAAGCACACCTGCGTGGTGGCGGTGGAAATCTCACTGAGGCAACAAATTTAGTTAATGAATTACGTGAAAGAGCCTACGGCAATCCAACCAATAACATTTCTGAAGCTGATCTTAGCTTAGACTTCATCCTAGATGAACGGGCAAGAGAACTTTACTGGGAAGGTCATCGTAGAACAGACCGTATTAGGTTCGGAGTATTTTCCGACCGCGGCGTATGGCCATGGAAAGGAAATGTCCCTCAGGGAACTACAACAGGAGCTCACAGAGATCTAATGCCAATCCCAGCTTCAGACTTAGGCGTAAACACCAACTTAACCCAAAATCCAGGATATTAATTTTATAATAACATTAAAAATGAAAAAACTTTCAATTTTATTATTCGCATTAGTTGCGTTAATCAGCTTTAACGCATGTACAAGCGACGATGATATAGTATTTATAGCCCAACCCGATCCCGAAGGGATTGAGTTCACCAATACTTTTTCTGAAGTATACTTACTTACAAGCAGCACCAGTAACAACCTGGCAGAGCGGTTTGTATGGAACGAAGTAGATTTTGATGCACCTACCACGATTACTTACGAACTTCAGGGAAGCACTGATGCAGATTTCACTGTAGTTGACGTTTTAGGAAGTACAGGAGGAAATAACCTTGGAGTTACTGTAGGCCAAATGTTAAGCATGGCTGAGGATGCCGGTCTTGATAATGATCCAAACACGGAAGAGCCTAATTCAGGAGAACTTTACTTTAGAGTTCGTGCTTTTGCAGGAGCAGGAGAAGGAAATGCTTTGGAAGAATATTCTGAAGTAAAGAATCTTAGTGTTGAACTGCCGGAAAGTGGAGATGAAGCAGAGCCTGCTAAAAGAGAGCTTTACTTTGTAGGGGACGCTACCGCAGCAGGATGGAATCCTGATAACAACAACACTCCAATGTTCAGAGATCCTGCAAACGAGGATGTTTATTACTTCCAGGGCCGTTTCGCCGGAGGTGGTGATGTTGAAGGTTTCAAACTTCTTGAGATTCCTGGACAATGGCAACCACAATGGGGAGGTACAGATGGTGTTCTTTCTGTAAATCCTGGAGATACTGATGATCCTGCTGCATTCGGCGTTGATGCCGATGCTTATTATTCTCTTATGGTAGATGTAGATAATATGACTTACACCTGGGAAGAGATCGATGAAACAGCAGCTACAGTTTACAATGAAATCGGAGTTATTGGAGATGCTACCGCCGATGGGTGGGATGCCGATCAGGATATGACTCAATCTGATTTTGATCCTCACATCTGGTATGTTAATGATATTGAATTAACAGATGGAGAAATTAAATTCAGAGCCGATAACGCCTGGGACGTAGACTGGGGAGGAGATACTCCAGTGAGTGGATTAGGTGATATGGGAGGAGCCAACATTCCTGTAACCGCCGGAACTTACGACATTTGGTTTAACACACTTGATGGCCGGTATATTCTTATTCCGCAAGCTGCAGAGTAATTATATATCTTAACAAAAAGGCTGTCCTGTGGACAGCCTTTTTTAATTCTAAACAGATGATAAAAACAAGATTAATATTACCGGTGCTTTTAGGACTCGTTTTGAGTTTTACCTCCTGTTCTAAAGATGATGATCCCATTGTGGATCCTGATAAGGATAATTCAGGAGAGCTTCCCGTCGAACCAAATGAGCCTGAATTCCTCGATCTTGACAGCTATTCCAGCGGTCAAAAAGTAATGATGCAAACCTTTTACTGGGATGTAGAACCCCGTCACGAATGGTGGAATTTACTTTCAGAAAAAGTAGAAGGCTGGGCAGATGCAGGGATTGATCGTTTATGGTTTCCGGTGGCTACCAAAGGCCAATCGGGAGGCTATTCTATGGGTTACGATCCTTCAGATTATTTCGACTTCGGGGAATATAACCAGCATAGCACTATTCCAACCAGATTTGGAACCAGAGCTGAACTGGAAAGCCTCATAGATAAATCACATGATTTGGGACTTGAAGTAATTGCCGATATCGTGCTAAACCATAATTCAGGAGGAGGAAAAGAATGGAACCCGTATCGTGAAAAAGAAACCTGGACCCTTTTTAATGAAGAAAACGGAAATGCTTCCGGCTGGTTTAACCGCGATTATGAGAACTTTTACCCCAACAGTACCAGTCCCTATGATGAGGGAAGTTTGTTTTATGAAGAGACCAACCTTGATCATAATCAGGAATATGTGCAGGATTGGCTTTGGAAAAAAGAAAATTCCGTAGCCAAATATTACATGAATGAGATGGACTTCGATGGTTGGAGATTCGATTATGTAGCCGGTTTTGAACCCTGGGTAGTTAAAGCCTGGTTAGATGAAGTTGGTGGATTTTCTGTAGCCGAGCTTTGGGATGGTAATGCCTCAAACCTGGCTAATTATGTAGAGAAAACCGGTAGTGGAGCTTTCGATTTTGCAACTTTTTATAAATTGGATGAAGCCTTTGACCGCCACGACGATCTTACCTATCTGGAAAGAGATATGCTATGGAAAACCCATCCCGATAAAGCGGTGACTTTCACGGCTAATCATGATACCGAAAAAGACGATAATGAGGATAATAATATTTCCGTAGAAAATAAAATGAAAGCTTATGCATTTATTTTAACACACCCCGGATATCCTACTATTTTCTACTCAGATTATGAAAATGATAATTTTAAAGCTGAAATACAGCAATTAATCGAGATTCATAATAGTCTGGCCATAGGAGATTTGGAACTTCTCCATGTAGATAAAGACGAATATATTATGAAAAGAAACGGAGATAATGAAAACCCCGGATTAATTCTATATATTAGCACCAGCGAGAATAAAAAACGCAGAAACGTTCAAACTAATTGGAAAAATGTTACCCTTTTAGATTATAGTGGTAACTCAACATACATCCCTACCTCCGATGAAAACGGAACAGTCAATTTGGAAGCTCCTGCAAATGGATATGCCATCTGGTCTGTTTCAAAATAAGAATCTATTTTGAATTTTCATAGGTGTTAATTCAAAGAAGGCCGGCTTAATTTTTAGCCGGCCTCTTTTTTTGTTTCAATTTCAACAGCTTATTTCTCACCAAATTTAATTTACATTTTTTTCAAAATTTGTAAACTTTTAACTGTTGATAAATTATTATATATTTGATTTTCAGCTTATTAACAATTAGTTTTTGATAACTTTTTATTTTCATCATGTAAATTGTTGTTTATGTTTATCTATATTTACAAAACAGTTTTTCATTAACTGGATTACTAACCTGAAAATTTAAATAGAATATGAGCGTGCCAACTACTACCGCCCCTCCAAAAACTTACAGCCAGGATGAAGCTTTCAAAGCTTCCCTCGAGTATTTTAAAGGAGATGACTTAGCTGCCCGGGTATGGGTAAACAAATATGCCCTGAAAGATTCTGAAGGGAATATTTA
>NZ_DATCSO010000119.1:0-3168 GCF_036568425.1 Salegentibacter sp. | reverse complement strand
ATTTGATTATCGAGACCATCGCTATTTAATGATAAAATTGACCCCCCACCCGTAGGCATTGCGCTTAAGGCGGTATTCTCCTCCTCATTAACAATGACCAGCGTTGCCTCGGTACGGTATTTTGGGATGGTATAACGGTTATAGAGGTAAGCTACTAAGCCTCCAAGCAGTAACCCTAAAACAATCCATTTCCAGTGGGTGAGGTATTTAAAAATTTCTGCCTTGAGATCAAAATTAGATTCTTCTTGCTCTTGCGTGAAGTCGTTGAGTTCTTCCATAAAATTAGAGACTATTGATTAGCAGATACATACTTATAATCGTAGTTCCCAAAGAAATTATACCTTGATAACTGGTAAAAAACCCAGCCGATTTCACAGCCCTGTATGTTGGTTCTACGTAAACAATATCATTTTGCTTTAAATAATAATAAGGATTTTTAAATACATCCTGTGCATCTGTAAGATCCACCCTTCCATAAGATTTGACCCCATCTTTCTCTCTTATCACTAAAATGTTTTGTCTCCTCCCATTATAGCTGATATCCCCAACTTCAGCGATCAATTCCGGTACAGTAATACGTCCATCGCTAACCTCTACCCGCGTTGCACCTGTTTCCCCAAGCACGGTTACCTTAAAATTGACAATTCTCACATCCACAACGGCATCAGTTACAAAGTTTCGAATCTTTTTCTGTAGGTTTTGCTGGACTTCACTTCGTTTTAACCCAGCCACTTCAACAGCGCCTAAAACAGGAAACTGGATATAACCTTCCGGGTCTACCAGATAACCGGTTAAAGACATATTCTGGCCTCCACCTCCGCCGCCGGCTTGTTGGCCCTGGGTATTAGGCTGAAAGGGTTTTACCACTTCCTCGTTAATGGAGGAAACCTTTATTCGCAAGACATCATTAGGCTCAATAACAGGTTCATAATCCATGATATTTTCATAGCCTTCCAATTCTTCAATATTATGAAAATAAACCACCTCTTTTTTGGTGGAACAACTAAAAATTAAAAAACTTGCTGAAAGTAGCAGTAGGTATTTTTTCATTTGGGTTTTTATTGATCTTCCATGAGCTTATATAATTCGCATTCCTTCATGGGATTTATACCATTTTCACGTTATACTCATCATATAAAAATGGAATAGTCTCTTATATTCTTTTTTGTTTTGAAATCCATAAGCCAGCAACATGCTGGTTTTATTTATTTATCAGTTTTTTTTCTTTATTGTCTAAACGTTCAAAAGAGGAATTATTGCTTTTAAACTCCGGGATGAGATCTTTAAGTCTCTGAACAACCTTATCTGCTTTTAATTTATTGGCAGAAGCGATAATCTCTTCAACCTTTCCACTTATTAGTTCATAATCACGAACAACTTCCTGCCCTATCATAATTTTTTTATGGTGAGTAGGCAGGGTTTTGCATTCGTCATTAAGCAGTTCTTCATAAAGCTTTTCCCCGGGCCTTAGCCCGGTAATTTTTATTTTGATATTTTTATTAGGATCATAACCTGCAAGCTTGATCATTTTTATTGCCAGATCCATTATCTTTACTGGCTCCCCCATATCAAAAACAAAAATCTCTCCTCCTTTTCCCATAGTCCCGGCTTCCAGCACAAGCTGACAGGCTTCAGGAATGGTCATAAAATACCTAATGATATCCGGGTGAGTAATAGTTACCGGACCTCCTTTTTCTATCTGTTTTTTGAATAAAGGAACAACCGAGCCATTCGATCCTAAAACATTTCCGAAGCGGGTAGTAATAAATTTGGTAGGATTCGGATTGGTTGCCAGTTGACTATGAAAAAGCGACTGCACATACATTTCGGCTGTTCGTTTAGAAGCTCCCATAACATTGCTAGGATTTACAGCTTTATCTGTAGAAATCATTACAAAATGTCCTACTTTATATTTAATAGATAAATCAGCCAGATTCTTAGTACCAGCAATATTTACGAACACCGCCTCATGCGGATTTTCTTCCATCAGGGGAACGTGTTTGTATGCTGCCGCATGATAAATAACATCAATATCATTATTGCGAAACATCAGTTCCAGGCGTCTTATATTACCTACATCGCAAATGATGAATTTACAATTAAGCTCGGGGAACCTGGATTCTATATCCAACTTTAAATTGTGTAAAGGAGTTTCTGCCTGATCTAGAATTATAAGACGTTTAGGACTATAACTTGCCACCTGTCTAACGATCTCACTGCCTATAGAGCCGGCTCCTCCGGTTACCAGAATAGTTTTCCCGGTTAATTGTTCAATTTTATTCTGAACGTCCAGATTAATAGGCTCCCGCTCCAGCAGATCTTCAATCTGAAGGGATTTCACTTTTTGAGCGATAGGCTCTCCTTCGCCCCAGGTAGAAACAATAGGGGCGTTATAAACTTTTATACCATGTTCGAGACAATCTTCCACAATCCCGAATTTCTCTTCAGCGCTTAAGTTGAATTCAGATAGAATTACTGCATTGGCACCTAGACTTTTTACCGCATGGTATATTTTTCCGGTATGGCTAATAACCGGTTTATCAAGTAGGCGAATACTCTTATTTAATTTTTCCTGGGTCAAGAACCCCACCACTTTAAACCTTTTTGGATGTTCAATATCCAGGGCTCCCGCCACAGAAATCGCATTTTCATCAGCCCCGATGATTACTGCATTAATAAGCTGCTCGTTTTTCTGAATCAACTTGAAGTATTCATAAACCTGCTTTACCCCAAGTCTGAAAAGAAATAACAAGGAGAAGGTCGCACAAAGGTTTATCAATAAACCTCCTATCAAAAAGATCTTCTCTTCTATTACAAAATATGTTATATAACTAATGAGTACCAGGGTGAAAAATGAACTCAGGGTAGCCAGGAGAAGTTTAAGCGCATCAATATTCGAGGAATGCCTGATGATTCCGGCATAAGTTTTAAAAACATAAAAATAAAATATATGTACACTAACCACTAATATGCCTTTATCATAAAAGCTGAGAAGCGTATAATATCGTGGGGTAAGGTCTACCAGGATAAGAACTGTAAACAAGGTCGCTACCGCCACCAGGGCTATATCTATAAGAAGAACGGCCCATCTTGGGAGATATCGCATATTGCGCAGATCCAAAGAACTGTCGGCACCTGACAATATATTTTTAAGAATTTTGACTAAAT
>NZ_DATCSO010000118.1:0-38711 GCF_036568425.1 Salegentibacter sp. | reverse complement strand
TTGTATTTTGAATTTAAAAATGTAAAACTTGCATTCATTGTCCTTATCAACCTGCCCCTGGCACTCATTGGTGGGATTCTTATCGTGTACTTTACTTCAGGAATCGTAAGTATTGCTTCCACGATTGGATTTATCAGTTTATTCGGAATTGCTACCCGAAATGGAATCCTGTTGGTATCAAGGTACGAAGACCTGAGAAAAGAAGGATTAAGAGGCTTTGAACTCATTAAAACCGGGGCACTTGACAGATTAAACCCGATATTAATGACCGCCTTTACTACAGGCCTTGCACTTATTCCGCTTGCTTTAAAGGGAGGTGAACCGGGAAGTGAAATCCAAAGTCCTATGGCCGTTGTAATACTTGGCGGACTGCTATCTGCAACCCTCTTGAATCTTGTGGTTATTCCTTGTGTTTATGAGCTGGCAACGAAAAAGGAGTAATTACTTGGATTAAAAATGTATATAATTTTCAAATTCTGGGCCAATTTTAGAAAAATTTGCCTTATAAAACCAAAAAGCCCCTTGAAATCAAGGGGCTTTGCTTTGGCGGTGTTCTCAAAAAGTTATTGCGCCAGATTCCAACAATTGTTTCTAAACCTTTAAAAAAACAAGTTTTCCAGACTTAATTTAAATATTGTTAACCGAAATGTTGACACGCTTATCGCTTTGACTTTCGTAAAAACGAAATTAAATAATTTCAAATAGATGAATAAGTTTTAAAGTAAAATATGTTTTCGAGATTTTCCCTGAATCATTAAGAGGGGCTAAAGTCCGATCCATTTCAGGATAGCGGTTTACTCTTGATTTTTCTACCAAATACTCGGGGGAGTTTTTAGCTATTTTATTCATTTAAAATATGGCTTAAAATCCACACAAGACCAAAAAGCGCAATTACGGCATGGACTACTGCAACCCATCTAGGTACATTTTTATGTCTGATATCTTTTGAAAACATATATAATCCACCAACGGCGGCAACTGAAAATATTGCAATACTATCCCAGTGTTTATGATGTTCCTCGGTGGTGAGGGCATAGATAAATAAGACTAATATCCCCAGAATTGCGAATGCTCCATGTGCAAAGACAAATGCTTTAGGAGGATGTTTTTCCTTAAAGACGAACTTTAAAAGATATGCCCCTATCAAAACGGCGAGGCTAATAAGAATAATTGCAATGATTACCATGGTATTTATTTCTTGGATTCAATTTGTCTTTTATCAAGTGGGGAAAAGGCAGGCCCTTCAATAACTTCTCCTGTAGTTTTGAAACGGCTCCCATGACAGGGGCAGTCCCAGGTTTTTTCATTATTATTCCAATTTACAATACAATCCATATGGGTGCAAACAGCAGAACAGACATGGAGATTTCCATGCTCATTGCGGTGAACCGCCAGCTTTTCGTCTTTTAATTCTACAATCTTACCTTCTCCCGATTTAATTTTTGAAAATCTATCAGCATCTTCTTTTCCCGGGATGTCCTTAAGGTATTCTCCCATTACGTTTAGATTTTCCTTTATATAGGTTTTGGCTGATTTTAATGGGGTAAAACGTTTGGCCTTAAAAACTTCTGCCCATTTGTTCCTTTTCCCGGTGATTATATCCCTGAATATTATAGCAGATACCACTCCATAGGTTAAGCCATCGGTAGAAAAACCGGTAGCTATAAAAATATTGTCATCGGTGCTTTCCCCAATAAAAGGCAGGCCATCTGAAGATTTATAATGTTGTGCAGACCATTTGTATGCGACTGATTCTACATCGTAATTTTTTCTTAGGTTTTTTTCCAGATTCCTAAAATAATCTTTGCCAGGTTCTTCTTGTCCCACTTTATGGTGGTATCCTACGCTTATCAGAAATTTTCCTTCATCTGTTTCATAAGAACGCAGGGAAGGATGGGTTTTAGAATCAGTACTCCAAAATATTCCTTCGGGATATACCCCGGACTTTAATTTTACTGCCAGCGCATATTCCCGGTAGGGATAAATTGCAGTTTGTAAAGCATAGACTCCTTTTGGGGTATGAGTGGCCAGAATTACTTTGGACGCTTTTACCTTGGCATTAGGCGTGTGTAAAATATGAGGTTTCCCTTTTTCAATATGATGCACCGGAGTATTTTCGTAGATCCTGCAATTTTTATTTTCAGCTTTTTGAGCGAGCCCGGTGACGAAGGCAGAAGGATTAAACTGGGCCTGGTTTTCTACTTTAATAGCCTGTTCGGTTTTAAAGGGCAAGGGTAATTCCTTTACCTCCTGAACTTCCAGGCCATATTTTTTCAGGGTCTTCTTTTCCTTTTCAATGGTTTCATCCTTCTGTCCCGATTCCGTATAGAGAATCCAGGGCTGGCGTTTAAAATCACAAGAAATATCATATTTCTGTACCAGGTTCTCTATTAAATCTATAGCTGTTGTACGGGACCCAGCTACTGTTGCTGCAGTTTCATCGTTAAATTTTGCCTGGACATGGTGGAGCCGGGAATCAACCATCGTGTAGAGATTACCTGTTGACCCGGCGGTGGTGCCGCAACCCACCTGGTAGCTTTCGAAAAGAGCGACTTTTAGTCCTGTTTTGGAAAGGAGGTAGGCAGTGGTTATTCCCGTTATTCCACCGCCAACAATGGCAACATCTACCTCAGTATCTTCAGTTAAAGAGGGATAATCGGGTTTTATAGCTTTAGCTCTCCATATTGTCTCCGGCATAACTTTAATTTTTTTGGTCTTTTAAAATTAAGTAATGCACTTAAAATGAAAGGCTTATTTCGGTTATACTTTTGTTAAACCTCTTTCGTTTTTTTTTAAATATTAATTCTTAGAATAAACATCTTTCCAGGTAAAATTTTCACTTTTCAGTAAATCTCCTGTAATGCGTCTATTATTTTTAAGGTCTTTAGAGGCCTTTTCTAAATCTAACTGAGTGAAATTAAACGAATCTTTCATGTCTTTTGCTGTTGAATGGTTTGAGGAGAAATTCTCCTCTATATCCTCGAATAAACCGGATAAAGAATTTCGTAACAGGAGTAGCTCCTCGCGGAATTTTTTGCTTTCCTGGGAATTTAGAAGAATGCTAACTGTTTCATCTAAGCGGGCTATATTAATTCCAAAACTATCTTTTTTCTTTTCCTTCCTGTAAAAATGAACAACGGGATATGCGTGATGATTCACAGAATGCCGATCTATCATTTTTTGTAGTTCTAAGATTTGTTGATTCCTGAAGGAAGAATCAAAAGACAAAATGCTTTTTGCTATGGCCTGGGGACTTTCTCCCATATTGTAAACGCTTTTCGAAAGACTCCTCTTATTAATCAGCGCTGATGAAACAGAAAGAAAATACGTCATCGCACTGGTAAAGAAAATAAACCCAAAAAATGAAAAGGATCCGGTTAGCAGTTCAAATATTGGGGTATTAGGTTTAAAATTTCCCATCCCAAGGGTCGAAAGAGTGTAACTGGTAAAATAAAGGCGCTCCCAGTGATTTGCCATTCTCCCGCTGCTGTTTGTAATGGCCTCCGGATTAGAGGTATAAATTAAAAACAAACCGATCCAAATAAGGAGTAACCAGGAAAAAAGAATCATCAGGTTCACGAATAAACCATTATAATTGTATACTTTTCTACCGCAGATCTTAACACAGATTTGAATTAATTTATCAGCTATAACAGAAATTTTTCTGGATAGAAATCCGGTGCCACTTCCGGAAAGCGTGGTGAAAAAAAAGTCGTGAATTGCGATTAGCAATAATAGAATTCCTATAAGTAAATATATCCCGGACATTGATTATTTCTTTATCTAAATTATGAAAAGCCTTCAGATAGATATTTTCCAAATTGTTCTAAAATTTAAAACCGGTTTAAAATCCTGAAAACCTACCTCATTATAGGACTTTTTCCCAGATTTTTTAAATCATGTGTAGTTTTTTATGAAAACTTTAAAAAAGACTCCTTTATTAAGCTATAAATTAGATTTTAAACCAAAAAACCACAGCCTGAGCTTAGGTCCAGCTAATTATATAGAGCGAGTCACCCCTATAGTAGAAAGTCGAATTGGAAATAATTGCTTAAAACTCAGAAATTGTTCTTGACCCTATTTTAGTATCGCTATTTCAGGACGGGACACCTCCTAAAAACACAAATCCCCTTGAAATTCAAGGGGATTTTCTTTTGTGGTGTTCTCAAAAAGTGATTGCGCCAGGATTCGAACCTGGGACCGCCTGCTTAGAAGGCAGGTGCTCTATCCAACTGAGCTACGCAACCATTGTTTTTGCGGTTGCAAATATAAACCTCTTTATAAATAAAACAATATTTTTTATTTAAAATTCTATATTTAAATCTTAAGTGAGTTAGGTTGAAAGAATTAGGCTTTAATAGGTTTTTATCTTTTTTCTGGCATCATTATTATTAAGTATATTTACATCGCTCTTAACCCACCAAAGTCAAAAACATGTTAGATTTTCCATTAAAGTTCAGACCAATTTTAAAAGAAAAAATTTGGGGAGGAAATAAGCTCAAAACAATTTTAAACAAAGAGAGTAGCCTAGGGAATTTAGGGGAAAGCTGGGAAATATCGGGGGTTAAAGAGAATGTTTCTGTGGTAGCTAACGGATCTTTAAAAGGTAAATCCCTTAATGACCTACTGGAAAAATATCACGGAAAACTTGTTGGCAACCACATCTACGAGCGATTCGGTAATGATTTTCCGCTACTTATAAAATTTATAGATGCTAAAACTGAACTTTCGGTACAACTGCACCCTAATGATGAGCTGGCACAACAGCGGCATAATTCCTTCGGTAAAACAGAAATGTGGTATATCATGCAGGCCGATGAGAATGCAAATATTAATATCGGCTTTAAGGAAAGCATTTCAAAAGAAGACTATATAAAACACCTTGAAGAAGGAACTATTACAGAGGTGCTAAACTTTGAAAAGGTTAAGAAAGGAGATAGTTTTTTTATAAATACTGGTAAGGTGCATGCTATTGGTGCCGGGGTTTTACTCGCTGAAATACAGCAGACTTCAGATATTACTTATCGCATTTATGACTGGGATAGGGTAGACGACCAGGGAAAGGGTAGGGAACTACATACCGCATTGGCGATTGACGCTATAGATTTTGAAAAACGGGATGATTTCAAACTCACTTATGAGAAGAAGAAAAACCACTCCTCTGAGATTGCAAGCTGCAAATATTTTACAACCAATTATCTGCCGGTAAGCGGAAAGGTGAATAAAGACTATAGTGCTTTAGATTCTTTTGTGATTTATATGTGTGTGAGTGGCAATGCTGAAATTACTACCAATAGACATAGTGAAAAACTTAACCAGGGCGAAAGCCTGCTTATACCTGCTAAAAATAAAAGAGTTATCATCCAGGCCGAAAACTGTGAATTACTCGAGGTTTTTATAAACTAAAATCTCAGATTATTTATTCTGAAGATGGGGTGTGATTGGCTCAGTAGCCTATTATCTGATTTTGAGCGCAGCCGAAATATAATACTTTGCAGAAGTAATATTATCGACTGCGCCTGATTTTGCAAGCTTAAACTCTTGTTTTTATTATATTAGAAACCAAGGATCCTGTCGATTGTTTTTAATTCTTCCGGACTGAATTTGAGATTATGCAAAGCATTAATATTATCTTCTAGCTGAGAAACCCTACTCACACCAACAAGAACTGAAGTCACCCTTTTATCTTTCAACAACCAGGCTACGGCCATTTGAGCCAGGCTTTGATCGCGTTTTTCTGCCAGTTTGTTTAATTCCTGTATTTGTTCTACTACTTTGGGAGTGATCTGGCTTTTATTTAAATAAGTTCCTTCGGTAGCTGCACGGCTGTCTTCAGGGATACCATCAAGATATTTTGAGGTTAATATTCCTTGTTCAAGCGGGGAAAATACAATGCTTCCAAGGCCTTCATGTTCCAGAGTATTCATAAGGCCATTTTCCACCCAACGATCCATCATATTATAACGAGGTTGGTGAATAAGGAATGGGGTTCCCTGTTCTCTAAGGATTTTAGCAGCCCTGGTGGTATCTTTAGCTGAATATTGAGAAATCCCCACATACAAAGCCTTTCCTTGTCTTACGATTTGATCTAAGGCACCCATAGTTTCTTCCAGTGGTGTATCAGGGTCGGGACGGTGATGATAAAAAATATCTACATAATCCAGTCCCATTCTTTTTAGCGATTGATCCAGGCTGGCTATAAGATATTTTCTTGAACCAAAATTTCCATAAGGCCCCGGCCACATATCCCAGCCGGCTTTGGTAGAGATGATAAGCTCATCGCGGTATTGTTTGAAATCTTCGGCAAAGATCTTTCCGAAGTTTCTTTCGGCCGAGCCATAAGGAGGTCCGTAATTATTGGCTAGATCAAAATGAGTAATTCCATTATTAAAGGCCGCTCTCAGAAGGCTACGGGCATTGTCCTGGTTAGCAGTGTCCCCAAAGTTATGCCATAAGCCAAGGGAAATCAGGGGAAGTAGGATTCCACTTTTTCCGCAGCGACGGTATTGCATTTTTTCGTATCGGTTTTCGTTTGCTGTGTAGTTACTCATCGTTTTTTTAGATTTAAGGATTATTAATCATAAGATCGTATATAATTTTAGAAATGCCCGCCAGCATTTGAGTGCCCGCCTCCATATCTTCCATATTCTTAGAAAGCAAAACAACCACATAGCTTCTACCATCAGCTAATTTCACAAGGGCTGAATCGTGATGTACGCCGGTTATCCAACCTGTTTTGTTGGCTATTTCAACTTCTTTTGGAAGTAGGGCAGGAATAAGGTCGGTATGTTGTTGAAGCCTTAAGATTTCCAACATTTGCTTATCAGCCCGAGGATTGACCGCCTGACCCTTGGCCAAGGCTTCAAAAATCAGCATAAGATCATAGGCAGTAGTGGAGTTGCTAAGTCCGGCCTCATAGGCTTTCATATCTTCCACACCTCGAAGGACATTGATGTTCTTTGCTCCAAGCTCGCGCATACTTTTATTCACGTTTTTAGCATCTACGAGTTCAATAAGAATATTAGTGGCCAGGTTACTGCTCTGGCTAATCATATCTATTATAAGATCTTTTATACTACGTTTTTTTCCAATCAGACTGTATAAATGTTCCCCGCTATCCCTTCCTAGCTCTAGACTAAAACTGCTGCCATCCAGAATGCTTTTAAATCCATTTTTTACAAACAAAGAGTCACCAAGAGAAAATTGTCCCGCTTCAGCCTGATTAAAAACCTCGATCATTACCGGAGTTTTCATAGTGCTGGCAGCATGAAAATTTTCATGTTCATTAATGTAAACGCTTCTTTCTTCCAGTGAAAGATCTTTAAATGCAAGTGCAAAATCTCCCTGTGTTTCTGTAAAAATTGAATCTATTTGGAGTTTAAGGAGTTCAGTTTTGTTTTGAGAGAAAACAGAACCTGAAAATAGCAGGAAAGAGAGAAAAAAGAAATACTTCATGCGAATTGAATTAAAAAGTTGAAGTTAGAAAAATATCCGCAGAAGTATTCCTGAGTATGTTTAAACTGTAGCAAGGGCGATCTCCACCATTCGGCTAAAACTACGCTCACGATCTTCAGCAGGAAGGTGCTCCCCGGTTACCAGGGAATCTGAAATAGTCAATACCGAAAGTGCCTGCACCTTATGCCTTGCGGCGACGGTGTAGAGGCCTGCGGTTTCCATCTCTACACATAAGACTCCGTATTTAGCCCATTTTTGATAGTCCAGGGGATCATCTTCATAAAAAACATCAGAAGAAAATACATTCCCGGCGTGGAACTTTATCTGGTTTTCTTCAGCATACCGAACGGCTTTCATAAAAAGCTCAAAATCTGCTGTAGGCGCAAAATCGGCGTGGGGGAATTTGGCACGGTTAAAACCAGAATTGGAAGAAGCGGCCATAGCGATCACAACTTCGTTTACCTTCAAGTTTTTTTGATAGGAACCGGCAGAGCCCACCCTTATAAGTTTTTTAGCGCCGTAATCGGTAATAAGTTCATTGCAGTAGATCAGGGCTGACGGAATCCCCATTCCAGAAGCCTGCACCGAGACCTTTTTTCCCTTATAAGTTCCGGTATATCCATACATACCTCTAACCGAATTATAAAGAAAAGCATCTTCGAAAAAAGTCTCTGCGATCCATTTAGCCCGCAGTGGATCTCCAGGCATTAAAACTGTATCGGCAATTTCTCCTTTTTTAGCTTGTATATGTACACTCATCTATTTATAGAATTTAACTGATTAAAGCGACTCCGGATGAAGTGCCGAGACGGGAAACACCTAATTTAATATATTTCCTGGCAGTTTTGGTATCCTTGATCCCTCCGGAAGCTTTGATCTGTAATTCATCCCCTACAACTTCCTTCATAATTTCAATATCTTCAGGAGTAGCACCTCCATGGCCAAAACCTGTGGAAGTCTTCACGAAATCTGCCTTTGCACTTAAGGCTGCACGGCAGGCCAATGTTTTTTCCTCATCGGTAAGAAAACAGGTTTCTATAATAACCTTCAGGATTTTACTGCCAATAGCCTTTTTAATATCGGCGATCTCTGCTTCTACATATTTGAGGTTTCCGCTTTTCAGCATACCGATATTGATCACCATATCGATTTCATCGGCCCCTTTTTTTATACAGTCTTCAGCTTCAAAAACCTTCGATGCTGTAGTGGAGGCGCCTAACGGAAAACCTATCACGGCAGCCACTTTTACATCTGAACTTTCTAAGGCTTTCTTAGCGGTTTCCACATAACAACCATTTACACAAACTGCGTAAAACTTATGTTGAACGGCTTCTGTGCAAAGTTTTTTAATTTCTGAAGGAGTTGCTGTGGGTTTAAGTAGAGTATGATCTATATACTGGTTGAGTTCCATATAATTTAATTAGTCTTACAGCAAATTTAGGGTTTTTATCAAGATGTACAGTATGATTATAATCAGGTTATATTTTATTTGGTTTATAAGTCTTCATCGCCTATTGGATGATCTTCATACCAGTCGTCAAAGGTCTTGGTGGTTTTATATTTATTGGTGAGTACGTTATAAACCGTATAAATTAAAAAAGCCTGCCCTATTATGGTTAAATAAAAAACCAAGGGAAACTGCACGTTGAAAAAAGACAAAACGGTAACCAGCACCAGGATGATACTAGTAATTATAAGTAATATGATTGGCTTGTTTTTCATCTCACTTAAATTTACTAAGAAAGCAGCTAAATCACTATTAAAGCTTCCCTAAAATAAGCTTAAACTGGAGTGAAAATAGCGGGAGTTCTTTTTAAATACTGATTACAATCATAAAAAACCAAGGCTAATGCTTGTAGCTTTGTTTGCAAAATATATCCATGAACCTTTTCAAACCAAATACTGCCGAATTACAGGAAAAGATCAATGTGCTTAAAAAGCAGAAAAATGCTGTAATCCTGGCGCATTACTACCAGGAAGCTGAAATTCAGCAAATAGCAGATTTTGTAGGTGATAGCCTGGAATTGGCTAAAAAAGCTGCCGAAACTGAAGCGGATATAATAGTTTTTGCCGGAGTACATTTTATGGCCGAAACAGCTAAAATTCTCAATCCTTCGCGAAAAGTCCTTTTACCCGATCTTCAGGCGGGCTGCTCCCTGGCAGATAGTTGTCCCCCTGATACTTTTGGAGAATTAAAGTCCAGATACCCAGATCATGTTGTGGTAACTTATATAAACTGCTCTGCAGAGATCAAGGCCTTAAGCGATATTGTTTGTACCTCCTCTAATGCCGAAAAGGTAATCAATTCTATTCCGGAGGAGAAAGAAATCATATTTGCCCCCGATAAGAACCTGGGGAAATATCTTATTGAAAAAACCGGAAGGGAAATGCTTTTATGGGATGGAGCATGTATTGTTCACGAGGCTTTTTCGCTTGAAAAATTAATAGCACTTCACAAAAAAAATCCACAGGCAGAGATCATTGCCCACCCCGAATCTGAGACACATATCCTGAAATTGGCAAGTTATATAGGTTCCACTTCAGGAATGCTTAATTATGTAAAAAATAGTTCGAAAAGTAGTTTTATTGTTGCTACCGAAGCCGGGATCCTGTACGAGATGCAAAAAGATGTACCAAATAAAGAACTAATTGCCGCTCCTGCCAAGGAGGATAATTCCTGTGCTTGTAGTGAATGTGCCTTTATGAAGATGAATACACTGGAGAAACTTTATATGTGTCTTGATGACGAATTTCCTGAAATTTTGCTTGGGAATGATCTGATGGAGCAAGCTCATAAGCCAATAAAACGAATGATGGAATTATCCCAATAAGATGAAAAAAACAAGTGATGTGTTGATTATTGGTTCCGGGATAGCCGGACTCTCTTTTGCAATCAAAACTGCGGAGAGAAGGCCTGATCTTTCGATCCTGATCCTTACCAAAAGTGTAGATGGGGAAAGTAATACCGCAAGGGCGCAAGGGGGAATAGCTGTAGTATTGAATAAACTTAAAGATAGTTTTGAGCAGCATATAGAAGATACCATGAAGGCTGGTAAAGGCCAGAGCAATAGAAAAGTAGTGGAAATGGTAGTGTCTCAGGCACCGGCTCGTTTGGAAGAGCTTATGGAATGGGGAGCCTCGTTTGATAAGGATAAATCGGGTGAACTTGCGCTCGGGCTTGAGGGTGGCCATTCCCAGGCCAGAATAGTTCATCATAGGGATTTAACCGGTCTGGAGATGGAAAAAACCCTTTTGAAAAAGGTGACAGTTTTACCGAATATCAGGATTCAGGATCATTATTTTGTCACCGATCTTTTAACGAAAGAGGAGAAGAAGCAAATAAAATGTATAGGAGTAAAAGCCATTGATAAGAACATCAACAAACTTATCCAGATAAACGGCAGGATTACATTTTTGGCTACTGGGGGAAGCGGGATGATTTTCGGGAATACTACAAATCCTTCTTTGGCAACTGGTGATGGTTTGGCCATTGCAAACAGGGCTGGAGCCAGAATAAAGGATATGGATTTTATTCAGTTTCATCCAACAGCATTATATGAACCTAACAGACACCCCTTATTTTTGATCTCAGAAGCGGTAAGAGGCTTTGGAGCATATGTTGTGAATAAAGACGGTCAACGATTTCTATTTAAATATGATTCCCGCGGAGAACTTGCTACAAGGGATATTGTATCCTCAGCCATCGTAAAGGAACTGGAAGAGTCCAATGAAGAATCAGTATTTTTGGATTGCAGGCACCTTTACTTTCCGGATTTTAAGGAACACTTTCCCACAATAGTTTCCTATTGTAATTCAGTCGGAATCAATCCTGAAAGTGACCTTATCCCTATTGTTCCTGCCGCACATTATCAATGTGGTGGAGTTGAAGTAGATTATAATGCAAGAACCTCGATTAAAAACCTTTATGCTTCAGGAGAATGTGCATACACCGGCTTGCATGGAGCTAACCGGTTGGCTTCAAACTCCCTTCTGGAGGCTTTGGTTTATTCGCACCAGGCTTTTGAAACCCTAATTAAAGAAATAGACGAAGTGCAATTTGCTGGTTTTGAATTTTCAGAATCCAAATCTGAGGTAACATCAAATAAGAACACTTTGATTAAAAATAAGCTGAACAGGTTAAATAAATTAATGGGATATGAGGTAGTTCAGGGAACTGATTTGGTGCTTAAGGAAGAAGTGCTTAAAAAATTATTTCAGCTAAAAACTGAAATAAATGAAGTAGAAACGTTTTCTATCGCATTTTACGAACTAAAGAATATGACTGAGGTGGCAATTCTGATTTTGGAAGATTCAATATCACGGATTCAGAGCCTACCTAAAAGAGCAAGGAATTTGGTTGGAAATTAAGTTCCCGATTTTTCCTTTAGAATTTCCTGATAGACAGGGCTATTGGTGAAAAATTCAAGAGTTTTAGAATTCATTTCCATCCTAATCTTTTTACCATCATAGTCATCAACCAGGATATCGTCTACGTGCAATTTTGAACCTTTCCATTTTATTTCTAGCTTTTCAACGCGTAAGATTTTGATGAAATTCCTAATATCCCGTAGTTCTGAAGTTTCATTGATAAGACTCTCGATATATTGAACAAAAGCTTTTCTTTTTGCTTCCGGGATTAAAACCAGGTCCAGAAAATCGTCTTCTACATCGGCATTAGGAGCAAATTTAAGGTTCGGTCCTATATATTTAATATTCATTAGTTCCACTAGAAGAAAAGAGCCTTTAATCTTCAAGCCATCAGTTTTGATCTTAGCCTTTTGAGCTTTAAAATTCTTTACTATTTCCAGTAGAACCCTTAATGTTCGTTTCAGTTTTTCATCTGAGGTTTCGTCATCTTTCTCTCTTTCTTTCATTTGGCGAATCAACTCAGGGAAAACGCCGAATCCTGCTCCCTCGAGAAAAAAATTCTCAGCCTTAATACCCTTTAGTTTACCACAAGTGAATTTCTGAATTTCTTCTTCCTTTTTTGAAGGTACAGCACTTAATTTTTTAAAAATTCCAATGCTTTTGGCTATATTATTGGCAGTACCCATAGGTAGAAGGTAAATTGGGATATGTGATTCGCACATCTTGCTCTCAATCATGGCCGAAGCTAGTTTTCGAATCGTACCATCTCCACCTGCCAGGAAAATCACATCCATTTCATTATTGCTGAAGGATTCCCAATTTTCATCATCGGTAGTAAAATAATTTGTGACAAAACCTTCCTTTTCTATCAGCTCTATAATGTTTTCTTTGGAATGACCCGCATTTCCTGCTGTGGGATTATGTATAATTTGAGCTTTCTTCATGATTGGATCTTTCCTTCAAATTTAAATTCCAGTATTAAAGATTCTAAGTCACTTAACAATAAGTTATGATTTAAATTTTAAAGCTTTTAAAACGAATTCCGGTAGGTAGTCTATTAAAATAATGATAATTTTTTGATTATGTACTTTATTATGGCCATTAAGCTGTGTATATTTTCGTAAATTAAATTTTATAAAAATTTGATATAAAATTTTAAGTTATGAAAATTTTGGTCACTAATGATGATGGTATATACAGCCCAGGCTTATCCTGCCTGGCCAGGGTAGCTTCAAAATACGGAGAAGTGATCGTAATGGCTCCCGATGTTGAACAATCATCTATGGGGCAGGCAATTACCTCGGGTAAACCGATCACCTATAAAACCTCACCCATACATTTTGAGGGTATTGAAGCCTACCGGGTAAGTGGCACCCCTGCCGATTGTGTGGCCTTGGGTACTCATCTTATGGAGGATATAGATCTGGTGGTTTCCGGAATTAACATAGGCTCCAACATTGGGAATTCTGCCTGGCACTCCGGAACACTTTCTGCTGCAAGGCAGGCAGTTCTTTTTGGAATACGGGGTATAGCTTTTAGCGTTTCGGTAGGGGATAGTGAACCAGATTTTGAAGCTCTTGAACCTTTTGTAAAAAAGGCTTTCGAAGAGGTGATTGATAAAGAAGACCGGGAACTTCTAAATATTAATTTCCCGCGTTTCCCTGATGGAGAGATTCTTTGGACCACCCAATCTGTAAGACATTATGACGGTAAAGTTATTGCCAATAAAGACCCTATGGGAAGACAACATTACTGGTTTACCGTTGTACCTATTGAGCCTGAAGATGAAGGCTCTGATCGCTGGGCAGTTAAACAGGGAAAAATAAGTATCACACCTATGATCCTGGACATCACAGATAAAGAATACCTACAAAGCAGGGAAAAAGCCAGGTGATTTCTTATATAGATAAAAAAATAAGAGCGGTTTAACCGCTCTTATTGATTTTTAGAGAAAATTTCCTTTTTCATCGGTTTTGATCCGCATTCTTTTATCCCCATTTTTAAGAAGAACTTTATATCGTTTCTTTACATTACCGCTTTCATGATAATTTACCCGGTAAACATCTTCAGCAATGCTCCAGTTGGGAAAGCGTTTCCCAATTGCATCCCTTACAGCCTGGGGCAGGGCAACATTTTTAAATTTTTCAGCGGTACGCAATAAATTACCATCCTTGTCATAAGAAGCCAGGATTTTCCCATCAGGAATAAAGAAATTTACGGTATAAAAATCATATTCATCGGCATAGAAGTTGGCTTTTCTTACATCATATTCGGCTACCTGCTGCTGAAGTTGCTTCACCGAAATGGATGCATCCTCATCCCCCGCTGCATCGAGATATTTATAATTCACGGCAACCAGTTCAATTTCCGGCAATTCTGTGATCTGAGCAAAAGACTGGAAGGTAAATCCCAACACAAACAAAGTTATTAATAGCTTTTTCATGATAATTATATTTTAGAATTAACAGTTTAATTTATAATAAATCTCAAATTCCTAAAATGATATATATCAGTGTGTTACCGTGATATTTTAATTGTAATTTATGAGCTTTTATTATTAAAAATAAATTGTTCCGCTTGATATATATCATTGTTATCTAAGGACTTTGCCGGTAATTTTAATATTTCTGATTTGGGAAGCATGAATTCGATCTTAAGTATTCCTGGAAGAAAGGTGGGGGTTATTGTTGCTCATCCCGATGATGAAACGCTATGGTGCGGAGGCCTAATCATTATGCACCAGGGCCACGACTGGCATATAATTTCCCTTTGTAGAAAGTCAGACCCCGACAGGGCCCCTAAATTTTACCAGGTCCTGGAAATGCTGAATGCAAGCGGAGCCATGGGGAATATGGATGATGGCCCGGAACAGGTGCCGCTGGATGACCAAGAGGTAAAGAAAATAATTCTTGAACTTTTGCCTTCACAAAGTTTTGACCTGGTGATCACCCACGATCCCTCAGGCGAATATACCAGGCATAAGCGTCATGAGGAAACAGGAAGCGCGGTTATCGAACTTTGGAAAAAAAACGAGATTAAGACAACAGAGCTATGGACCTTTGCGTATGAAGATGGAGGGAAGTTGTACTTTCCAAAAGCAATTGAAAGTGCTTCAATTCTCGAGCCACTTCCTGAGAATATTTGGAAAATGAAATTTAAACTTATCACAGAAATATATGGATTTGAACCCGGTGGTTTTGAGGCAGCGACAACTCCAAAGACCGAAGCCTTCCGAAGATTTAAAAAGCCTGAGCAAGCCATTAGATGGCTGAAAAAATCCCAATCATAAGGCTATTATTATTGTTAAACTAGAATAATATGAAAGTACTGGTGCTCTACGATTACCCACCCTCCCCGGGAGGTTTGGCCACCCAGGGAGATTTATTATACAGGGGGCTCCTTGAATTGGGTGTCAATGCCCATGCGGCTCATTTTGAATCGGCGCAGGAGAAAGAATGGTATTATCGTTGGTTCAAACCCGATATTGTGGTAGGAGTAGGGTATTGGGGGCACACCCCGCATCTTATCCTGCATCCACAACGCTATGGCATTCAGCCCGTCCCCTGGTTAGTGGCCGATGGATACATAGCAAATTACCAGGAAATACTCAATGAGTTGCCCCTTATTCTTGTGACTTCTATTTGGGTTAAGGAGATGTATGTTCGCGATGGGATCAAACCCGATAATATTGAAGTGTTGCCGGTAGGCTGTGATACTACCAACTTCATCCCTTATAAGAAAGATAATCCTAAAATTATGGCGGTAAGAGATTCTCTGGGAATCGCTCAAGACCAGATCATGATTCTTACCGTTGGAGGCGATGCCGCTTCAAAGGGAGCACAGGAGGTTATGCAGGCCCTGGCCATTATTGATAACCAGGCACCCGACTGGAAATATGTGTGTAAGGTATGGCCTCAACCAAGAACAAAAGTGCAGAACCTACTGGATCTTGAATTGGCTCAGCAGCTGGGGATAGAAAAGAATATTTTTTACGCCACCAACACAACCTCCCGAAATTTTATGCCTTACCTGATAGGCGCCTGTGATATTTACGCTGCTCCTTCACGGCTCGAAGGTTTTGGGATGCCCCAGGTAGAGGCCGGAGCCTGTGGCAAACCGGTTATAAGTTTAAATGCCATGGGAATGCTAGATACCCTTATTCATAATAAAACCGCTTTCCTTGCAGAAATCGCTAAACAAAATGTGGTTAATGAAGTGGTTTTAGGTAAAGAATCGGGATTCAAGAAGAATCATAAAGTGAGCTTTCAGTTTCCACGAACTGTAGATTACCGGGCCAATGTTCATGATATCGCTAAATATCTGCTTCAGTTAATGAATGATGCTGAATTACGTCGGGATATGGGGGAAGCAGCCCGTGATCATGTGGTTACTAATTTTGACTATAAGATAGTGGCAAAAAGATTTGTACAATTAATTCAGAATAAACTGGGAATCGAATAAATTAAAGAAGATGAATTCTGAGAATCAACATAAAATAGCTGCGGCTAAAAAAGCGGCTTTGGAGGTCCTTCTTAACAATTCAAGAGGAACAAAGCATTGTCTTCCCAGAACAGCTGCCTGGGGATACCCCGAACCTTATACCAGAGACCTGATGCTTGCTATATTAGGCGTTGCTGTGAGCGGTAATTCTGAGTTGATTGCAAGTTATAAGAAGGTTTTGGAAAAGCTTTCTGAGACGCAGTCTGAAAAAGGGCATATTACTTCTCTGGCCAATGATAAGGAAGACAGGGGCGCCAGTGACACCACACCCTTATTTTTACTTGGGGTTGGTATTTACAGGCAACTCCTAAAAGATCCAGATTTCCTGAAGGAAGCCGTAGAAAAAGCTCTTCTGTGGATGGAATATCAAAGTCCTGCAGATCAATATCTTGTGGCCCAGCAGCCTACAAGTGACTGGAGGGATGAACAATGGGTCTTAGGATATGGACTTTTTGTAAATACATTGGTTTACAGTTATCTAAGGATTTTAGGTCATAATAAGAGAGCAGATTCGATACGGAAAGAGATGGGCGGATTTGCCATTACCGCAGAAAAAATGCACCATTATGTGCACGAAGGTTTGGTTTTAAAGAATAAGCCCTATTATGCTTTATGGTCTTATAAGATATTGAGTAGTGAACGTTTTGACCTATTGGGGAACAGCCTGGCCATTCTCTCGGGTTTGAGTTCTCCCTCCAGAGCCCGAAGAATGATTAACTGGATCGAAAAAGAATGCGAAGCTATGAAATTAAGTGGGGATCTGGCAGTAGACCTTCCCCCAAATTTTTTTCCATTCATTAAACGGCGGGACCTTGACTGGCATGAGAGATATAACTCTTTTAACCTTCCCGGTGATTATCATAATGGGGGGATTTGGCCATTTATAATCGGAATTTATATAGCTGCCCTTGTCGCCGCTCAAAGATTTACCCTGGCTGAGAAAAAACTTCTGGAATTAACCCGTATAGTATCTATGTCAAAGAATCCGGAACTGGAATTTGGTTTTAATGAATGGATCAAGGCTCAGGATGGAGCTCCTAAAGGACAGGACTGGCAAACCTGGAGTGCAGCATTATATCTCTATGCAGCCAATTGTGTGTCCACCAGAAAAACGGACTTTTTTGACGAGATGAGAAAAAGACCTGTTTTGGACGAGGATTAAATCGATCTAATATTAATTATTTTTTTAATTCTGTATGCAACTCATCCATATTAACAACAGCATAAGTAGAAGAATAATCTGATACGGCATAAGGCAGGATCAGGTGATTGTTATGAATTATTGAACCGCAGGAATAAACCACATTAGGAACATATCCATCGCGTTCACTTTCTAAAGGAATAAGTAAGGGCTCCTTCAGCCTTCCAATTTCTTTAGTGGGATCATCCAGATCAAAAAGGGATGCACCAATACAGTAGCGGCGCATGGGGCCCACACCATGAGTTAAAACCAGCCAGCCTTCTTCGGTAAAGATGGGAGACCCACAATTTCCAATTTGGGTGAATTCCCAGGGATATTTCGGTTCCTGGATTTTTATTGGATCATTCCATAAAGTTGATCTTTCAGAAAACATCACGTAATTATTCACTCCATCAACGCGGTTAAGCATGGCATATTTTCCATTTATTTTTTTAGGAAAAAAAGCAAGGTTCTTGTCTTTCGCGCCATTCCCGTGGAGGGGCATAATTCTAAAGGTATAAAAATCGTCTGTAGAGACCAATTTTGGCAGAATTGTATGTCCGTCAAAGGCCGTATAAGTAGCGAATATTTTTGCAGTATTATCCTCATCATGAAAGCAAACAAAACGGGCGTCCTCAATTCCCCGGCTTTCTGAAGCTGATATAGGAAAAATCACTCTTTCGGTAATATCGGAATCGTGATGGAATTTTAGATCATAGAATGAATCTACCAGCCAGGTTATCTCCTCTAAAGCCAATCGCTTCTCTGCTTTTATACGTTTATTATTTAATACCTCGGCCACTGCTTCTTTAAGGGAATAATATTCAAATTTATCAGGCAGTTGCTGCATGATAGTCATAATATACTTTTCGGGGATCTCCATTTCTTTAAGTTTTTGGATGAAGCGCTCTTTATCATATAGTGTCTTATGTGAGATCTCCGGCATATCGATATCTATCCCAATTTTGTGAAGTTTTATATTACAGTTTTTATCGATTATGGCTCTTCTGAAAACAATGGAAGAAATGTGCCCTTCACCTGTTGCCCGAAAGGATAAAATAACCCTCTTTTCACCGGGTTTAAGCATAGTTTGATCAAAATCTTCCATGATTGAGGGATTAAAGAAAGCCGCAGATTCGATGGAATATTCCATGGTACAGTATGCCCCTATCAACAATTTGCGTTCTTCAGAAATTTGATTGATATCTACTTGCATTTTTTCTATTAATCCATGTAAATGTTGAAAATGCTTTTTGAAAACCCTAGAAATATTTCTGTGCCTGTAAGCAAAATCCCGTAAGGTTTGTTCCAGGGCAAGCTGAACCTCGGTTTCTTCCAGAGCAAGAACTCTGGCTATAAGTTTTTGGGTTCTTAAATCCTCGGCTCTAAAAAACCTGGCTAGAATCCTGCTGGAATCCGGAAGAAACTCCACATCTTTTCGAATAACTGAAACACTCATCTTACTGAATTTAAAGGCTATAGTCCTATTAAAGATAGTGAATTAGTGTGTTTTGAGAGATCAATTAACAGGAAGTTTTAAATTGAAATCAAATATATTTTAAAAATTGCCAGTTATATTTTAGATGAAAATCAATTATCAAAGTTATAATCTTAATTAACAATACGACCGTCCTCCAGGTAGATGGTGCGGTCGGTTCTTTTGGCAAGATCTTCATCATGGGTAACCATAAGCAGAGAAAGACCTTTTTTCTCTTTTAATTTTTTTAAAATCTGGAACAGGTTTTCGGAGTTACTACTATCCAGATTCCCGGTAGGTTCATCTCCTATAAGAAGAACCGGTTCATTTATAAGAGCGCGGGCAACAGCAACTCTTTGTTTCTCACCTCCTGAAATTTTCGAGGCCTTTTTAGAATCCAGGTGACCAATATTTAGATTCTTAAGTAAATCCATAGCCTCTTCCCTGATTTCTGCCAGAGTTTTGAGTCCTAATTTCTTCGCAGGAAGCATCACATTCTCCAGCACACTAAACTCCGGTAAGAGGTAGTGAAACTGAAAAATAAAACCTATTTTTTTGTTCCGAATATGAGATAATTCGGGCTGGGATTTTCCTGTTATAAGTTCATTCTGAAGGTAAAGCTCTCCGCTGTAATCGGTATCCATAGTAGAAAGGATATAAAGCAAGGTGGATTTTCCTGAACCTGACTTACCCATAATACTTGCAAATTCGCCTTGTTTGATTCCCAGGCTTATATCCTTAAGGACATGAAAAGGTTTTGTCTTTCCGAAGTATTTATTGATCTGCTTTGTTTCCAGAATTATACTCATAATAATTTTAGTTTCCTCGTATAATTAGAACCGGATCTATATTTTTTGCCTTTCTGGAAGGAAAATACGCTGCTATAAAAGTGCATAGAAGAGCAAAAAAGAATCCGATTATATAATTGACCGGGTTATAATTAACCGGATAAGTTGTAATAGTCGGTAAAGCTTCTGTCTCAAAAGGAACATTGTCAATAAAATTAGTAAGGCCTAAGCCGAGGATGAGTCCAAGAATTCCACCTGAAAATCCTATAAATGCAGCTTGGCTCAGAAAAATTAATTGCACATCTGCTCCCGAGAAACCAATTGCTTTCAGAATAGCTATATCATTCATCTTTTCATAAATAAGCATATTCTGAATATTATATATTCCAAAGCCCGCAACTATTAGTAAAGTGATTGATACCGCATAGGTGATGAGATTTCTTATGTTGCTTCCTGTTTCAAACTGTGCATTTATTTCATTTATATCCCGGGCCGAAACATTATATTTTCTTTCCATGACTTTAGCCAGGGCAGGGGCCTGGCTGATATCATTTAGCTTAATATTAATATCGGTGATATAGTTTTCAGCTTCGCCTAAGATTCTTTGTACCGTTTTTAAATTGGCAAAACTTTGAATGTTATCAACTTCGGCAATACCGCTTTGGTATATTCCTACAACTTTTAACTGGATTCGATTTCCCCGGGCCGTGCTTACCATTATTTTCCTCCCAACCGAGAGAGACATTTTTTTCGCGACTCCGGAGCCAAGCAGAATGCCATTTTGAGTGTTTTTTAAATCCAGAATGCTCCCTTCAATGATATAATCCTGAATGTTGGAGAGTTTGGATTCCTTCATAATATCTATTCCCGTTAAATTTCCGCCTAATTCAATGCTTCCTGAAAGGTAGAAGATCTGGGCTTGTAATTGCGGACTTGCTCCCTTGACTTTTTCATTTTTCTCCAGATCATTTAATATCGGAATTGCATTATGGATTTTTCTTTGATTTTGCCTGGGTTTTATAGAATGAATGATAGGTACAGCGTCTTCAAATTCCTTATAAAGGCTAATAGGTTGCTTTTCGCTAGGTTCTATTTCGTTGTAGAGATGAATGTGAGGAACCTGGTTTAAAATAAGATCGTCCAGCATAGAATTAAGTCCTGTCATAAAACTCACCAGGGTAATATAGGCTGCTATTCCAAAGGTTACTCCAATTGAAGCTGTAACAGTAGATTTCAGTTTAGTGAATAAGTGCGTCCTCGCAATTTCCAATATTACTTTCCAGGATCTCATTGCTCCGGTTTGTAAACAGTTTCTTTTTCATCTATACCAGAAATGATCTCTATATGCTCCATATCCTGGATTCCGGTAACAATCTCTACCGGCCCGTCTTCGGTAAGAACCCGGTTATCATCCAGAAGATACTCTTTAGGAATTATTAAGGCATCCTCTTTTTCAGCAACCATAATATTTGCTTCTCCAACCAGACCCGGATATAGTTTAGGCGGCTCTTCTAAAAATTCAGCTTCAATTTTAAAGGTTTGAGTGCTTTCATCCTTGGCCGGGTATATTTTTTTGATTTTAGCTTCGAAAACCCGGGAACCATAGGCCTCTAGAGTGACGAAAGTTTTTTGACCTGCTTCTACCTTAACGATATCCATTTCATCTACCAGAAGCTCTATCACAAATTCTTTGGCACTTCCAATAAGGGCTAATGGTTCTACAGTATTCACGATTTCCCCTGTTTCCTTATAAAGAGCATACACAACGCCATTAATTTTGCTGGTGACAGTAAACTCTCCTGAAGTAAATTCCGAAGATTTATAATTATTCAAAGCTTGCCGTACCTGAATTGATAATTCATTTCTAGTACGCTCATATTCTTCTTTTAAGACCTGAAGTTTATTACTGGAAAGTTCATAGGCAAGCTTTCTATTCTCGTAATCGGCCCTTGAACCTATGTTTTGTTTCCATAATCTTTTTTGTCGCAGGTAATTAATAGAATCGTTTCGAAGATTTAACCTGGCCGATTGAATTTCCTTCTCCAATGATTTAAGTAATGCAGATGTCCCACTATAATTGCTCCGGGCTTGCTGAAAACTGAGTTTTGCATTCTCCTTACTTAATTCAGGAGCAATATTGACTAGCTGTACAATAGGAGCCCCGGCTTCCACCCGGTCACCTTCTTCTACCAGGTTTTGATCAACTATGCCAATAACTGTAGTATATGCCTTATAAAGACTGTCGGGTTGAATCACTACAGAAGAATAAACAGATTCTACCAATTTGGTTCTTTGTGGTGTGATTTTTTCAACCGACTTTGAACAAGAAAAAAAAATAAGAAAGACAGGAATTATAAAAGCAGCTTTCATTGGATCAAATCTTTATCAAATTAAAACAAAATTCCGAAAATAAAATATGAGGAAAGTCATTGAAAACTATGTCTTTATCTACAAATCAACTGGTCTTAAATAAGGTAATTTTATCGGCGCTTTGTTAAAAAGAGAAGGAGGGAAGATTAAAAAATGGATGTATTTAAAGGATGTTACCTATAATTCAATGTGCCCAAAAAAAAACCAGGAATTTTTTCAAGAGCTGCATTTCACCGCGCTGTCAGGATTGATTTTTAACTCTGCTATACCCGAAAACCAGTAAGCTATATTTTTTTTTTATAGAAACCCATCTTGATTTCCCTGAATATTCTTAGATAATTTGGAAGATATTTCATTTAGTATTCTTGATTTTCAATTGGTGTGAACAAGCTTTTATCCTGAACCTCCAAAGAACCAGTTTTGAACCATTGGCGATCAGAAAGGCGTTGCCCGGATACTTTGCAGAGGCTTACTTGAAGGTCTCATATTTGAATTTATTATCTCAGGATTTCTAATGGCTTTTTGCTTAAAAAACAGACATATTAAATTTTTAGGAAAAAATTAATTATTACATTTAACATTTATGAGTGGTACTTTTCACTCTCATTGTTTACCGGGTGTTCGGGTGATTTTGCCATATTTATTATTTTTTAAAGCGTACTATTTTACATACTCTAAAGATTAGCACTTTAGAACAGTAATTTTCAGAAATTAAGCAATGTTTTTAGGGAAAACAGCATATCCTGAAATAGTCTCTCTTTTATACCCAAAAACATATAAAACAAAGTGAATTTAAGGGAATAAAAAATAGAAAAATGACTCAGCATAAACTCAGCTTAGATACAGCTTTTCTATCGGAATACAGAAAGCCAAATTCAGATAAAATATTTACCAGTTTTTTTTAACAAATCTTCTCCATGCAAAAAGATCTAAAAAAAAGAATTGCATCTTCAGCTCTCATTGTTGCTGCAATTATTGTTACCTATGCGGTAATCTTTGTATGGTCCATGTCCTTTTTTGAAAATCGGGAGGTGACTTTTGCCCAGTCGTTACAGGTTGTTGTAGAATCTTTGACAACAAGTGGTTATGGAGGCTTTTCACCCTGGCAAAGTGATTTTTTAAATTACTTCGTGCTCATGATGAATCTAACTGGGGTAGTACTTGTTTTTGTGGCCTTCCCTGTTTTTTTTCTTCCCTTTTTACAGGGTGCAATTGAAAAATCCCCACCAACCAAAATAAGTAAAACAGATCATGTAATTATATGTTCTTATTCAACTCATGCTGAAGTATTGATCAAAGATCTTAGATCCCGAAACCAGGATTATGTAATTATAGAATCCAGTGAGGAAATCGCGAAAGAACTTTTTATATCAGGTTTAAAGGTGATGAAAGGTAACCCCGAATCTGAAATCACTCTGGAAGCTGCCTGTCTAAAACATGCCAAGGCTGTTGTGCTCAATTCAACGACCGTGAAAAACATAAGCATTATTTTTTCTATAAGAAATCTGAATAAATCTGTAAAAACAATTGCGGTACTTGAGGATGAGGAGATGGAGACTTACCATAAACTGGCCGGGGTTAATAGTACTATTTCACCAAGACAGTTAATAGGAAAAAGCCTCGCTGTCCAGGTTCCTGCCATTTCTATTAACAAAAGTGTGGAGATTAATAATTCCGTTGAGCTGATAGAAATTGATATAGAAGAAGGGAGTGAACTTTGTAATAAATCTTTAGCTGAAGCTGATTTACTGGATAAATACTATATGAATATTATTGGTGCCTGGCAGAACGGGGAGTTCCAAAGTCCGGTACCTGCTGACCTTATTTTGAACTCAAAGATACGTTTACTGGTTGCCGGAGACAGAGAGGAACTCAAGAAGCTTAATAAAAAGGCAGAAGCGACAATTAGACATTTTTCCGGGAATAAAATTTTAATCGTTGGCTACGGTGTATCGGGGAAAGCTGCTTTTAGCATCCTTAAAACTAAAAACGTAGAATTAAAAATTATTGATATTCAAGACAAAGAAGGTGTAAATATAGTTGGTGATATCCGGGAACCTGAAACACTTCAAGAGGCTGGGATCAATGATGTTTCTGCCTTGATTATTACCATTCAGGACGATACAATGGCTTTGTTTGCTACATTATTGGCCAGAAGTATGAATAGTAAAACTCATATTATAGTGCGGGCCAATAAGATTGAAAATGTGAAGAAATTATATGATGCTGGAGCCGATTATGTTCAGTCGCTTGCAACAGTTAGCGGGAGGATTCTTGCTTCCAGTATATTTGAAGACGAAACCTCGTTAGCCGCTGAAAAACAGATTAACCTTGTTCAATTGCCTGCCGGTAAATTGACCGGAACTACCCTGGCCAAAAGTAATGTACGGGCCGAAACGGGTTGCACAATACTCGCCGTATACAGAGATGGGGAGAAAATTTCCACTATAGATCCTGATGAGTTCAAATTCCGGGATAAGGACGATGTTATTGTAGCTGGTACCGATAAAAGCATCCATCAGTTTGAGGAAATGTATATCGACTGAATATTTGAAACCAGACTTTAGATTAGATAAGATAATTCAGAGGGGGAAGTGACAAAGAAAAGCCCACAGGCTAGCGCCTTCCTGGTCTTTTTTGTTGCTCCTGTGGCTGGAAAGCAAGCTTTCGCCCTGGAATAAAAAAGGATTACCTCCCACTGGTCGGTGATCCTGAGTGGGGGAAGTAACAAAGAAAAGCCCGCAGGCTAGCGCCTTCCTGGCCTTTTTTGTTGCTCCTGTGGCTTGAAAGCAAGCTTTCGCCCTGGAGCAACAAAAAAGCCCCACACTTCCGTGCAGGGCTTTTCTTTGTCGGGGTGGCAGGATAATTTATTCAAGAACAAACGCCCTATCCACAGTACTTTCACTGAAAATCAATTTGATGTTTCACCGAATGATTCACCAAACTTCATAAAACAAAGAGCTTTCATATTATTTGATCGTCTTTGTGCTATAAAGATATAATTTTCTTTAAAATAGACTTTCCTAAAAACTAATTTTCCATTTTCCTGCTACTTTTTTTAGTAGATGCAAATGGACAAGATTTAGAAGTTAGCCGGACTGCATAAGCCGGGCTTCATACTTTGCCCTTTTATAAGTCCTTTCCTAATTCTAAATCTTGAAAGGAACAGCATCAAAAAAAGGTAGTAGCGAAGGCTCTGGAAGAAGTAAATTGATTTAATAATTAGGTAGAACTTATTTTTAGAAAAATTTGAGGTTTATCAAAAAAGGAAAGTGCTCAGGATAAAAAAAGTAAATTGTATGGAGCACCGTGAGGTTATTTTTTCAATTAGTATTCCGTTTTTATTTTGGTTAAAAATGAAATTAGGAATAGCAAGAGGGTAACACGCTGCGCGATGTTACATATTCCTAATTAAATGATTTTAAAGTATTTATAGTGTTCAAGTTTGTGCTATTTTATTAAATTTGCGACAAATACATTGGTAAGCTTAGTTAATGTGTTGATTTTTGCGACAAATTTTATTAAAAACATTTTTTAGAGATAAATCTCCAGCTATATTTAAGGCTACTGGCTGTTAGTCAAAAGTTACATACATAGTTATTGATTTGCACTAAAAAGGAACAAAGCAAGATGTGTCATTGTCATGACAATCTTGCTTTGCGCCCGGAGGTTGCAAAGAAATATCTTCAAAATATAGTCCAGTGCTCCAATCATACTTCCTTCAGATTTAAAGTTTTATAAATTATAAATATCCATTTTTCTTGACGAAACCATTTAAACATTAGACGTAAGAAAGTGATTATAAAAAAAACGTCATTCCTATTAATATTTTTAATAACTTTAACTTATTGAGATCCAATACCCTACTTCACATCTCAAATAAAATTAGTAATTAATTCAGATAATTTTTTTTAATAAAAGAATGGTAATAAGAATACTAATCTATTTATTATAAGAAATAATCGTTAATAGAGTAAATTCAAATATCAAATATCAAATATTATAATATGAAAAAACCTATGTATTTCTACCTATTATCCATAATACTGATAAGTTGTAACAAAAGTGATTCAGTTGAAGACCGGAATTTAAGTGATAAAATTTCAGGTGAATGGATAGAAATTTCCCCGTGTGAAGGGTGTAATACTCTTACCTTTTCCAATAAGGATACTATTTATTTAAAAAAACAATCAGACCCCAAAATTTATAAAATGTTTTATCAGCTTAAATCGACAGATATTATAGAAGTAACCAGACTTTGGGAAATAGAAGATAGTAAAAAAACATCGAGCCACAAAATAGAAAATTCCTCTGATAATGTTTTATTTCTTGAACAATTTATGCCCGTTGATTATGGCACTACAGGTTTCGATGATATAACTCTAACCAAATCAAATTAAATATGAGAAAAATTTTACTTACTATCTCCTTTACTATTATTAGTTTCACCATGTTCTCACAAAATTATTATTGGTACAATGGTGAAAAAATATTTCTGGAAAAGGTAGAAAACAAAAAATTTATTGTTTTTAATTCATTTGAAAATCCTTTAGCCTTAACAAATGCATTAAATATTCAAAACCTTGCTGTTAAAAAGTTTGATAATCTTAAGGTTGAAACAGGCTTAAGACTTACAAAACCTCTTAAAAATACAAAAAGTAAATGGGCGGTTATTGAGGTGTCCAAATCTATAACACTAGAAAACAATGAAAATATACTATATCATGCGCCATTCTTTCTAACACCTGAAAAAATTGAAGCCGGTCTTTCAAATCTTTTCTATGTGAAACTTAAAAAAACAGAAGATTTCGATGTACTTCAAAAGCAGGCCTTAAAAAATAATGTTGAGATAATAGGGAATAATAATTTTATGCCTTTATGGTATACACTTTCATGTTCAAAAAAATCCAAGGGCAATTCATTGCAAATGGCAAACTATTTTTATGAGATAGGAATGTTTGAAGCTTCTCAACCAGATTTAATGACTGATGATAGTCCCCTTTGCGTTAATGATACACATTTTAATAACCAGTGGAATTTAAATAATACAGGTCAAAATGGAGGTACTAATGGGATTGACATTAATTTTTGTGACGCTAGACTGATTACTTCGGGAGATCCGAATGTAATAGTGGCGGTATTAGATACCGGTGTGGAAATGAACCATCCTGATTTAACTAATATGCATCCTCTAAGTTTTGATACCGAATCTGGAACATCTCCAAGTCAAGTATTGGGAAATCATGGTACAGCTTGCGCGGGTATTATAGGGGCAAATTCTAACAATGGTGATGGTGTTTCAGGAATTGCACCTGATAGTCCAATAATGTCTATTAGCAATAGTTTGGCAGCCACACCGAATAGTCGTCAGCGAAGAGCTGACGGTATCAATTTTGCGGTTAATAATGGAGCTTCAGTTATTAGCAACTCTTGGGGATCGGCTATTCAATATCAAATTATTGATGACGCTATAGATAATGCATTGACAAATGGTCGAAATGGTCTTGGATGTGTTGTAGTATTTGCATCAGGAAATGATAATGGGGCAGTTAATTATCCTGCTAATTCAAATGATGATATTTTAGTTGTTGGAGCTATGAGTCAATGTGGAGAAAGAAAAAATCCAAGTTCTTGTGATGGAGAAAGTTGGTGGGGTGGTAATTTTGGAACTCAATTAGACATAGCAGCGCCTGGTGTATTAATCCCTACTACTGATCGACAGGGAGCGAATGGTTATAATACTAATTCTGGGCTAGCAGGTGACTATACTCAAAATTTTAATGGAACATCTTCGGCATGTCCCCATGTGGCTGGAGTAGCTGCGCTTGTACTATCTGTAAACCCAAATTTAACTTCACAGGAGGTTAATAATATTATTGAAAGTACCGCTCAAAAAGTAGGTGGATATAATTTTTCGACTACGGCAAATCGATCAAATGGTACTTGGAATAATGAGATGGGATATGGTTTGATCAATGCTTTGGCTGCTGTTCAAGCAGCTCAAGTAGTCACAATTTCCGGTCAGGAATTGGTTTGTAGTTCCTCCAACTCTGTTTTTACTTTACAAAATACTCCAAATAATGTAAACTGGTCAACTAGTAGTAATCTGGAAATAATAAGTTCTACCACTTCAACAATCACAGTTAAAGCCAAATACGCAAACAGTCGTGGTGACGGTTTTATAACTGCAAACTACAATAATGGTGCGCAAACGACGAAGCAAGTTTATGTGGGTAAACCTTATGCTAACTTGCCACAAGCACCTATTGTCTGTACAAATCAATTCTCAATGGAGCCTTATGCGTTACCAGCTTCAAAAGGAGCTGAGTCTTATAGGATTGTATCATCGTCTCCTAATCTAACTATTGACGGAATGAGCGAAATGACTTACCAAGATGCTCCTGTATTATTTAACTTTTTGTCTACGAGTGCAGGGAACTATTTGGTTGAACTCTTTACAACTAACGCTTGTGGAATAAGCCGGGCAGCTATGTATGTTACTTCTGAAAGGTGTGGTGGTCCCGGAGGATTCAGTATTTCTCCTAATCCTGCTTCTACCGAAGTAATGATTAAATCTAATACTGAAAAATCAAATACTACAAATCAAATACAAAGTTTAGTTTTTACACAAACTAATAAACTCGCGAAGTTATTTGATTTTAATGGAGCTTTTGTAAAAGAAGTTGAACTCAATCTTACCGGTACAACCAAACTGGATGTATCGAATTTAAAAGAAGGTATGTATTTTCTGAAAATTCAGGCAAGGGAAGAAGAGGAAACCTATAAGATCATTGTTAGGCATTAAATTATTCTGAAACATAAGAAGGGATTCTATTTTATTAGTAAATCAGAATCCCTTTTTTTTATGGATAATCTCAATAAATCTTTTGTTCTAATCTTCGTCCTTAAGCCTCTCTTTTTTTCATTGGGGTCATTGGGAGTAATCAAGATTGTATCCAAATACAAACATCTTGTAATACTTTAATTATCGGCTAAGTTTTTCTTTCAACTGCATCATATCCTCACTTAATTTATTTTCTAAAACCCGTGCATAAATCTGAGTAGTAGATAATTTGGTATGCCCTAAAAGTTTAGAGACCGTTTCTATAGGTACCCCGTTGGATAAGGTAACAGTGGTCGCAAAAGTGTGCCTGGCAGAATGAAAAGTAATTGTCTTTTTTATTTTCAATTGCTGCATAACCTCCTTTAAATATTTATTGACCTTTTGATTAGAACAAACAGGAAATAAATATTCTTCTGAAGTAACTTGGTCCTTGTATTTATCCATTAAGATTTGTGCTTGGGGAAGCAATGGCACTTTTACGGTTTCATCTGTTTTTTCCCGTTTGGTATAGATCCAGTTACCGCCATCCATTCCCTTTACAATCTGATGAATAGTTAATTCTTTAATATCAATATAAGATAGACCGGTATAGCAGGCAAAAACAAATATATCCTTTACTCTCTGCAAGCTACTTCTGGTAAATTCGGTAGTCTCTACTATTTGAAGTTCCCGCTTACTTAGGTATTGACGTTCATTCTTTTCAAACCGGAATTTAAAATTGTCAAAAGGATTTTTAACTAACCATTCTAGTTTAATTGCCAGGTTGAGCATCTTTTTAAAACGTTCCAAGTGTTTCATCGTGCCATTATTGCCACAAGTCTTCCTGGAAACCTTTGCAGAATAATTGCGTAGGAACTGTTCAAAGTCAGTTACTAACCGGTAATTGATCTGTTTGAGGCTAATATCATTGCAGCTCATTTTCTTCTTTAAAAACTCTTTTAAATAAGTTTCGGTCGTATAATAATTTTTCAGCGTTCCGGGCTTCAACACATTTTTCATATGAGAATTATGATAATCCATCAGTTCCAATAAGGTTTTCTGGTGATCATCACTCCCGTAGAAACGAGCTTTGATACCTTGGGCGGAGATTACTTTATTCTCTGAGGATAGTTGTTTGTGGCAGTCAAGCAACTTATTGTAGGCCTGGTCTAAATACTGATTCAGAATTCGTGATTTTGGAGCGGTTCCCCTGGCGCGTCCTTTTGAAGCGTCCCATTGATTCACCGAAATTGATCTTTTTAGACTGATTTCGGAGCGTCTTCCATTGACAGTAATTCGGGCGTAAATAAATAATTTCTTCGTCTCATCATGATGTTTACGGACAAAGAATAATACGGAAAAGGTAGTGTAATTAGGCATTTCAAGCGTCTTTAATGAAACAATCAGTTTGCAAAGACGAAAGTCAAATCAACTAAAATGCCTTATGAAGTTAAGCAATTATTTGTAATAAATGATTCACCGAATGATTCACCAGACTTATGCTTTTAAATGATATTATTTGATATCCCTAAAAACAAAAAACACTGAAAATCAATAGATTAACAGTGTTTTGGTTCCACTTAGTAGGTGGTTCGTCGGGGTGGCAGGATTCGAACCTGCGGCCTCCTGCTCCCAAAGCAGGCGCGATAACCGGGCTACGCTACACCCCGAGTATTTTTTAATCGCGCTCGGCGCGATATGGAGGCGGAGCCTGTCCTGAACAAATCTCCATAGGAACCTGTAGAAGGGCTACACCCAGAAAAACAACGCAAGTTATTTTTCAATTAATTCTTAGCCTTTTCCGTTCCAAAATACACTGAAGCAGTCGGGAAGCGGAGGAAATCTATCCCTGTCTTTTCTATCGAAAAGGAGAATAAATAATCCACAGACTAAAAATCTTGCGGAGAGACCGGGATTCGAACCCGGGCATCCAAAAAGGATGACAGCTTAGCAGGCTGCTGCATTACCACTCTGCCACCTCTCCAATAATTATGAACGTCGCAAATATTTTGCGGTTGCAAATGTAACTTTTACTTATGTAGCTTCCAAACTTTTTAGTGCTAAAACATGCAATAAAAATACAGCATTTTATTAATCACTTTTGCATCAGAATTTTAAGCATAAAAATATTTTACTTTTATAAGTTTCCACCAATATTTATTATCAATAAATTTTTCCTTTATTTTTATAATAGAGGAATTTTTTAAACGGATAGCAGGATCTAACCCGGCAAACCCAACCAAAAGCTTATCTTTATTTTTCTGAAATAATATGCTTGTTATTTCTAGCCTTTATTATTCAGCAAAAAAATGTGTATGGAACAAAGTTTACTCAAAGAACCAATTTTCGAAGTTGAACGTATTCTGGAATTAATTCCGCAAAAATCGCCATTTGTTATGGTAGACCGTCTGCTAGAATATACCGAGGCTAGCGGGAAGACTGGTTTTGCCATCCCCAGGGATAACATACTGGTAGAAGATGGTATATTCTCTGAACCCGGCCTAATAGAACATATGGCCCAGAGTATGTCCTTGTGGCGCGGCTATCAGGGATTTTTAGCCGGATTGGATAAACCAAAGACAGGCTTTATAGGTTCGATCAAATCGGTGGAGATCTTTGAATTACCAGTGGCCGGAAGCACTCTTACTACCTATGTGGAAATCCTCCAGGAATTTAAGAACGTTACTTCAGTAGGAGCAAGAACAGAGGATGAGAGAGGAAAATTACTCGCTACTTCTGAAATGAAAACCGTCACGGTAGACTAATTGAATTTTTAGAATTTAAGTGATGCGACAAAATTTATTAGCCCCGGGGCATTTTAAACCTATTTTTCCATATTTTAGTACGAATAACCAAAAAGAACAGATGCTTTTAAAAGACTTTTATTCGGTAGTATCTTCAAGCCAAGAAGAAGGAAAATATATTACCCACATAAAAATTAATAAGGACCACCAAATATATGAGGGTCATTTTCCAAACCGGCCTGTCACCCCCGGAGTTATCTTAATGCAGTTGTTCAAAGAGGATGCTGAGCGTCGATTGGCGAATTCGTTGCAGTTAAAAAATGCACATAATGTAAAATTCATGGCGATAGTTGATCCCAAGATCCATAATGAATTGTTCCTGGAGTATCATTTTGAAGATAATAACCAGGAGATCAGGCTTAAGGGAATAGCTAAAACAGATGAGGGTATTTCCTTAAAAATCAATGCTATATACAAATTAATTTAGTTACTTTCGCCGAAAATATAATTGACTTGAGTAGTACACCCATATACCAATCCCGATTTGAGGAATTTAATTGCTGTATTATTATTCCAACTTACAACAATGAAAAAACGCTGGCGAGTGTCCTACAGGACCTTTTGCTATATACCTCCAATCTGGTTGTGGTTAATGATGGCTCTACTGATTCCACCCCACAGATTCTTCAGGAGTTTTCTACTATAAACATTCATCACTTTAAACAAAATCAAGGCAAAGGGGAAGCTTTAAAACAAGGCTTCAATATTGCCGAAGAACTTGGTTATGAATATGCAGTGACTATAGATTCTGATGGGCAACACTATCCCGACGATCTGGATGTTTTTCTAAAGGAACTGGAAAATAAGAAACCCGGCACCGAATTACTTTTGGTAGGAGACAGAAATATGACCCAGGATGGAATTCCGGGTAAAAGCACTCTGGGGAATAAATTTTCTAATTTTTGGTTTTTAGTTGTTACCGGAATCAATTTAACAGATACTCAAAGCGGCTACCGCTTATATCCGCTCAAAACAGTAAATAAAACCCGGCTGTACACCAAAAAGTTTGAACTGGAGATCGAGATTATTGTGAAGGCGGCATGGCGCAAGGTTAAGGTTAAAAATATTCCTATAAAAGTGTTTTACGAAGAGGAAAACAGGGTAACCCATTTCAGGCCATTTTGGGATATTACAAGAATTACATTGCTTTATATCTGGTTTATTTTGGTAAGCTTCTTCTATATTCATCCAAGGGATACCTATAATGATTTCAGAAGAAAGGGTTTTAAGCGTTTTTGGAAAGAAAATATCATCAAGAATGACGAGCCGGCATATAAAAAGGCTGCAGCCATAGCCCTTGGAGTATTTGTTGGAATTTCGCCTCTCTGGGGATTTCACACCTTATTGGTATTCACCCTTGCCGCAGTTTTCAAGCTTAATAAAGTGGTAGCTTTCCTGTTTTCTAACATCAGTATTCCACCGCTAATTCCTATAATAGTTTACGCAAGTTACCAGGTGGGATCCTTTTTTACAGGAAGAGGTTTTAGATGGGAATTGCGGCCTGAAGATTTCGACTCAGCTACAGATTTGATCCAGGGGTTTTGGCAATATATAGTTGGAAGTTTTGCCTTGGCAGGAATGATTGCACTAAGTCTCTGGGCAATATTCTATTTTATGTTCTCCTTTACCAAACAGCAACAGGTGATTAAGCCTTAGTGGTCATTAATCAGGGTTCAATTTAGGATCTTTCGACAATCAATGACTAGCTTTTTATTCTCTTGGTTAGTGGTGAAAAAAAGATATCGCTCCCCACCGTCTTTGATCCTCAAAAGTTTGCGTAAATCCGCAACGCTTTCAGGAAAATTTCGGGTAGTAATATTTGCCTTACTTCCCTTAAACTCCTTCTTGAGTATAGTTGGCTTAAAATACTTTATATCAATAATTTCAAATATTCTTCCAGGAAATTCTTTAAGTTTTTCCGAAGTAAATAAATGTGAATTTTTATGCAGCTTGGAGGTTCCGGTTTTTTCTGCTAAAAGTTCAAAAAGACGGCTTTTCATTATCGCGGCATTAGGCTCATAAAGGTATTTTTTAGGGAAGCTGAATTTTAGCTCAGGTTTGTCTTCCATACTTCCTGAAAATTTTTCAACCTGACTTTTATTAAAATTGATAGTTTTAATTTGAGGTGACCCTGAGAAATCCTTAATCATAAACCAAAGAAGCTCCTTCACTTCATTGGTTACCGCTACGATATGAATCGCCGAGACGTGTTTTAATTCTGTTAAACCTGCTGTAATATCCAGAAGCGGGGAGGTTTTAATAAGTATTCTATCGGTTTTACGGAATAAAAGATCAAGATAAGTCGGAATATCCGGAAGGCAATCGGCAAGTTTAAAAACCTTTCCGCCGTGGTCATCCCGCCTGGCAGGATCAGCATAGATCACATCAAAATTGTTATTGCTGGCTTCAAGCGTTTTTATACCATCTCCTGGAATAACCTGTATGTTATCTTTTTTAAGTTGCTTAAAATTATGTCTTGCAATTTCGGCAAGCTCTCCATTTAATTCGCAATAGATAACTTCTTTAAAACTTTCAGCAAAAAAATGATCATCGATACCAAAACCACCGCTAAGGTCTATAAGTTGCTTGCCCTGAATTAATGATGCCTTATATTTTGCTGTTATTTCTGAAGATGTTTGTTCCAGGTTTAATTTTGGAGGATAATAAATATTTGGGGTCTCAAACCAGGTAGGAAGCTTATTTTGAGCGGTCTTTAGGCCTGAGATTTGCATAGCTATTTCAGCTGATGAAACTTCGGGAAACGGGCTACCTTTCAGCACAAGTCCTGTAAGGTCGCTTTTCAGATTTTCCCTGATAAATTTTTGGATTTCGGGTTTTAAAAGCGCTTTATTCAAAGCATATGGTTTAAAGATCGCGGGTAAGTCTTTTCACAATTTTATATTCGCTAAGCGATTCCTTGGCGATAACTTTCAGGGCAGTGTAAACAGGGACGGCCACTACCATACCGGCAATTCCGAAAAGCAACCCGGAAATAAGTATGATAAGGAATATCTCCAAAGGATGCGAACGTACACTCGCACCAAAGATCATGGGCTGAGAGATAAAATTATCTATCACTTGGCAAATTCCATAACCCAACATTACATACCCCAATCTTGGCAAAATAACGGTAGTGAAATCGGCTCCCAGGAAACTAGAGATCACAAATAAGCCCATTAATATACCGGCGAAAATCGGCCCGAGATAGGGGATAAGGTTTAAAAATGCGCAAATAAAGGCTATAGCCACAGGGTTGTTGATCTCAAAAACGGTGAGTAAAATGGTGTATAAAATAAATAACACTGTTATCTGTAAAAAAAGACCTACGAAGTAGCGAGAAAGTAAGATCTTGATCTTATTAAAAACTCTTTGAAACTTCTTTTCTTCTCCACGGTTAGCAAAAACCAGGATTGAATTCAACATTAATTTACTGTCTTTTAAAAGGAAGAAAGAAATGAATATCACCGAGAAAATTGCTATCAGGGCTGCGCCTAAAATTCCGAAGACATTGTTTAAAAATCGAGGAATACCGCCTATATCAAAATCCCGAAAGAATTCGCTTTGTCGTAAACCTTCAATTATATTTATTTCTTCTACACCCAGGTAATCATTGATCTCCTGATTTAGCTCATTAAGGTCGCTTCGAAAGGCTTCAATATCAATTTGTCCCAAATGCTGACTTTGTTCAATTACAATGGGAACGAAAATAAATACAAGTCCCACGATCATAGAAAGGGCTATCAACAAAACCAGGATAACCGCCAATTTATTAGGTATTAAAAGCCGATGCTTTAAAAACAGCACCACAGGCCGCCCAATCAGGGAAATTACTCCCGCAACTGCTATATAAATAAGTACAGACTGGATTTCATACAAGAGATAAAGTAGTAGGATAATACCTACCATTATACCGGCTGCACGTAAAATTCCTAATGTAATTGCTTTTGAATTCACAGGGTAAATATATTATTTCTTGTTGAAAGCGAGGATTGTTTTTGTTATTTCATATAAGGCAATTCCCGCCGCCTGTGCCACATTCATACTACTATTTTTGCCATACATATTGATATGCAGTCTTTTATCTGTGATTTTTAATAATTTTTCTGTAATTCCTGAAACTTCATTACCAAGAATAATACACAACGGCTTTTCCGGCTCATATTCGAAATTATGAATTGGGTGGCTGTCTGAGGTTATCTCGAGAGCATAAAGCAAATATCCCTGTGATCTTAAAATATCAGCGGCCAGGAAACAATCTTCGGTAATTTCAAAAAGCACTCTTTGGTGGGTGCTTCTTGCAGTTTTCTTCAAACGGTTGCTTTTGAGGTTTGGAGGAGTACCGGTAAATATTATTTTTTCCACATTAAAAGCATCTGCCAGCCTGAAGATACTGCCAATATTGGCCTCGCCGGTGATATTATCCAGTAAAAGAACAATGGGAAAACTTCTTTCCTCAAATTTATTTTGTTCGTGAATGAGCTGCATCAATTTTCGAAAACATATTTAAGGATATTAGCACCCATTTTTAAGGCTTTAAGACGAACTTCTTCAGGGTCATTATGCACCTCTGGACTTTCCCATCCATCGCCAAGATCGCTTTCTACCGTAAACAAAAGTATCAGACGTTTTTCTTCAAAAATCCCCAGGGCTTGTGGCGGTTTATTGTCGTGTTCGTGAATTTTTGGCAAACCACCTGGAAATTTAAACACCTGATTAAAAACAGGGTGCTCGGCACTTAGTTCCTGTAGTTCCCTATCTGGAAACACTTTTTTTAAAGCCTCCAGCAGATAAGGCTCCATTCCGTAATTATCATCAATATGAAGAAAACCACCGCTTAAGAGATAATTTCTTAAGTTTTCGGCATCTCCATCGCTAAAATAAACATTCCCATGACCGGTCATGTGAATAAAGGGATATTGAAAGATAGCTGTACTTCCCGGGCTTACGGTTTCCGGTTTAAGATCAACGGAAGTATTAGCATTTTCATTGCTGAATTTAATAAGATTTGGTAGGGCAGTAGGGTTAGCGTACCAATCGCCTCCGCCATCATATTTAAGCAGTGCGATTTTCTGAGGATATACCGCAGAAACACTTAAAATAATCATTAAAATACCAAACCAAATCTTCATAGTAAATCCTGGATTTTAGTAAAAATAGAAAATAATTTTTTGGAATGAGCTATTCCTGGTTTGCAAGAGCAACCGTATGGCAGGCTACAATAGCAGCAGTTTCAGTTCTCAACCTGCTATTGCCGAGACTCACCGGCTGCCAGTCATTTTTTAGCGCCAGCTCAATCTCTTCGGAAGAGAAGTCGCCCTCAGGTCCGATAAGAATTGTGACCTCTGCTGAAGCTTTGATCTTATCCTTCAGTTGAAATCTTGGCATTCCTTCTTCGCAATGCGCGATAAACTTTTGTCCTGAGATCTCCTTTTCAAGAAAATCTTTCAGGTTTTGGGCTTCATTCAACCTGGGTAAAGTAAAGTGAAGGGATTGCTTCATAGCGCTTTGTAAAACTCTTTCAAAGCGGTTGAGCTTTACATGTTTTCTTTCACTGTGGTCGCAAATAACCGGAGTTACCTCGTGCATACCAATTTCAGTAGCTTTCTCCAAAAACCACTCGTAGCGATCGTTCATCTTAGTAGGTGCTACGGCCAGGTGAAGATGCCAATCATCTGGTTTTTCTTTTTCTGAAGCGATTATCTCTGCTTTACAACGGTTGGGGTTAGCATCGGTTATTCTTACTGAAAAAAGGTAGCCTCGACCGTTTGTGACCTCCAGAACATCTCCGGTATTTTTTCTTAATACCTTGATGATGTGTTTACTTTCGTCCCGGGGGAATTCAATGTTTTTTTGATTTTCGTCGATTTCAGGATTATAGAAGAGTTGCATGGCTTAAAATTTATACCGTGCCTGGGCGGTTATAGAAAAATCGGCGAAGTCTTTTTCCAGATATTTATAATGTCCTGCAATGGCGATCATCGCAGCATTATCTGTTGTATATTCAAATTTTGGAATATGGCATTTCCACCCGTGCTGCTTTTCAGCTTCCATTAAAGCATTACGAATCCCACTGTTAGCTGACACTCCTCCGGCGATGGCAATGCGTTTTATTCCCGTTTGTTTGACGGCCTTTTTTAGTTTATCCATTAAAATTCCAATTATGGAATATTGAATGGAGGCGCAAATATCCTCCAGGTTTTCCTTAATAAAATCAGGATTATTTTTGGTTTCCCGCTGAATGAAATAGAGCACCGCGGTTTTAAATCCGCTAAAGCTGAAATTGAGATCCGCCACTTTAGGTTTGGGAAATTTGAAAGCTTTGGGATTTCCCGTTTGTGCGTATTTATCGATAAGAGGCCCGCCAGGGTAGGGTAAACCCAGGATTTTTGCACTTTTATCAAAGGCTTCCCCTACTGCATCATCTGTGGTTTCTCCAATAACTTCCATTTGAAAATAATCGGAGACTTTGACGATTTGAGTATGCCCTCCGCTTATTGTTAAGGCAATGAAAGGAAACTCCGGTTTTTCGAAAGCATCTTCCTCAATAAAATGTGCTAAAATGTGGGCTTGCATGTGGTTTACCTCAATAAGAGGAATCCCAAGACCCATTGATAAGGATTTAGCAAAAGAAGTCCCTACAAGCAAAGATCCCATCAGTCCGGGGCCGCGTGTAAAAGCGATTGCATTTATATCTTTTTTAACGATATTTGCCTGAGTTATGGCCTGGTGGATCACCGGCACAATATTTTGCTGATGCGCCCTGGAGGCGAGTTCGGGAACAACACCGCCATACTGCTTGTGGACTTCCTGTGTGGCCACAACATTAGATAAAATTTTACCGTTATGAAGTATGGCCGCAGCCGTGTCGTCGCAGGAAGATTCGATCCCTAAAATGTAAATATTTTGTGAAGCCATTAAGAAATACGGGGCATAGAAATTGTTAATA
>NZ_DATCSO010000117.1:0-5528 GCF_036568425.1 Salegentibacter sp. | reverse complement strand
TGTTCCTCCTTTCATTTTTTGCTCGCCCAAAAAACGAAACAAAAAAAGGCGCCATTTGTGCAGGTGTTTTTTTGGCAACAAGGCCAAAAAACCGCGCATCGGCACCTAAATTTTCTCCAGGGCTTCGAAAATTTTCAACGGTGCCGAGGCGCTACACTCACAAACGGGTTTTAAAATCGCAAGACTCGCAATATATCCTCATAATCCCCCTGTATAAACATTAACGAATCAGGAACTAACGAGACGGAACCCTCCGTCTTTTTCGCTACCGCGAAAAATCCACCCTGCCCAAAATGATCATTCGGATGGGCTTCCATTGAAAAAAGGAAGGAGCTATTTAGGGGATTAATCGAAGGTTCCCAATTAATGAATCGCGAGTCCTGAGTCCCGAATTAACGACTCTCGAATTAACCATTTAACGAAACAAACTCCATCCCCAGGTCATAGCATCACTAGCTCGCATCGTCACAGCATCACAGCATTATTCCATCACTCACCCAGCATCATCCCGGCATTAACCCACTGCCAGATATGAAAACTGCTTTCCCGGTTTCCGGCGCGGTATTTCTTCCACTCTTTCTCCAGTTCTTTTTTATTGAACCAACCGGCAGCAGGGGAAGCCAGTAATTTTTCAAACTGGGCTTCCGTAAACTCCCTGAGCTCATCTCCCAGCCACTCTCTTTGTGGGGTTTGTAATGGACGCTTAGGGGCGTAGGTCAGATCTTTGGGAGCAAGTTCCTTCAGGATCTCCCTTAGGAGATACTTCTGTACTCCTTCGTGTATTTTAAACTCTGCAGGCTGTGCAAAGGCGAATTCCACCATCCGGTGGTCCAGGAAAGGTTCCCGAAGTTCCGTGCTGTAAGCCATGGAGATCCTGTCGTTAAATCGGAGTGCTCTGGGGATCTTTGTATAAAAAAGGTCGCGATACTGCAGGTTGAGCATCTTCTCCTGGAAGGGTTCTGGGTAATCAGGTTTTTCAGTTAAGGCCAGGAAATAGGGGTTTAGAACATCGGGGTAGAAGGCGCTTTTTGTACCAGTACCCTGAATGGTATTATTGCTTTCCGGATTCATATAATAATCATAACCGGCCCACTGCTCGTCCATGCCCTGTCCGTCCAGTAGGACCTTTATTCCATCCTGCCGGGCCTTTTTGAAGATTTTTGAATAGGCAAGACTGGGAATGCCTCCAAAGGGTTCATCCTGGATCTTCGAAATGAATGCGGCTGTTTCGGCTACTTCCCCCGCAGAGAATCTGACTTTCTTAAGCGGGTTTTGCGTAGTTGCGATCATTTGTTTCACCCAGGGCAGTTCATCGTAACGCTCATCGCCCGTGAAAAAACTATAGGCGGTGATATTTTTTTTATCTTCGAAAAGGTTCACCAGGGCCAGCAGCAGGGAACTGTCAACTCCACCGCTGAGGTTAAAGCCCAAAGGCACATCTGCTCGGAATCTTAAGCTGATGCTGTCCTTCAGTAAATCAAAATAGGTCGCTTTAGCTTCTTTGAAATCTTTATTGGGCTTAATCGCTGCCACCCGCTCATTAAAATTATACCAGGCTTGGATGCTGAGCTTTCCTTCAGAATATTCCATAAAATGTCCTCCCGGGAGTTGGTGAATGTCTTTATAGAAGGTCTCATCTGGCATTCCGTAGGAACCGTAGGTTAAATAGTTTGCCCACACTTTCTCATTGGGAGCTTTACGGGAAATGACCGCCTGCAGGCTCTTGATCTCACTTCCGAAGTAAAAACCGGAATTATCTTCAGAATAAAAGAACGGCTTCACCCCAAACCGGTCCCGGGCTGCGAAGAGTTTTTTCTTCCTGGAGTCCCAGATGGCGAAGCTAAACATCCCATTAAGATGTTCCAGGCAGGTTTTGCCCCATTTGATGAAAGCAGCAAGCAGGACCTCGGTGTCTGATTTAGTACTGAAGTTATATCCTGAGGCCAGTTCCTGCCTTAATTCTTTATAGTTATAGATCTCTCCGTTAAAAACAAGCTGAAAACGGCCTGTTTTATCTGAAAAAGGTTGGTTCGCCTCAGGGGAAAGGTCTATGATGGAAAGGCGGTTATGTCCTAATGCGGCAAAGCCTTTATCGAAATATTGCCCGGTGTGATCGGGACCGCGGTGAGCCTGGACTTCCAACATCTTTTCCAAAGTGGACGCTTGTTCTCCTACTCCAATAATCCCGGCTATTCCGCACATTTTTGAATAATTATTTTATTTGGAATAATTTGTAAATCCTTTATAATTTTTGACCTATTCTATGACCTGAGAATTAATCTATCACCCCTCCAGACTATCCTCTTTTCACTCTCCACTCTCCACTAATTCTACAGCTTTTTCCCAATCGGCTGGCGTATCGATATTCACATAAGGAGTACCCGAGGTATCATAAAACCCGGTTCGTTTACCGAATAAAGAATTTTGCTTTAACAGGACTTGGCTCTTTGTGATGTAAATCGCTCCGTCCCGAAAATAAGCCTTTGGTAATTCCTGCCGGCGGGGAATGATGCTTTCCTCTCCGGTTGCGAGTTTAAGCAAGCCTTCTTTCTCCTCAAACACCCAGTGCGGATTGAACTCTGCGGGAACTTCCCGCACACTAATCAGAGAATCGTAGTTGTTGCTGCTGAATTTTTTAATACAGCTGTCTATGAGTCCCGGCAATCGGAATGGAGTAGTGGGTTGCAGCAAACAAACCGCATCAAATTCCTCCCCTTTTTCCCTAAAGAAGTCCAGGGCATGTTTTATAACCTCGATGCTGGGAGTTTCATCCCGCGCCAATTCTTCAGGCCTGGTAAACGGAACCTCCAGCCCCAGCTTTTTAGCGATTTCAATTATTTCCGGATCTTCAGAACTAAGGATAACCTTATCCAACCGACTAGACTGCTTCGCTGCTTCCCGGGTATATTGCAACAGGGGCTTGCCTCCAAGTAGCTTTATGTTCTTACCTGGTATTCCTTTGCTGCCACCCCTGGCAGGGATAATTGCAATGACTTTCAAATTCGGGAGTTTTAGTTTTTCAAATATAGGAATTATTAGTTGTTGGGTATTGAGGCTAGGTTGCGGACTTAAATAAGAAGTAATGTTCAACGCCATTCTGAACTTGATTCAGAATCTCATAAAACATTTTCTGAGATGAATTTATAATTAGATGACTGGTTCCTAATTTATTCGTGGTGAGATTCCGGGGCATGCCGCAATGACGATCTCTATAAATGACCTTGCTCCAAAACAAAAAAATCACATCAGAAAACAGACAGAGAACTGATTTAGTCAGTAGACTTTAGTGCCTGATATTTTTTTAACTCCAAACAATAAACTATAAACTGAAAACCCACAACCCAGAACAGAGAACCGATTTAATACGTGATCGTTTTACTATAACTAAGTTCGGTAGTGGCAAGAATTTCAGCGATCCTAACTCCCGAATCTCCGTTTCCGTAAAGATCCGAAGAAGGAAAATGTTCCTGTTCCATCGCCTGTTTTGTTGCCTTAATAATCTCCTCTTTGTTATAGCTAACATCAGTCACATTTCCTGCGCGGCTTCTGCGGTTTTGCCGGTTCCCGATGTTAACCACCGGGACGCCGAGGTATGCACACTCCCTGAGCCCCACGCTGGAGTTGCCGACCAGGGCTTTAGAGCCTTTCAGCAATCTCAGGAAATCCACGGGTTCCATATTCTTGAAAAAATGGATGTTTTCGGGTTGTTCCAGCTCCCTGAAAGTTCTAATCCCGTTAGAAGTACCGTCGGAGCCTGCATCCACATTCGGCCAGAACCAGAAGCTTGGAATGTTTAGTTCCTTAACCGCCCTGAGGCTTTCAGTTATATGTTGTTTTGCCTGTTTGTATTCTGTAGTTACGGGGTGCTGCATTGCGACCAGGTAGCCGTTTTTCCAGTCCAGGGATTTTCCAACTCCTCCGTATTTCTCAATGGGATCGAAGTTGAGCCCTGGTTCTTCTGTGATCTCTCTTGCCAGGTCTATGGAAGGACAACCGGTATTGACAACCTTGTCTTTAGCCTCCCCGAGTTTGATCACCCGTTGCCGGGCATCTTCGGTAGCTACCAGGTGTAGGTCGGCGAGCTTGGTGTTGGCGTGGCGGACTTTCTCATCGATGCTACCCGTTACTTCGCCGCCCTGTATGTGCACTAGCGGGATATTCTGATAAGCCGCAGCGATAGAGGTGGCGATGGTCTCAAACCTGTCGGCTATGGTCACCACGGCGTCGGGTTGCAGGTTGTAAAGTACATTGGTGAGTTCCATCACTCCAAGGCCAGTGGTTTTGGCCATGGTAGTGGGGTTTTCGCCCTCCAGAACCATAAAGACCTTTGCCGCTATGGGGAAGCCATCTTTTTCAATAAAATCCACGGCATTTCCATAACGATCAAGAAGGGCAGAACCGGCGATCACCAGCTGTAATTCCAACCCGGGATGCTCTTGAATAGCGCTAAGTGCCGATTTAATCCTGCTGTAGGAGGGGCGTGCAGTAACCACTACGCAGATCTTTCTTTTGTTCATTCAGTGATTAGATTTGACGGTTAAAGGTAATTGTTTCAGACGGAATTTAGAAAATTAGTAAATAGTCTTTAGGCTGTAGTCGTTAGACGGTAGGAGTGGAGAGTGGAAAGTGGAAAGGAGGGGGGAAGGGATAGTAAAGTTCACAACAAGCTCATAAGGTCACTTCTTCCTAAAATCACCAATTAACTAATCCCCTAATTAACCAATTAACCAATCCCTTGCATCTAAACTAATATAATGTTTTGTTAATCACTTCAATAAGTTTTTCTATGCCTTGGATAAATACTAAATTAATACTGAAAAATAATTTTAATTAACCAATAAAAAGTAAATATTATGGCAATTGTAAAAGTAATTGAGATCATGGCGACTTCAGAAAAAAGTTTCGAAGATGCCACTAAGAATGCCTTGAAGGAGGCTGGGAAAACCGTTAAAAACATAAAGTCTATCTATGTAAAAGATATGAACGGAAAAGTTGAAAACAACGAGATCGTATCTTATGGGGTAACCACCAAAGTCTCTTTTGTGGTGTCACACTAATAATACAAGTTTGTTTGTCTTGAAGGGAAGGAAATTGCTGTCTTTCCCTTTTTTTGTATAGGTTGGTTAATTGAACAAATACTTAATTAGAGATTGGGATCCGTAAGGTAGTTCGAATTCCCAACCTGTTCCCGATACAAATTCAATCCGCTATCGCGTCTCGAATTCACTCGGTTCTCGATACACCTTTGCACCGCTATCGCTTTGCAAAGGCACTCGAACCCAATGTTCCGATTGCCGACCTTGACTTCGAGTGTTTTTTTATAAAGCGCTAGCGGAAGGGCACTCTCACTTCGGGCTGTAGGTTTAGATCAACGAGTATTTAGGGGCGAGTTAATGGTACTTTGAGCTTTGAACCATTTTCTTTTTTTCCATTGATGAAAAAAAGAAACAAAAAAATCTAGGCTTATTTTTAATTCTTTGAAAACGCAGCGCTGATTGGCCATCCTGCGCATTGCAACCGCTGCGCTA